>DASTKI010000228.1:0-2805 GCA_035716045.1 Ktedonobacterales bacterium
CGCCCATGTCAACACCGTCTTCGCCAGCACCAACCCAGACGGCGGGACGCGTGGCATCAGCGCGTTCGTCGTCGAGGACGGCACACCAGGCTTTCATCTGGGCAAGGTCGAGAACAAGATGGGCATTCGCGGCTCCCAGACCGGCGAGCTGGTCTTCGAAGACTGCGCCATCCCCGCGGCGAACTTGCTCGGCAAAGAAGGCGAGGGCTTCAAGATCGCGCTTGCCACCCTCGACCGCACCCGCCCCGGCATCGCCGCGCAGGCGTTGGGCATCGCCCAGGGCGCGCTCGACTTCGCCGTCCAGTACGCCAAGCAGCGCGTGCAGTTCGGCCAGCCGATCTTCGCCAACCAGGCCATCCAGTTCATGCTGGCCGATATGGATATCAAGGTCGAGGCCGCGCGCCAGCTCGTGTATCACGCGGGCGAGCTGATGGACAGCGGCGCGACCAGCTTCGGGCGCGAATCAGCGATCGCCAAGACCTTCGCTTCAGACACCGCCATCGAGGTCACCAACGACGCCATCCAGGTGCTCGGCGGCTACGGATACATGAAGGAGTTCCCAGTCGAGCGGATGATGCGCGACGCCAAGATCACGCAAATCTACGAAGGCACCAACCAGATCCAGCGGATGGTGATCGCCCGCGCGCTCTCGCGCTAATCATCCGCCATTGGCAGGAACAACCGAATAGCTGAGGAGAGAGACGTGGATTCGACCGCCGCGACCGCGCTGACCATCGCCCTGCGCAATGGGGCGACCGCGAGCCTGCGCGATGGCGCGCTGACCATCGGCGACGCGACCATCCCCCTGAGTCAGATCGCATCCGCCGGGCTAGTGGCGGATGTCAGCACGCCAGTCGCGCCGGGCATGCCGCCATTCCCGGCGGTGGCGCTGCGGCTGGCGGATGGCGCGTCCTACTACCTCACACCCATCGAGCAGGCCGACGCCATGCGCCTGCTCCAGGCGATCCATGCCGCGCGACCCGACCTGGCGGCGCCTGGCCCTACCGCCGCGCCCCCACCCTACGGGCCAGGCTACGGCCCAGGCTACGGCCCAGGGTATGGAGCGGGCGCCTCCTACGGCCCGCCTCCCGGCTACGCGCCCGGCCCCGGCTATCCGCCACCCTACGGGACAAGTCCATACCCTGGCTACCCGCCGTATGCGATGGGGCCATCCGAGACTGATCGCACACTGGCGGGCATCGCACACCTCAGCGTCTTCTTCGCGCCGGTGATCCTGCCGCTCATCTTCTGGCTGGCGATGCGCGAGAGCCATCCCTACGCCTCGCGGCAATCGAAGCAGGCCTTCTGGTTCCACCTGGTGATGGGGGTCCTCGTGGCTGGCGCATTCGTCGCGATGGAGGCGCTGCTCTTCACCTCCTTCATCGCTACAGCGTCATTCGACCCCACCTCGACCACACCACCAGACCCAACCAGCTTCTTCTTTTCGTTCGGCTTCATGCTGCTGTTCTATGGCGCCATGGCCGTCGTCGGGCTGTTCAATGTGATATTCAGCATTATCGGCGCGGTGAAAGGCTTTCAGGGGAAGCCGTTCCATTACCCACTGCTGGGCTGGCTGGAGCGCTAGCCCACTGACGGACAGGAGGCTCACATATGGGCCTGTATGTCGATTGCGCCCTGATCGAGGAAGTCTCGCGCCTCTGCGCGACCTTCCCCATCGCGGGCGTCACAACCAATCCATCCATCCTGCTGGAGGCGGTCGAGCGCGGCCAGCGGCTGCGCGATGAGGACGCGCTGCGCGGCCTCATCCAGTCCTGTGACGGCCCGGTCTTCGCGCAACCCGTCGCGGATACGGCCGATGGTCTGCGCGCGGAGGGCGAACGCTACCTGGGACTCGATCCCGCCCGCATCGTCCTCAAGCTGCCAATGACGGCGGACGGCCTGGCGGCGGGCCGCACGCTGATCGCCAGCGGCGCGCGGGTCGCATTCACCGCCGTCGCGTCGCTGGCGCAGGCCTATCTGGCCGCCGCCGCCGGCGCGGACTGGGTGATTCCCTACTTCAGCCGCCTGCGTCATGCGGGCGTGGACGCCTGCGAGCGTATTGGCGGCATGGCGCGCCTGCTGACGAAGCAGGATAGCGGCGCACGGCTGCTCGTCGCCAGCGTCAAATCCTCCACGGATGTGGTCGAGGCGGCGGCGCTCGGCGCGCGCGATATCACCGCCCGCCCGGAGATCATTCGCGGCCTGCTGGATGACCCGCTAACCATCGAGGCCGTCACCCGCTTCAATGCCGATTGGCGACGGGTGGCGGAGGCGCTCGGCGGCTGAGCGTCACTGATTGCCAATCGTCACAATCAGCCAGACCGAGCCATCGTACTGGGTCAGCTGGAGCGTGTAGGTCATCGGCGCCTTGCTATCTCCTCGCAGCACCGAGGCGGTCACGATCGCCTGCGAGGGCGTGGTCATCGCAACCTGCGTGACGTCCGCGCTGTGCACCACGCCATAGCTGGCGTCATCCGCCTGGAGGCTCTGAATGAACGCCGCCTGGCTGTTGGGGTTGTTGCGGCTGTCCGCGTGGTAGCGCCACGCGGCGCCGTAGTCCTGCGCGCTGAGGGCGTGGAAATAGCCGGTCACCGATGCCCGTGGGGTCGAGCGGTCAGGTGTGGTCAAGCTAGTGTAGGCGTAGAACGCGCCGCCAGCCGCCACAAGCAGCGCCACCACGAGCAGCCCGATGAACACTGGCGCGCGCGGGCGCTGATGACTTGGCTCCGGCGCGTGGGGCGAGATATCCGGCTGCGAGGAGCGCTGCCCCCCGCCGCGCGACGCGGGTTGCGGGCCGGATAGGGA
>DASTKI010000229.1:0-3750 GCA_035716045.1 Ktedonobacterales bacterium
ATCGTTCAGCGCGTCCCCCGCGATGTGCGGCGCGAGATGCAGGTGGAGGTGCGGGACGCTGTCGCCGAAGACATAGATGTAGACAAGTTGCGCGCCGGTCTCCTCGCGAAGCGCGCTGGTAATCCGCGCGAGCGTTGGCCCGAAGGTCTGCGCCTCAGGGCCATCGAGCTGGGTGATGTCGGTGATGTGGCGCTTGGGCTCCAGATAGGAGAAGCCAGGGGTCTCCGAGGCGTAGGCGGTGGTGAGCCGCCATAGGTCGTCCTGCCAGACCTCGACGCGCATGAGTTGGTCGTCCGCCGCCCGTCCCTGGCAGAGGATGCACGTCTCCACCTTGTCGGGATGATCCGCCATGACCGCGCGCTCCTTTCAGCGCATCACAGTTCCGGTATCGTGAGGGTGAACGGCTCGTCGAGGCGGGCGAGGGCGCGCTGGCGCGCCTCCCACAAGTGGGTGGCGGCCTCCGGTGGGACGAAGTGCCCGCCGAGTGGGGTGGGGTGCATGTTGGGGCCGTGGTAGTCGGAGCCGCCGGTGGCGATCAGGCCGTAGCGCTTCGCCAGCGCCAGCAGCCGCGCGACGGCCGCGTCATCGTACTGGCCATAGTAGCACTCCAGCCCCTCCAGGCCAGCCTCCACCAACTCGGGCAGGACCCGCTCCTCAAGGTTGGGGACGTAGCTGGGGTGCGCTAGCGTTGGGACGCCGCGCGCCGCGCGGATGATGTGGATCGCGTCCTCGGGCGTGATGTGGTAGCGCGGGACGTAGCCGACCTTGCCCCTGGAGAGGTAGCGCGCGAAGGCGTCGGAGACATCGGTGGCGTAGCCCGCCTCGATCAGGGCGCGCGCGACATGCGGGCGTCCCACCGCTCCGCCGGCCAGCTCGCGCACCCGCTCCCAGGTGATGGGGAAGCCGGCGTCGCGCAGGCGGTTGGCCATGCGCTCGCCGCGGCGCTCGCGCGCCTCGCGTAGCGCGCCCAGGCTGGCCGCGAGCGAGGGGTCGTCTGGGCTGATGTAGTAGCCGAGCACATGCGCCTCGCCGCCGCCGCGCAAGGTCGTGTTGATCTCGACGCCAGGGATGACGGTGACGCCGAGACGCGCGCCCGCGCTCTGGGCCTCCGCCAGCCCGCCGGTGGTATCGTGATCCATCAGGCCGATCAGGTCCAGCCCGGTCTCGCGCGCCTGGCGAACCAGCTCTGTGGGAGTGAGGAGGCCGTCGGAGGCGGTGGAGTGGGTGTGCAGATCTATGCGGCGGGCCACCGGCGGCGCGTCGCTCATCCTGGCGTTGGTTGAGTCGCTCATTTGGCGAAGTCTATCACGCGCGTCTCGCGGACGACGCAGACGCGAATCTGGCCCGGATAGTCCATGGATTCCTCGATGCGGCGGGCGACATCGCGGGCGAGCTGCGCCGCCGACGCCTCATCCACCTCCTCTGGGCGCACGATGATGCGCACCTCGCGCCCGGCCTGGATAGCGAAGGACTTCTCGACGCCTTTGAAGGAGTTGGCGATGCCCTCCAGCATCTCCAACCGCTTGATGTAGAGGTCAATCGTCTCGCGCCGGGCGCCGGGGCGCGCCGCTGAGATGGCGTCCGCCGCCTGCACGATGGCCGCCTCCAGCGACTGCGGCTCGGCCTCGGTGGCGTGGTGGGCGACGATGGCGTGGATGATCTTGGGCGAGCGGTTGAAGCGCCGCGCGACCTCGCCGCTGATCAGCGCGTGCGGCCCCTCGACCTCCTGGTCAATCGCCTTGCCCAGGTCGTGCAGCAGGCCGGCCACCTTACAGACGTTGACGTCGGCGCCCAGCTCGTGGGCCATCGCCGCCGCCAGCACGGAGACCTCGATGCTGTGGTTGAGCACATTCTGGCCGTAGCTGGTGCGGAAATGCAGCCTGCCGATCAAGCGCACCAGATCCACGGGCAGGTTGGTGACGTTGGCCTCGGCGCAGGCGCGCTCGCCCTCTTCGAGGGTCAGCTGCTCCACATCCTGTCGCGCCTTGGCGACGACCTCTTCAATGCGCGCGGGGTGGATGCGCCCATCCAGGATCAGTTTGGTCAGCGCGACGCGGGCGACCTCGCGGCGGACCGGGTCAAAGCCGGAGAGGCTGACGGTGTCGGGGGTGTCGTCAATGATGAGGTCTACGCCGGTGGCGCTCTCCAGCGCGCGGATGTTGCGGCCCTCGCGCCCGATGATGCGACCCTTCATCTCATCATTGGGCAGGGGAACGGTGGAGACGGTGACATCGGAAACCTGGTCGGAGGCGCAGCGCTGGATGGCCAGCGTGATGATCTCACGCGCCCGGGCCTCGGCCTCCTCGCGCGCGATAGCCTCGATCTCGCGGGCGCGCAACGCGGCGGCGCGGCGGGCGTCCTCCTCCACGGCGGCGATCAGTTGGGCGCGGGCCTCATCGGCGGACATGCGCGAGACGCGCTCCAGCTCGACGACGCGCTGCTCGCGCAGAGACTCCAGGTTATCACGAATGGTGTCCAGCTCCTGGGCGCGCTGGTTGATGGCCCGCTCGCGCCGCTCGATGCCCTCGCTCTTGCGGTCCAGCGTCTCCTCTTTGGCCTGGAGGCGCTGCTCCTGACGTTTGATCTCCTCGCGCCGCTCGCGCGCCTCAGCCTCCTGCGACGCGCGCGCCCGGGCGACCTCGTCGCGCGTCTCCTGGAGAATCCTGCGCTGATCCTCCTGCAATTGCGTCAGCCGTTTTTCCGCCTCACCCGAGGCCAGGCGCATCTGCTCCTCGTGGCGGAGCTGCGCTTCCTGGTAGCGCAGCTTGGAGCGCTGCTGGCCCATGTAGAAGCCGCCAGCCACGCCGAATAAGCCAAGCACGAGCGCCAGGAAGATGAATTCTAGTGGGTTCAAACCGAAAACCTCCTACGAGCCTTGCCCGCTCTGGCGAACGGCTGACCCGGTGAAGGACAACGCTACGATGGTGGCCCGCGCGGGGCGATGTATCAGGAAGCCCGGCGGGTGATTGGGTGAATGGCGCACAGTTGGGGCGGCGCACGAGTGAAGCGCTCCTGTCAGGGCCGCCACAGGAGAACGGCGCCGCGACGCGCCGCGGTGATCGTGAAAGCTGAAAGCTGGTGTAGAGTGGCGCCGCGCATGACGCTCCATCACGCTCGACGCACGACAGTTCCAGTCACTATACGTATTCGCGCGTCTTCTTGTCAAGCGAGCGGTATTCGTGCGAGGCTTGACGCCGCCTGCTAGACTAATGCTGAGTTTCCATATTTGGCGTTAGGCATAGCGCCGCCGATTATCTGAGAGCGAGGTGTGGGAGGGATGAAGTCCACTGGCTCGCGCGTGGCGCTGGCGCTCAATGGGGTCGTGACAGTGGCGCTGGTGGCGCTGGCGGTGGCGCGATTCATTCCCGGCGCTCACGTCTGGATCGTGTCACTCGTCCCGGCGCGGGCGGACGCCTCGCCTATCACGATCACCGGGCCGGGGACCAGCTCGGCGACCATCGCGGGCTATGTCCTGGGGGCCGTCGCCAGTCCCGGCGTGTACACGCTGCCCAGTGGGGCGCGCGTGCAGGACCTCGTCGCGGCGGCGGGCGGCGCGCTGCCGGACGCCGACCTCGCGCGCGTGAACCTCGCCGCCCACGTTGCCGATGGGCAGGAGGTCTACGTGCCGCGCGTGGGCGAGACCGTGCCGCTGACGCTGGGCGGCAAGGTGGATATCAACGTCGCCAGCGCGGAAGACCTGCATCATGCGCTAGGCATCAGCCTCACCATCGCCCGCCGGATCGTCGCCTA
>DASTKI010000230.1:0-21214 GCA_035716045.1 Ktedonobacterales bacterium
AAGATGAGCGCTCCATGCGGCGCGCGCGCAAGCCGCGCCGCCAAGACCCCGAGTAGATGACTCGGTTGATAGGACGGACGTGTACACCCGGTAACGGGCGCGCAGCGAACCGCCCCTAATGGTCGTCAAGCTTGGCTTCCCACTTCCCACGCTTCACTGGGTGTTCAACATGCGTGTGCGCGTCGCTCCGCTGGTCGCTTACGCGATCCGGCGCGACTCACAACCAACCGCCACGCGATTCCGAAGCTCGCGAGCATGCTCGCCCGCTCGGCAAAATTGAGGCAGTAGCAGGTCATTCGCACTCTCATCCGATAGCGGTCATCCAGCGTTTTGGAATGTCGTTCAGTGGCGCCAACCCGCCACAGAGGCCCGGTTGAGCGTGTCGTACGCTCCCGGGCCTACTTGTCTATGCTTGTCTATGCCGGCTTCATCTGGCCCGCCGGCAAGGCTGACTCCGGTTGCGCGCCCCCATGGGCGCGCACGTGCGCCACAGGGGGCGTATTGTCCCTGTGTAGTTGTGTAACCTGGGGTAGACGCCTTTCGTATAGTTTATGTAGTGCAGTGATGACCCGCGTACCACCCGACCGGAGTAGAACCGCCAGCGGATGAGGTCATTTGGCGCCTCACGCGCAGTGAATGCGCTCAGGCCCGCTCAGACTGTCCGTGCGACAGTGAGCCATGAAGTGGCCAAGAGATCGTTGAGACGCCCTGCCACAACGCTGGCGCATATGCGTGCCGTCGCGGCGCGCCGCACTTGACGCTTCGTGATCGAATCTGGGGTCCGATTCACCCCTGCCACCGCGCGCCCCAGGCGGGCCAACGACGGCGCCGCCAGGCGAGCGCGATCCGCTGGACACTGATATGCTGTCCGGGCGAGCGCGGTTAGGCGAGATGCGAGCACACGAGCGCGAGCCGAGCGGCCAGCGCAGGCGATGCGATCCTATCACGTGACCAATGCAAACTGGATGCTGGGTCCTTGCGATACACGGGACGTGAGTGACATCGAGCGCGCATGACGCCCACCGCTGGCTGGCGGGACCGCTAGCAGCCGCTCAGGGCATCGAGCGCGCGGAGGAGATGGCTAGCCGCCGTCCGCTCCATACGCCGCGACACTGAGAATGATCACGTCGCGGCGCGTGGAGCGGATATCACGGCGTCTGGGCCACTTCTGAGCGCTCGCATCCCGCTTGGGGTGAGTTAGGCCATGACGATACAACAAAGCGGACTCGAGCAGCTATTGGGCGAGTCACGCAAACGAGGATATGTACGGCGCGCCGAGCTGGAGGCGGCGCTACAGCGCACAGCGCCTGTAGCGCCGGCGCCTGCCCGGAACGCCGATGACACGCGGGCGTCTTCGCCGGAAGAGGATGTGGACCTCGCGCCCGAGATTGAAGAACTGGATGACCTGGACCAGGCCATCGAGCTCTTCCTCGCGCACGATGTCGACATCGTGGATGACGACGAAGATGCTGCCCGCGCTCAGGAGGACGAGGACATCGAAAGCAGCATCCACGCCATGGAGACTGAAAGCGCTCCACTCGTCGACCTGCCAGACGAATCGGAGGTCAGCGGCGCGCGTCTGCGCCGCGTGCAGGAAGTCGCGAAGGCCGCTGAGCGCGGTGAAGCGGCGGAAGTAGACACGATCACCGCGTACCTGCGGGAGATCGGTCGGGTTCCGATGCTGAGTCACGCCCAGGAGATTGACCTGGCCAAGCGCATCGAGGCGGGCGACAAGGAGGCCGTCCAGCAGTTCGTGCTGGCCAACCTCCGCCTGGTCGTCAGCATCGCCAAGCGCTACGTCGGGCGCGGCCTGTCATTGCTTGATCTGATTCAGGAGGGCAATATCGGGTTGATGCGCGCCGTCCAGCGCTATGACTGGCGCCGCGGCCACCGCTTCAGCACGCACGCCACCTGGTGGATCCGCCAGGCGATCAGCCGCGCGGTCGCTGACAAGGGGCGAGCGATCCGGCTCCCCGTCTATGTCAACACCGCGCTGAATCGCGTCCGGCGCGAGCGCCAGCGGCTGGTGCAGGAGATGGGCCGCGACCCCACCGAGCAGGAGCTGGCTGACGCCCTCGGGATGGACGTCGAGCGCCTGCACGAGCTGGAGGCCGCTCCTGGCGCTCCGATCTCGCTTGAGCTGCCAGTCGGCGAGGACGAGGAGCAGGAGCTCGGTGATGTGCTGGCCGATGAGAACAGCACCTCACCAGAGGAAGTGGCCACGACGCGCACGATGAAGCAGGAAGTGCAGGATGTCCTGGAGGACGTCCTGACGCCGCGCGAGCGACTCGTGCTGCAGCTGCGCTTCGGGCTAGGTAGCAATCATACCTTCCCGCTGGAGCAGGTGGGCCGCAAGCTCGGCATCACCCGCGAGCGTGTGCGCCAGATCGAGGCGGGCGCGCTGGCGAAGCTGCGCAACCCAAAGGTGTTGGAGCGCCTGCGCACCTAGCGCGCCCATATGCCTGAGGTCAAAACACCAACGAACCGCCACCGATCAAAGATAATCGGTGGCGGTTCGTTATATGTCGCGCTGGCGAGGGTCGCTGTACTCAGCCCTACCCCATCTATCCCATCTATCCAGGTCTATTCAGACGCCGCAACCGCCAGCGCCGCTTGCGTCGCAACGCGCTGCGCCAGCCGTAGCTCATCCGCATGGAAGCCGGGGCGCCATTCATGGAATAGCTCGTCGGAGATTGCCAGTAGCACCGCTAGCCGCGTCTGGCGGAAGGCGGAGAGCGCGAACAGCGCCGACGCCTCCATCTCTACCGCCAGCGCGCCCATCGCGCTGTAGACCGCCACCTTCGAGCGCAGCTCGCGGTAGGGGGCGTCGGTCGTCCATACCGGGCCGAAGGCGACTGGAGAGCCAAGCGCGGCCACCGCCTCACCCAGCGCGCGCGCCAGATCGGCGTCCGGCGCCACCTCCACCCCGGCGGGCGCGTAGTGGAACGAGGTCCCATCCTCGCGGATCGCGCCAGTGGGGATGGCGAGCGAGCCAATCGGCAGCGCAGGCTGCAGGCTGCCACCCGTCCCCACCACCAGAATCCGCTTGACGCCCAGCACGATCAGTTCTTCGAGCGTGGCCACAGCGGCAGGCGCGCCGATGCTCAGCTTGACCAGCGCCACATCCCGCTCGCCAGCCTTCCCCTGCGCGACGCGCGCTACCTCCGCGTGGATCTGCGGCGCCTGGCTGGCTCCAGTCGCCGCCATCAGGTCGGCGAACATCGCCCGCTGGAACGTCGCGATCAGCGTCTCCGGCAGCCGTGACGCTTCGAGTGTGCGGTTGTGCCTGCCCAGCGCGTAGCGGATGAACGCTAGAGGCGTCAGGTGTTCATCGTCAGCGGCCTCGGCGGCGTCTTCTCCCATCGCGGGCGCGGCCTCCACTGGCGTATTGGGGTCCACACCAAGCTCCGCGAGCAGGCGGGCGCCCTCTTCATCTGGAGGCGAATAGGTCGCGTCGGCCCGCTGCGGCTGGTCTGACTGCTCTGCCGTCGCGGGCGTTGGGTCTCGATCAGCGGTCATGGAGCTGTGGTCCTTGGGTGAGTGGTGGCGCGAGCCTCATCGGGATTCGCCGCGCCACACTGGTATGATTGGGTAGACCGAGTATAATGATAGCGCAACCAACCGTAAAGAGGCATAGGCGCTCCGGCGAGCGAGCGAACTTTCGCCGTCTGGGCGAATTGCGCATATTGCATGTGCGGGCAGGCGTTGTCGTCCGTTAGTGTACATGAGAGCGACTCAACGAATAGACGGCGTTGATGGCTGGGTGGCGCGCCGTGTCGGGCTTGAGTGGCGCGATGCGATTCAGCGGGGCGGTGGGTGAGGGGGCGTACGGGAGCGCGGGCGCATGTGAGGGCGCGCCGCCATGCGGAGGATTCTCCATGTTCGAATTGCGACGCGACGGTCTACGAGCGCGCGTTATCCGGCCAGCGCGGGGCCGCAGGGGCCAAAGCTTCGTCGAGTATGCGCTGATTATTGTGTTTGTCGCGCTAGCCATTATTGCGGCTCTTGCGCTGCTAGGGCCCCAGATCGCGGGTATCTTTGACACGATCAATAGTGCGTTCTAACATGAGAATGAAATAGAGCGAGGCCACAATGCTCGCCCGCTCGTTTGACAGACGTGGCCTAACAATTTTCCACCGGCGCGTCCCATTTCCGGTTTTGTCGCGCGCCGCCGGAATACCAGCCCAGCGCGACTCATCGCTCCTCCCATCTCCCAACCGCATCCCCTTCCCCAGTCACTGGTCTCTCCATCAGGCGAGCCCTCAGACGGAGAAACCCGGATGTCGCGCCGATTGCGGGCTGGCAAGAGCGATGATATAATGCGATGGTGGCTTGTCCGGCCTCCGACGGCGCCTCATCGTACGCGCTGCTCGCCGCGACGTGATGCGCGCGCTCTTCCTGCGCCTGTGGCCTGCCCCTCGCATGCCTCATCTCAACGCTGGCGCTCCTGATGAGCCCGCGCCCACGTCACCAAACATCCTGCCCCGCTCTGCCGCGTGTGCCAAATGCGGACACGCTCGGCGCCGAGCGGGAGCATACCCACAGGAGGAACTCCGCATGGCGCGGGACTATGAGCTTGGGGTGATCATCAACCCCGAAGTTGGTGATGAGCAGGCGCGTGCGATTGTCGAGCGCGTCGCGAACATCATCGGCGGCAATGGCGGCCAGGTGGTGCGTGTCAACGCCTGGGGGCGGCGCCGGCTCGCCTACCCGATCGAGCATCATCGTGACGGCCTGTACTTCTTCTACGATCTCATGCTGGAGCCACAGTCTGTGGCGGAGATCGAGCGCGACCTGCGGGTGAATGAGGATATCATTCGCCACCTGATGAAGCTGCGCGACTCGCGTGTCGTGGCGCAACAGCGCCAGCGCGACATCGAGCGCGACGCTGAACTGGCGCAGCAGCAAGCCGAAGCCGCCGCCCGCGCGGAGGCCGCCGAAGCGGAAGCTGCCAGGGTCCGCGAGGCGGGCGAAGTCGCTCCTGCTGAAGAGGTGGCCGAGACGGCCGAGACCGGCGAAACAGGCGCGTCCGAGAGCGGCGACACGGCGACGCCTGAGGCCGTAGCGGCCAGCGAGACGGAGGCGTAAGGCCAGCGGCGCGCGAATCCAGCGCCGCTTGGCGTGGGGAAGGCAAGTCACTCCATGAACAAGATCATGCTGATCGGACGTCTCGGGAAAGACCCTGAGATGAGCTATACCGCCAGCGGCCAGGCGATGACGAAGTTTACGCTTGCCGTCAGCCGGCGCTGGAAAGACAGCGAAAGCGGTGAGCGCCGCGAAGAGACGACCTGGTTCAATATCGTCGCTTGGCGGCAGCTTGCGGAGACCTGCAACAACTACTTGCACAAGGGCTCCAAGGTCTACATCGAGGGTCGCATGAACTCGCGCAAATATACCGATAAAGACGGTATCGAGCGCACGGTATGGGATGTCACCGCGGCCGATATGGAGATGCTCGATCCCAAGGGCGCAGGCCAGGGCGGCGCACAGGGTACAGGCTTCGCCGACGACGTGTCGGGTGACGACCTGCCCTTCTAGTCGCCATGGCGTCATTCGGAGCGCGGCCCGGTTGATCGCCGCGCGGCGCGAGGGGATTATGTCCCTCGCGCTCATGTGTTACGTACCGGAGTGGGCGAACCTCTCCGCCCACGCCGGCAATCCCGAACGTACAGGAGTTTATTCCTATGCAGCAGAGGCGTGAAATGGGCGGGCCCGGCGCCGGCCCGGCGCCAGCGGGCGGACCACAGGGTGGGCCTGGCGGCCCGCCACAGGGCGGGCCTGGTGGCCGTGGCCGTGGCCGCGACTTCCGCTCGCGCCGCAAGGTCTGCGCGTTCTGCGTCGACCACGTGCGCGAGATTGACTATAAGGATGTGGCGCGCCTGCGTCGCTACCTGTCGGACCGTGGTAAAATCGAGCCAAGGCGCAAGACAGGCACCTGCGCGAAGCACCAGCGACGCCTGAGTGTCGCGCTCAAGAACGCGCGCCATATGGCCCTGATGCCCTACACTGCCTCCCATATCCGCGGTCTGTAGCGCGGGGTTGAGCGGGAGCGCATACGCCAGATACGACGAGCCGGGCCCCTAACGCGCGCCGTGAGACTCTCAGATCCTCCGGCGACTATCGCGCGGGTGGCTCGTCTCGCCGTAGGCCCACCTTCACGGAGAACCGGTCGCGCCTATGAGTAATCAAATCGTGCAGCGTCCCTCCAACAAGCGGCGCTCCACTTCATCCAGCGTGGCGCCGGACAAAGGCTCCGGCAAGGCTTCAGCGAAATCCGCAAAGTCCGCGACGAAAGCCGCGAAGTCCGGCGGAAGCGCGGCGAAGTATCGCTCGCGCCAGACCGCGCGCGTGGAGGGACTGCGGGACGGCAAGCCGCTCATCTTTGGCTGGGGGCGCCACCTGACGCGCGCGCAGAAACAGCGCTATCAGCGCATTGGGCTCTTCTCCTTCGCGAGCGTCGTGATCCTCGCCGTGGTAGCCACGCTGGTCTACGGCATCCTCAACGAGAACATCTTCATCCCGAACTCCGCCATCGTCACGGTGAATGGCGTCAAGATCAGCCAGGACACCTATCGCAAGAATCTGGCGGTCGAGGCGCAGACCCTCTGGAGCACGCTGCAAAGCGAGATCGCCGATGACGCCGCCCTGCAGGACAAGGTCCAGGCGGGCGACAAAGACGCCATCACGAATGACGCCATCCTCAAGTCGCAGATTCAGTCCAATGAGGGCAAGTATTCGCAAGCGGTGATCACGCAGGCCGCGATCAACGACCTCGTAGACGATCAGGTCATCCAGGCGGGAGCGAAGCAGCTCGAGCGGGACCGGCATCTGCCCGCTTCGACCTTCGAGCCCAGCCAGAAGGAAGTCAACGACGCGCTAGCCGCGTTCAAGAAGGCCTTCCCCAAGAACGAGACCTATGACCACTTCCTGAGCGCGAACCACATGACCGATAGTGAGGTTCGTGCCGCCCTGGCGATACAGGTGCGCCGGACGAAGATGCAGACGTACCTCGCCAGCACGCTCGTCTCGCCCGCGCGCCAGGTCCATCTGCGCAAGATCGAGACGGATACGGCCGCTCACGCCGCCAGCGCGCGCGCAGCGCTCATCAAAGGCGGCCTGACCGACGCCACCTGGACGGAGATCGCCAAGAAGGACTCGCTGGACCCATCCAGCAAGGACAACGGCGGCGATATAGGCTTCGTGCCGCCCGGCACGGGTGACGCCGGCATCGCCAACTGGGCCTTCGCGCCTGAGCGCAAGGTGGGCGACCTGAGTCCGGTCATTTCCGACACGAGTGGCACGTGGGATGTTGTGCAAATCCTCGCGATTGATCCCTCACGCGCGGTAGACGCCCCCACGCTCAAGGCGTCGCAGGACAGCGCGTTGACGTTCTGGATCTCCTCGCAAAAAGCGCTGCTGGGCAAGCGCGCTGGCTCGCCTAACACGACGATGCTGACCGCCTCACGCAACATGCCCAAGGCGCCCGATCTAAATGGCGCGCTGCCGACCTTCACGCCGCCACCCGGCAGCGGGTTGCCCAATACGGGCGGGCTCCCGCCGGGCTTCGGAGGCTAACCGCTCCTGGCGCCCATATGGGCGGCGCGCATAAGCGCGAGTGTGCGATGATACAGAGGCGTCGTGGCCAGCAATGGTCCGGCGCCTCTGATCGCATGGTCCGTTTAACGCACTTCCTGCCAGACCGAGAGCGACACTCATCGTGACATATCCATCCTCCGCCATGACCTCACCCAGCGCCGAGGGGCGCTCAGCTCCAGACGCGCGCGTCTCGCGCGAACTGCTAGAGACGGTCTCGCTCTATCTGCACATCCCCTTCTGTCACGCCAAGTGCCACTACTGCGACTTCAACTCCTATGCGGGCATGCTTGGGCTGCGTGAGGAGTATGTGGCCGCGCTGCGCGATGAGATTCTGCTTGCGGGCCAGCGCGCGCGCCTGGCGGGCGGCCAGCCCCGTCGCTGCCGCACGGTATTCTTCGGCGGTGGCACGCCCAGCCTGCTGACCGCCGGCCAGATTAGCGAGCTGCTGGCCGCCACGCGCGCCGCCTTCGCCCTCGATGCTGGCGCCGAAGTGACGATGGAGGCCAACCCCGGCGCGCTGGAATACTCCCAACTCGACGCCGTGCGCGCGGCGGGCGTCAACCGCCTCAGCATGGGCGCGCAGAGCTTCGATCCCGCGCTGCTGCGCTGGATGGGCCGCATCCACTCACCTGAGGAGATCGAGACCGCCTTCCAGGCGGCGTGCGCGGCGGGCTTCACCAACATCAGCCTGGACTTCATCTTCGCGCTGCCGGGCCAGACGCAGGCAGTATGGATGGACACGTTGGAGCGCGCCATCGCCCTTGGCCCCGACCACCTCTCGCTCTACAACCTGATCGTCGAGGAGGGTACGCCGCTCTTTACCTGGGTCCAGCGCGGGACAGCGCGAGAGGTGGATGAAGATACGGCCGCCGATATGTATGAGGCGGCGCAGGACCGGCTGGCGCGCGCGGGCTATCTTCAGTATGAAATCTCCAATTGGGCGCGGCCAGGCCACGCCTGCGCGCACAACCTGACCTACTGGCGCAACCTGCCGTGGATCGGCCTGGGCGCGGGCGGCGCATCATTCTACGCTGGCCAGCGCTTCAGCGAGACGCGCCCTATTCGCGCCTACATCGCCCGTGTGCGCGAGGCCGTAGGCGCGGGCGAGACGAGCGAACGGGACGGGGAAACGCTGCCCGCCGCCGCTATCGTCGAGCGCGAGGAGATCAGTCGCGAGCTGGAGATGGCCGAGACGGCGATGCTTGGCTTGCGCCTGAATGAGGGCGTCAGCCTGGATGTCTTCGCCGCGCGCTACGGCGCCGACTTCTGGGAGACCTTCGGCGAACGTCTGGCGGAGTTCCGCGCGTTGGGCCTGATCGAGGAGACCGCTGGGCGCGCGCGCCTCACCGCACGCGGGCGCATGGTCGGCAACGAAATCTTCGCCCGCCTCCTGCCCGATAAGTGACCTGACGAGCGAAATGAGGAGTATGTGTCGCGCCAGGGAATCGAAGACAAGCTGCTCTGGAGCCGCGTGCCGTCCCCCGTGCGCCAGCAAGTGGAGGCCATCGCGGGAGCGCATGTGGCGCGCGGCGCGCGCGTCTGGGGCGGCTACTCGCCCACACCCACCTACCGGCTGAGGCTGGCCGATGGACGCGGGCTGTTCTTCAAGGGCGTCTATCGGGACTCCAACCCCTTCGCCAGCACGGCGATCATGAAAGAGGCGCGGGTGTACCGCGAGCTCGCACACCTGATTACGCCCTGGGCTCCATGCCTCCATGGCGTTATCACGCATGAGGACTGGTTCGCGCTGCTGCTGGAAGACGTTGGCCCCAAGAGCGCGCCGCCCTGGACGCCAGCCCTGGCGCGCGCCGCCGCGCAGGACTTCGCGGCCTTCCACATCAGTACCCTGGGACGCGACCTCCCTGAGTGGCTGCCCCGATACAACGACTCCAACGCGGATGTCTCCTGGGAGGCGGCGGCCCAGGAGTCAGACGACTTGCGCCTGGTCGCGGAGCTGGCCGGAGAGCGCGCAACCGACGCCCATGCCTGGCTGCGCGCGTCATTTCCACGCCTGGCGGAGGCGGCGCGCGCGGCGCTGACCATCCCTGGCCCCTACACGCTCACGCACAACGATGTTCGCTCAGATAACATTCGCATCACGAATGGACGCCTGCGCCTGTTCGACTGGCCTTTCGCGGAGGTCGGCTATGCAGAGTTCGACCTGGCCGAGTTCGCGCAGAGCGTCACGGTAGATGGGGGGGCCGAGCCTGAGCGGGTTGTGGCGTGGTACAGCGAGCGACTGCCTGTGCGTGACGAGGCGCTGGACGCGGCGGTCTGCTGGCTGGCAGCATTCTTCGCCAACCTCGCCTGGCGGCCCGAATTGCCAGAGCTGCCCCGCCTGCGACAGTTCCAACGCCAGCAGCTGGGGGTGACGCTGCGCTGGGCGGCGCGGCGGCTGCGACTCGCGGACCCAGACTGGACGGCAGCGCTTGGCTGAGCGCCGCGTCAGTCACACGCCCATCATTACTATCCGCGCCCGCTGGACGTCGCCAGAGCGCGCGCCAGCATAGACGACTACCCCCTCTCCTGGTTGGGAGGAGAGAGGGTAGGGGGTGAAGCTCGCGCCAGGCGGCGCCACATCCATAGCGCCTGGCGTGGATGTGATATCAGCCTGGCGCGGGCTCCTCCGCATGGCCGTGTGCGCCGGGCTTGGGCAGGCTGTCGGACATTCGGCCATGCTCATAGAGCCAGCGCATGAATTCCAACTGCAGCGGATCCATCATGAGCTCGCTATGTTCGGCGTGCCCGCTGTACTCGCGGCGCAGCGCGGCAAGCCGTTCCAGCTCACCTGGCGTGAAGACGCCGCCCAGCGTCGCGGGTGGCCGGGGCTGGTGCGAGCCGCTATCGCGTGAGAGCATGCTACGCCTCCATGAGCGTGTCGTACTATACAGTAAGTAGTGCGCCATGTGCGGCGCTGCGCGAGCGGGCGACGCCCATACGTCCGCGCGGCCACACGACTTGCCAAAGCGCATGCGCGGCGCCAACTGATATCACAGACCTGCCACAGCTGGCTAGGGGCGCTCGCTGGCGTCATGGAGCGTCAGGATGGACATGCTTGGGAGGGCGTGGGCGGATGGATGAGGTGATCGAGGATCGCATGAACGAGGATTCAGATGTGACCCCCGCCAGCCCTTCAAGCGAGGGGCCTGAGGCGTTATACGCTGATCTGGCGCGGCTGGCTCGTGTGGCGCGCATCGCGGATGAGCTGCCGCACGCCGAGCTGACCAGCATCCCAGGCGTTACGCCGCTGCAAGCGCAGGTGCTGGCGAATCGCGGCATTCGCGGCGCCCGCGCCGTGCGCGAGCTGCTTGACGCGAGCTGGGGCGCGACGGGCGCGCTCCCCGACCAGGAGGAGGCCACCCAGCGACTGGCGCGCGCGGCTGTGGCAGGTGAGGCGATCGTCGTCTATGGCGATCACGACTGCGACGGCATCACCTCCTGCGCGATTCTCACCCTGGCGCTGCGCGCCGCCGGCGCGCGCGTCACCCCGTACATACCGCGGCGCGACGACGACGGGCGCGGTCTCAACGACGAGGCCGTGCGCTATCTGGCCCATGACGGCGCGCGCCTGATCGTTACGACCGACTGCGGGACCGCCAATGTCGCGGAGGTCGCGCTGGCGCGCTCGCTCGGCATCGAGGTCATCATTACCGATCACCATCCAATCCATGGGGAGCTGCCGGCGGATTGCGTGATTGTCAACCCATGGCGCGCGGAGGAGCGTTCCACCCGTGACGACCTCTCCGGAGCGGGCGTCGCCTTCCGCCTGGCGGAGTCGCTGCTGCGCATGCAGGCGCCCGAGCGAGCTGACGCCACACTCGAAAACCTGCTCGACCTCGTCGCGGTCGGCGTCATTGGCGATATCGTGCCGCTCACGCGCGAGTGCTGGGGATTGGCGCGCGCAGGGCTGGAACGCCTGCGCTCGGCCCCGCGCCCCGGCCTGCGCGCCCTGCTGGAGCGCGCAGGCGTCGCCTGGCGGCAACTGACCGATCGCGACATCACCTACGTCATCGCGCCGCGCCTCAACGCCGCCGCCCGCCTGGGAGAGCCCACGACCGCGCTCGACCTGCTGCTCTGCGATGACGAAGACAGCGCCGCCCACCTGTCCGCCCGCCTGGAGGAGCTCAACCAGGAACGTCAGCGCGTCACCGAGGAGATCATGCTCAGCGTGGAGGAGATGGTGGAGGCGCAGCTCGCTCGCGATGGCGGGGCAGCGCCCGCGCTGATCAGCGCCGCGAGCGATGGCTGGCCCTTTGGACTGCTTGGGCTGGTAGCCAGCCGCCTGGCCGAGCGGCATAGGAGCCCGGCGGTCGTCATCAGCCGCGACGGCGCCGAGGCGCGTGGCTCCGCCCGCGCCCCAGAGGGCTATAACCTGGGCGAGGCGCTGGCCGCGCAGGCGGCGGTCTTCCGTCGCTTCGGTGGCCACGCGCGCGCCGCCGGCTTCACGCTGCCTACCGCCGAGGTGGACGGCCTGCTCGACGACCTGGGCCAGCGAATGACCATCCAGCGCGACGCCCTGGCGCTCGCGCGCGCCGCGGACGGCGACCCATTGCCGGTGGACCTGCGGCTATCGCTCAACCGCCTCGTCCCGCGCATCTATCATGAGCAGCAGGCGCTGGCGCCGTTCGGGCCAGCGTTCCCGGCGCCCACCTACATCGCGCTGGGCGTGCGCGTCCTGGGCTGCTGGCGCAGCGGCGCGGAGGGCCGCAACCTACGCCTGCGCGTGCGCGACGCGCACGCCGACCGTGTCTTCTTCTGGGCGCGCCAAGGCGATCTCTGCGACACTCTCCGCTCGCGACTGGCCGCGCTGCCCATGCTTGACCTGATCTTCACGCTCGATGCCTTCGTTCGCCCCACCGGCGATCTCGACCTTCTGCCACGCGTCCTCGCCCTGCGCGTCGTGGGATGAGCGCGCGACTCGCGTGATAGAGCATAATAGAGTACGGGCGGGGAGGCGCCCTCACGAGCGCGCCAGTTGTCCCCGCCTTGGGCGGCGTTGTAGGGAGAGCATGCGAGCAGGGATGGGTGACACCGAGGAGCGCGGCGGGCGCAATACGCTGCGCTACATCATTCTGGGGCTGCTGGGCGCGCGCGCCATGTCGGGCTACGACATCAAGCGCGCGTTCGACCGCTCGCTGGCTACATACTGGAACGCGGGCGCCAGCCAGATCTACACCACCCTCAAGGCGCTGGCCGCCAATGGCCTCGTTTCCTCTGAGATCGTCCCGCAAGAGAGTCGGCCCGACCGCCGCGTCTACAGTCTGACCGAGACGGGCCGCGCCGCGCTCGGCGCCTGGCTGGATGAGCCCGCCCCCGCGCGCTTCACCAAGGACGAGTTTCTCACCAAGCTCTTCTTCTGCGGCCTGACGTCAGACGATATGGCCCTACGCCACCTGGAGGACCACCGCGCGGCGCTGCTGGAGCAGCTGGCGGACATGGACCGTGCGCTGCGTGAGTATGGCGCGCGCCCCGCCCGCCGCCCGCGTCTGCTGGAGTTCCAGATGCTGGTGCGCGACTACAAGCAAGAATTGCTTCAGACCGACCTGGAGGTCACCCAGCGCGCCATCGCCCGCCTGCGCGAGCGCATGGCGGGCGATGAAAAGATGGGCCGTGAAGGCTAGGCGGGAAGCTGGCCGCCCGCCAGAGATCACGCCGCCTGCTTGACCTTGGCCTCCATCTGATCGTAGCGGTTGAGGCGGTAGACGATGGTGGAGATGACCCAGCTCAGCACGAAGATCCCGATGATGCCCAGGCCGATGTAGCCGAAGTTGTTGCCACCATTGCCGTCGCTGATGAAGCTCACGACATCCCACACGCCGCCCATCAGGCGGAACTGACCCTGGATGATGCTCAACAGCTCCAATCCGCCGACCAGCACCGCGACGATCACCGAGACCAGTGTGATGCTGATGTTGTAGAATAGCTTGCGCACCGGATTGACGAACGCCCAGCCATACGCGCCCAACATCATCACGCCATCGGTGGTGTCCGCCAGACTCATACCCGCCGCGAAGAGCAGCGGCAGCAGCAGCACCACATAGAACGGCACATCCTTCGCCGCGAAGCCGCCCGTGGCCACCAGCAGCGCGATCTCGGTGGCGGTGTCGAATCCCAGGCCAAAGAGGAAGCCGATGGGATACATCTTCCAACTGGCGTCCACTGACTTGAACACGCCGCGGAAGATGCGCGCGAAGAAGCCGCGCTGGTTCAGGTAGTCCTCGATAGCGTCACCATCGTATTCGCCCCCTCTGGTGACAGCGCGGAACGTGCGCACGATCTCCACCAGGATGATGATATTCATCACTGCGATGGCGAGCAGGAACAGTCCGGAAACGCCTGTGCCGATCAGTCCGCCGATCGTGGTGAGCGCCGAGCCGTTCGTCTCTAGGCTATTGGCGATGAACACCGATCCCAGCGCCACAGCGAGCGCCATCAGGAATACGACGCTCGAATGCCCAAGCGAAAAGAATAAGCCGACAGCGACGGGCCGTTTGTCTTCCTGCATCAGCTTGCGTGTTACGTTGTCAATCGCCGAGATGTGGTCGGCGTCCACCGCGTGGCGCAAGCCGAAGCCATAAGCCAACGGGGCGACGGCGAGGATGATCGGATAGCGCAGGGAAGCGAGTAGCGTGAGAACCCAGAGAGCCACGTTGATGGCAATGAGAAACGCGTAGATGCCAACAACTTTTCGGCGAAGTCCCGGTGTCGAGTCACTCAACACACGGCGCAGAGCCAGCATCGGATACCTCCTGAAATCTCACGTCCACTCGCTCCCCGTCTATCTCCTTTAGCGGCTCCACCACCGCCTAATTGCGGGTCGCGCATCCGATTGTAGCGAACATTTGTGTTGTACGACAACTTACGGCTGCGCGCAATCACATCTGCGATAATTCGCAAGAAGCAAACTTCGTAGCGGAAGGGACGCGTTGGCGTTGAGGGCCTCACCCCCGACAACCACTCGTGGCTTTTCGCTTCCGATCCAGATATGGTGAGGCGCGCTGGTTGCCGCTCGTCCAAACCATCTCCTCGCTCTCGCTCTCTCCATTCTCACGCCGCGGGGTACAAGTCGGTAATCGCCTGTGAGATAGGCCACAATGCGGTGTACAGCAACGCGGTATACTCGCTAGAGTTGTATAACCGCGTGGCTGGCTATGCGACGTCCGTGCGGGCGTCCATTGGCGCCCATTTGGAGGGGAACTAGAAAGCAGGTGGCTGATATGTGGGGGAAGCGCCGGACTGAGGCGGCCAGCGGGCTAGCGCAGGCTGCGCCGTCAACCGTGCCTTCGCGCGCGCTCACGAGCGCGGATGATTTGCGGCGGCGCGCGGGCTGGGAGAGCCTGAGCGACGGCGAGCGCGACGCGCTGCGGAGCGCCTTCGCGCCGTTCCCGGCGTCCGCCAGCGTGACGGACCTGGCGGCGAGTGTGAGCGCCGACGCCGCGGTACAGGATTGGGTAGCGGGGTTGGTGGCCCCGACCTTCCAGGCCGAGTCGGCCCAGGTCATCCGCGCGTGGCTCGATGACACGACGCCGCACGCCCATCTCTTCGTTGGCGGCGCCTCCGGCCAGGGCCGGACGAGCCTGGTCGCGTCGCTCGCCCGCCAGGCGATGGCGCAGCGGCCCGCGCCGCACGACTACATCTACGTGCCTGAGCCATCGGCGCTCGACCAGGCCTATCTGCTGGCACTGCCACGCGGGACTGGCAAGGACTTCGCGGCCGCCATTGACCAGACGCTCCGCCAGATCACCTCCGGCTGGGACGGCGACGATGACGACGACAGCGACGGCTCGTCAGGGAGCGCGGCGTCAGCCGCGCCGCCATCGAAGGCGCAGTTGGTGGCGCTCGCGTTCTCCGGGCTGGAGACGCCCGCATTCACATCCGCGAGCGCCTATGTGGGCAAGCTGCGCGCCGCCTTTGACGCGCTCGCCGCCGCGCAGGCCGACCTGCCCGTGGGCTATGACGATCTCGCCACCTGGCTGGTGCGCGCCTCAACGGACCCGACCGCGGCCGGAGCGAGCGGCCAGCAGGGCGCGCCGGTCATCATCGGCACACTGATTCGCGACAAGCTCGAAGACTTGCTGACGCGCGCGAACGGCGGAATCCTCATCCTACCCGCCGCCGACCTCCTGGCCGTTGACGGCGCCTGGCTCAACCTGAGCGCCGCGCTCAGCAGCCGCCGACTTATTGTCAAAAACACATGGCCGGCCCTGCCGCTGACGGCGCGTGTGGCGCTGGTCGGCGGTGGCGGCGTCTACAACGCGCTCGCCAGCGCGTCAAGCGAGTTCACACGCCTGTTCCGCTACGAGGCGTGGCTCAACTCCTCGATCGCCTGGAACCCCAGCGGCGAGGCCGCCTACGCGGCGATGGCGGATGGCGCGGCGCGCTACCACGGCTTGCCCGCGTTCGATCCCTCCGGCGTGGCCCGACTGATAGAGGAGGGCGCGCGAAGGGGCGACGGCCTCAATCGCGGCTATCTCACCTCCGACCTGCTCCTGCTGCGCGATCTCGCTGCGGAAGCGGGCAGTGTGGCGCGCGCGCGTGGCGCCAGTGCGACGAGCGGGGCGGACATGGCCACCGCCCTGCAGCGCCGCCGCGCCTCCCAGGGCGCCAACGCGCGGCGCGTGCGCGAGGCCATCCTCTCTGGCCAGGCGAATACGCCGACCGCAGGCGCAGCCGTTGGACAGATCAACGGGCTGGGCGTCTATGAGTTCCACCCTTCTGAGGGCAACTTCGCCGTGCCGACCCGCATCAGCGCGACGGTCAGCCCCGGCCGCGATGAGCGCCTGCTCGATATCGAACGCGAAGCCGAGCAGGCGGACGCTGACCACGTGCGCGGCGCGTTGACCATCGAAGGGTATCTCGCCTATCGCTATGGGCAAACGCGCCCGCTCAATCTCACCGCGCGCATCCGCTTCGAGCAGGAGCATGGCACGACCGGCGGCGATAGCGCCTCTGGCGCGATTCTCTTCGCCGTGCTCTCCGCCCTCGCGCAGGTCCCGATTCGCTATTCCTACGCCGTCACGGGCGCGGTCGGGCAGTACGGGGAGATGCAGCCGATTGGCAGCGTGAACACCAAGATCGAGGGCTTCTGGGAGCTCTGCCGCCAGCGCCGCGCGCAAGGCGAGCAGGTTGACGGCGGGTACGGAGTCCTCATCCCCGCTGTCAACGCCCGCGACCTCATGCTGCGCGACGAGGTCGCCGAAGCGATCGCGTCTGAGGGCTGGTTCCGTGTGTGGCTGATCAACACCGTGGACGACGCGCTCGCGATCCTCACCGGCGTCCCCGCGGCTGACATCCATACCCGCGTGGAGCAGCGCCTCCAGCGCTTGCACGAGCTCGGAACGCAGCGCGGCGGCTGATGTGCGTGAGGCGCGCCATCGCGGGCTCGTGGCTTTTGCTCCAGGCTCGCGATGGCGGATCTCATGGCCCTATGAAGTTGACGCGCCAGTGAGATGTAACCACTCCTCCTGCGCGGCGTATAGTGAGACGCGAGGGGCTATCATCATGGCTAACGGGGATGATACGAAGGGCTGAGACGATGGATTGCTGTCAGGGCCAGACCGGCGGCGCGAACGTGTTTGATGAGCGGAAGGCGACATCGGAGCTCAAGCGCTACCGCAAGAAGGGGCCGAGGAAGGCGACGCGGATATTGCTTGACGCCCTCGTCCGTGAGGGGGTCACGGGCCAGACGCTGCTCGATATTGGCGGCGGAGTTGGGGCGATCTCACTCGAGTTGCTCAAGTCTGGCGTCACATCCGCCACACAGATAGACGCCTCACCAGCATACGTGATCGCCGCGAAGACAGCGGCCTCGCAGCAAGGCGTCGCCGACCGCCTTGCCTGCCGGGAAGGTGATTTCGTGGCGCTGGCGGCCGATACCCCAGCCGCTGGTGTCGTCACGCTCGATCGCGTGATCTGCTGCTATCCCGACATGCGCGCGCTGGTTGGTCAGTCGGCCGCCAAAGCCACCCGGCTCTATGGCGCCGTCTATCCACGTGACACATGGTGGGCGCGCGGGGTTGGGTCGGTGATGAATTTCACGTCACGCCTTCTGCGCAGCCCGCTACGCAACTTCACATTTCCCACCGCGGCGGTGGATGCCGTCGTTCGGGAGCGCGGGCTGGCGCCGCGCTTCCACCGCAACGCTGGCTACTGGCAGGTCGTCGTGTACGCGCGCCCAGCCTGAGCTGGCGCTGGGCGCGGACCCGACATCTGGCGCGGCGGGAATCGGCTATCCGCCAGCCTCTAGCCCAAACAGCCGCGCGGCGTTGTCGCCCAGCGCCAGCGCCAGCGCGGCCCCATCGAGGCCGGAGCGGCGGGCGTAGTCCAGCATGCGTGGCTGGGCGATGAGGGGATAGTCGCTGGCCCAGAGCAGCTTTTCCGGGCCACAGATGGCGGCGACGGTGGCGAAGATCTCCGGCTGGTAGAGGAAGAGCGAGGCGGCGGAATCATACCAGATGTTGGCCGCTCCCGCTTTGACTTCGGGCATCAACTCGTAGAAGGGCAGGCCGCCGCCCCAGTGCGCCGCGACGATCCGCAGCGTCGGGAACGCCTGGGCTAGCGCTAGCAGGTCGGACGGCGTGACGTCGCCCTTACCGGGATAGGTATGCCCCACCGGCTCGCTGGCGTGCGTCAGCAGGATCAGCCCATGCGCGACGCACGCCTCGGCGATCGGGCCGACCACGCGCAGGTCGCTCAGCCAGTAGCCCTGGCCGTGCGACATCAGCTCACCCACGCCGCGCAGCCCGGCGGCGAAGCAGCGCTCCACCTCCGCCACCGCCCGCGCGCCCGCCAGCGGCTGGACGACCGCCAGCCCGGTCAGCCTGCCGCCCGCGCGGCCGACCGCCTCGATGACGTAGCTGTTGCACTCCTCGATCAGGCCGGGGTCGCTCCAGCCAAACGAGAAGGTCACCGAGTGGTCCACGCCGCTGGCCTCCATCGCGTCCAGCAGCGCGTCGGCATCCGCCATCTTCGCGCTTGGGTCGCCGTAGAGCGCGGCGAACCAGGGGTCGCGTGCGGCGTAGTCGGCGCGCCGCGCGATGACCTCCGGTGGGAAGATGTGGGTGTGCGCGTCAACGATCATGAGCCCGCCTGCATGGCCTTGAACCAGTCAATCGTGATCTCTACATGCCCCAGGTGCAGTCCCAGATGCTCGATCGTGTGCGAGAAGCAGCGCCGATTCATCCGGTCGCCCGCCGGATGGTGGCTGATCTCCTGGAAGTCCCCCGGCCGCATGTCATCGAGCAGCTTCTCCACGTTCGCCAGCCAGGTCGTGAATCGGTCGCGCATCACCCACCACGGCTTACCCGAGGCGGCGAATTCCGCGTCGCGGTCGCGCTCCAGCGACCGGTCGCCGACACAGCTCAGCGTCCACCACTCCGCCGACGTGATGGCATGCGAGCAGATCGCCGCTAGACTGTTCGCGCCTGGGACGGGCGGCGTCCAGTTGTAGGCTTCCGGCGGCAGCGGGTCGAGCGCCTCTAGATACCAGGTGGTCAGTCGCTTGAAATGGTAGCGGTAGAGCTCGGCCTCGTTGGTCGGCTCTTCGCCGGGGCCGGGCGGCGTGGGCATCGGCATGTGTTGCTCTCCTGGAAACGGGCGCGGCTCTGAAGGGCCGGCGCACGGACGCTGCGCGACATAAATGCCCAGCGCCTGCGATAGGCAGAGGGAGAACGCCATTCATGGCGCCGTCGCGTGCCCCGGCCATCTATGGCTGGGCGCCTGCTATTTCCTCCGTGCCCCGGCCATCTATGGCTGGGCGTCTGCCGCGACGATCCGGCTGTGTTGCGTCCCCAGCCGCTCGACGCCCATCTCCACCAGATCGCCCGGCTGCAGCCAGCGGTGGCGCTCGGTCCCTAGCTCCAGGATGCAGCCCGTGCCGCAGGTGCCCGAGCCGATAATGTCGCCGGGGCGCAGGCGCACGTGCTGGGCCGCGCGCTCGATCATCTGCGGGAAGGTGAAGTACAGGTCTTTCATGTTGGCGCTGGTGAGCTGATCGCCGTTGATACTGCCGAACATGGCCAGATCGTAGCGCTCGTCCCTGCCGGAGCCGGTGCGCTTGTCGTCCAGCTCATCGGGCGTGACCAACCACGGACCGAGCGAGGTGGCGAAGTCCTTGCCCTTGGCCGGGCCGAGGTTCATTTTCATCTCGTGGCGCTGGAGGTCGCGCGCGCTCCAGTCGTTCATCACCATGTAGCCCGCGATGTAGCCCGGCGCCTCATCCGCGCTGATGTCCATGCCCGGCTGCCCGATGACGGCGGCCACCTCCAGCTCGAAGTCGAGTTCGTGGCTCATGCGTGGGTAGGGGATGTCCTCGTCACCGCCGAAGAGCGCCGAGGTATTGGAGAAGTAGAAGACGGGGATCTCGTACCACTCAGGGATCATCCCCACGCCGCGGCGCGCCCGCGCTGCCTTGACATGCTGCTCAAAGGCGTAAAAGTCGCGCACCGTCGGCGGATTCGGCACGGGCGTCCGCAAACGGACCTCCATCAGTGGGCGCGCCAGTCCCGTCTCGGCGGTCAAATCATCTGGGCGCGCCTTCGCCGCCAGCGTCAGCGCCTCACGCGCGGCCGCCATCCCATCCGGCCCGCGCCGCAGCAGCGCCAGCGTTGTCTGCGGCAGCGCCAGCGACGCCCTCGCGCCATTGCGCGCCGCCCAGGCGCCCAGCGCCTCCAGGTCCAGCACAAGGTCACCATGCAGCAGCCCCGCGCGCCCTACCTCATCTATCTCGCCGCCTGTCCCCGTATCAGGACTGGCCCAACTCACAATTTTCACGTTCGCTTCACCTCATCGTGTCGCACATTATCCAGGCGCGAGCCGTCGCGCTCACGCCCGCATGGCAGTATACAACCGGCAGGGGGACTTCACTCCCTGGCCCCCTCGCCTCCGCGGAGGCGAGGGGGGAACCTGGCCTGAGCGTGAGTGGGGAAGGGCAGGCGCGCTCGCCTTCTGGAGCGCACGTAGCTGGCCGCCTCCACGCTCAAGCGCATTTCAAGGGTCCTGTGACCGTGTGAGAATCGTGCGGGGACGCGCTAGCCCTGTGTCACATCCGTGAGCTTCACATGGCCCCTGCATTGGGAGGAGATCCTGACTGGCGCGCCTGCTCATGTCCCACTCAATGTCCATCGGGAATCCGTGCCATGCAGTGTGGTAGCGCTCGGCAGTTGACCGAAATGTGGCGTGGCGAAGAGCAACGTCGAGGCGATACAAGGAGGCTCGCCATGAGTCGCGCAATGACATCACCCACCTCTTCCGACCAGCAGCCTATGCGGGCTCAGCCACCGGCTACACGACCCAGGTGGCGCTGGACTCGATGGCTGCTCGTCGCGCTCCTGGCGCTTGCGGGCCTGGCGGCTGTTGGGTACTCCGCTGTTTCCGTCTATCTGGGCAACCGCTTCGTCGAACAGACCTCGAAACACGCTCAGGTGACGCCAGCCTCACTCGGACTGCGCTACCGCGACGTGACCTTCCCCGCGCGCACAGACGGGCTCGTACTGCGCGGCTGGATCATTCCTGGGCTGCTACCCAACGGGCAACTGACGACTGATCGCACCATCATCCTGGTCCATCCCCATGAGGGGAACCGCGCTGAACCAGACGTTGGCATCCTCGACATCAGCGC
>DASTKI010000231.1:0-30261 GCA_035716045.1 Ktedonobacterales bacterium
ATGCCGAGATGATCGTAGGTCCGCGCGCCCCAGGCCTCTTCGATGCGCGCCCGCGTGCTGGGGATCGAGGCCCCCGGCTCGCCCGCGTGAATCGTCACGCGCACCGCCGACGAGGCGATGTCTATGCCCTCCTCGCGCGCCACCTCCGCCAGCCGCAGCGCGTAGGTCGGTGTGCAGACCAGCACGGTCGCGTTCATCGCCAGGATCGCGCGCAGCCGCTGCGACGTAGACTGCCCGCCGCCCGGCACGACCAGCGCGCCAACGCGCTTCGCCCCCTCATACGCCGACCAGAAGCCGATGAACGGGCCGAACGAGAATGCGAGAAAGACGGTATCCTCGCGGCTCACACCCGCCGCGCGATACACCGCCTCCCAGCATTCCGCCCACCAGTCCCAGCTCTCCGCCGTATCCAGAATCGTCAGCGGCTGCCCCGTCGTACCCGATGTCTGGTGCAGCCGCACGTAGTCATGGGCCGAAAAGGTGTGGTTCGCTCCATAGGGCGGGTTGGCGCTCTGGTCCTCCACCAGCTCACGCTTGGTGGTGAACGGCAGCTCGGCGAGCGCCCCCAGGCTCGTCAGGGCCTGCGGATCGAAGCCGCCGAGCTTGCCGCGCAGAAAACCATTGGTTCGTAGCGCGCGCTCCAGCCCGGCGCGCAGCTTAATCAACTGGTAGCGCGTCAGCGTCTCGCGCTCGGCCATCTGTAGCCAGGGCCGCGTGCGGTCGCTGGCGATCTCAGCTACGGTGGGCGCCGGATTCATCCCGCGCGGCCCTCCCTCTTCATATCCACCTAATGTCCGCCTGTGTGTCAGGTCGCCCTACGAAACGGGCGCGTGGCCCAATCATACCGCGCGCCCACCTCGCCTGTCCGCCTATGTCCCACCACGAGCGAGGACGCAGGCGGGTAAACCCGCGTCCAAGGGCCCCAGCGGGAGCCCCGAACTCGCTGGGGCCCTTCGCTCCGCTCGCCTACCGGCCGCGAAGCCCACCTGAGCGGGCTGAGAACAGGCATAGCCACCGCCCCTAGGCGCGCCAAATCATATCACGGCGCGACATTGTTCAGTACAGCGAACCACTTGTTCTATGATAGGAACAAGTGTGGCCGAAACCAGCGAATATGTCAAGGCGCCACACGCGCGTCTTCCGGTATATGCGACACTGGCGACGCGCAAGTCTGGAACGGCCACCGCCAGCCATCCGCGCGAGGCGGCGCTTCCGCCCCCTATCTCCGTAGAAGCGGCTTGCCGATGGAGAGGCTACATGACGCCAGGCAACGATGAGGAAGAGATGAGAGACGGTTCGCATGATCCCTTCGCCGCGGAGAAAGAGAGCCTTCGCGCGACCGAGCGCGAACGGTTGCGCGCGCTGGTAGAGGTGGATATGGAGACTTCGGAGCGCCTGCACTCCAGCGACTTCCAACTCATCACGCCCTCTGGCGACGCGCTCTCCAAGCAGCAGTATCTGGACGATGTCGCATCCCGCTGGCTGCATTACACCGTATTCGAGCCCAACTCACCAATTGACGTGCGCATCTCGGGCCAGATGGCGGTCATTCGCTATCGCTCGCGGATCGAGATCACCTCGGCGGGCAGTCCCGACGCCGGGACCTTCTGGCACATCGACACCTATGAAATGCGCGAGGGGCGCTGGCAGGCCGTCTGGTCCCAGGCCACGCGCATCGCGCGCTAGCTCAGCGGCACGGCGTCCGCGCCACCCGTCACCCGCCGCCCGCTCCCTTGACACCGCGCCACAGCGCGCGCCACACTAGTTCGTATGCGGGAACCGACCGTTCACGATACCGAACCGACGGCGACTCAACCGGACGCTGAGCGCACTGCCGCGCCAATGGTCGAGCGCGCCTTCCGCCTGCTCGATCTTCTGGCGACCAGCGAGGCGGGCTACAGCCTCTCTGAGCTTGCCCGCCAGCTTGGCATGAGCAAGGGCAGCGCTCATGGCCTGCTCAAGACGCTGGAGAGCGGTGGCGTAGTCGAGCTGGATAGCGAGCGCCGCTACACGCTCGGACCGCGCCTGTATAACCTCAGCCAGGCCTACATCCGGCGGAGCGGTCTGCGCCGCTTCGCCGTGCCCGCCATGCGCCGCCTCGCCGCGCTGACCGGCGAGACCGTCTTCCTCGGTCAGATCGAGCCGGACGGCGTACGCATCATCGAGCGCGTGGAAGAGCCGGGTGGGCGCGACGCCCTGCGCGTCTCCGCCCGGCGCGGCGACCGCGTCCACCTGTTGGCCGGAGCCATTGGCCGCGTCATCCTGGCGGACTGGCCGCCCCCGCGTCGCGCAGAGTACCTGCGGACACAGACGCTCCCTCGCTTCACTGCCCGCTCGATTACCGATCCCAGCGCCTACCTCGCCGCTGTCGAGGAGACCGCCCACAGCGGCGCCGGCATGGACCACGAAGAATACCTCACTGGCGTCAACGCGGTGGCCGCCGCGATCCACGGGCTAGACGGCCAGCTCCTCGCGCTGCTCTGGATCGTCGGCTTCAGCGCCTACTTCACCGAAGCGGCGATGGCGCGCGCGGGCGAGGCCCTGCGCGCCGAGACGCGCGCCATCTCCAAAGCCCTCGGCGGAGAATGACATTCGCTCTTAGCGTGCTAGTAATCGCCGCCTTGAATCACTCGCGCCTCCACCCGCGCTCCGCTGGCAACAAGCAAGCAAACCACGTACACCTGCTACCCGTAGCGCCTGATCTTGACAATATGTAGGCCGTCGGGCATACTTGTTCCCATCTAAGAACTAAGCGTTCGCCATTTTGAACGCGCGAGGTCCGCCGCGTGATGTGACAGCGCATGGATTGGGAAGGAGGTTCCAGACTCATCTACACGCATTGATATCTCAATGAACAGCCCAACCTGCCTGGAGTTTCCCTCGACGTCAGGCCGCACGTGGCCAGCGCTGGCCACGCGCTCTCCGCGCCGGATGCTCGGCGCCGCAGACTGAGTTGAAAGCAGGTGCTGTCGTGACCGCTCCCTCCCGTACCGCGACCCAGATCGCTGCGCGCCTGGACCGCATTACCGTTTGGTCCTTGCCGGTCTCGTTCCTGTTCATCATCGGCCTGGGATTTCTCTTCACCTTCTATGACATCTTCGACATCAACGTCTCGTTCATCCAGACCTGCACGCAGATCGTCGACAAGTGCCTGGCCGGCCCGCCTCCCGGCTCCACGTCGCTGCCGCCGGGCTTCGTCGAGGCGTCCGAGATGATTGGCCTGCCGGTGCTGTGGAACCTCATCGGCTACGTCATCGGCGCGCTGAGCCTTGGCCCGCTCGCCGACCGCTTCGGCCGGCGCGACATGCTGCTGGTGACCCTGGTCATCACCGGGCTGGGCTCGCTCTATACCGCGTTCACCCACGATTACACGACCTTCATCATCGCGCGCACGATCACCGGCATCGGCATCGGCGCCGATCTGGCGATCGTCAACACCTACGTCAACGAGGTCGCTCCGCAGGGCGGGCGCGCTAAGTACACCTCGTTCATCTTCATCAACTCGGCGCTCGGCGCGTTCGTGGGCATCTGGCTGGGGCTAATCCTGACGACGCCGCCCGCGCCCTTCCCGCTGGGCCTCCCGTTCGCCCAGGTCCAGGTCAGCGATCATGGCGTCTTCACGGGGAACGGCTGGCAGATCATGTACATCGTCGGCGCCGCGCTGGCGCTGATCGGCATCCTGCTGCGCGTCCAGCTGCCCGAGTCGCCGCGCTGGCTCGCCGCGCGCGGGCGCATCGAGGAAGCGAACGCCGTGGTCAACGAGATGGAGCAGCGCGCGTCGCGGTCGCAGACCCTGGCGCCGGTGGCCGCCGATGCGCCCGCCCCAGCGCGCGACTCGCGCGCTGGCTACGGCGAGATCCTGTCCAACCCGCTCTATCTTAGGCGCGCCCTGCTGGTGCTAGCGGTGTGGTCGTTCGCCTACGTGACCGTCTACACGATCGCCGCGGGCTTCACCAGCGTCCTCTCGTCGCTGGGCTACATTCCGCCGGAGGCGGGCCTCATCGCGGCCATCGGGACCCTGGGCTTCATCGCCTGCGCCCTGGTCGCCTACTTCTTCAGCGAGCGTCTGGAGCGCAAGACCTGGCTGCCGATTGGGGCGGTGATCACACTGGTCGGCGGGGTGATGATCGCACTTGGCGGGCATGCGGCGTCACCGACCGTCATCCCCTGGATAGCGTTCATCGGCGCGATCGTCCTGTTCTTCGGCTTCAACATCTGGGTGCCGATGACCTACACGTGGTCGGTCGAGAACTTCCCGACGCGGGCGCGCACGACAGGATACGCGATATCTGATGGCATCGGGCACGTCGGCGGCGGCGTCGGCCTGGTGCTCATCGTGCCGCTGCTGGGGCAGATGGGGCCGCTACTGGCCTTCTTGCTGATCTCCGCCTTCCTGGTGATAGCGGCCATCCTGGTGCAATTTGGCGTGTCGACGCGCAAGGAGACGCTCGAACAGATCGCCCCATAGCCTCAAGCGCTAGCCGGTCGGGCGCGGCGGGGGATCGCTCGCGCCCGTCGCGGCGGCCATGTCCACGCTTCCACGGGGCCATCGGCTGGGTCATGCTGGCCAGACGGCCCCATCTCGCCGAGGGAATACCACAGCGGCGTCAACGCCGCCGCGATCTACAGCCTCGACCGCCAGATCATCGCCCTCGTCTGGATCGTCGGCTTCAGCGCCTATTTCACTGAGGACGCCCTCGCCCGCGCCAGCGAGGCGCTGCGCGCGGAGACGCGCGCCATCTCCAAAGCCCTCGGCGGCGGATGAGCCCTCGATCACCAAACACCTCCCACATGCTGGCGCCTCCAGGCCCGCGCGTCTCGCGGCGGGCGCGTTCGCGCGCGGCCGCGGCCCAAACGCCTGTACGCTGGGCGGCTCATCTGGTATGCTGGCTGGCGCGGGCGGGCGCTCATCGCGCGCCGGTGGCGCGACGCGGGCGCCTGGAGGCGCCAGTAGGCCAGGGCGACTTGCCAGAGGGAGGGAACACGGTGGGCTTTACCGCGCCTACGGACTTCGCCAGGAGCAGCAAGAACCCACAGGCGTCATGGCGCGCGAGGGCGCTGGCGTCATGGCGCGCGATACGGGCGCATCCGGGCGCCGTTACACTCGTCGTGTTCGCCGTCTATGCCGCCTCGATCTGGTTGAGCTTCGGTGTCCAGCATCAGAATCCGCGGGCGCTGGCCACCATTGGAACCTACTTCATCCAGAAGGGCGGCGCCGCCAGCCCGCTGCTCCAGCGCGACCTGCGGCTCAGCCAGCCTGCGGGCGTGTATGGGTACGATGGGCAGTTCTCATATTTCATCGCGATGGACCCGCTGCACGCGGCGCCCTACATCGATGACCCCTCGTACCGATATCAGCGCATCCTATACCCGCTGGCGGCTCGCGCCCTGGCGCTGGGCGATCCGGCGCGCATTCCCTACACACTGGTCATCGTCAACGCGCTCGCTATGGTCGCTGGCTCGCTTGCCATAGCGCTGTGGCTGCGCCGCCGGGGCGTCACGCCCTGGATCGCGCTGATCTTCGGCTTGTTTCCCGGCCTCTTCTTCGCCTTCCGCCACGACCTGACCGAGCCATTGGGCTTCGCGTTCCTTGCCTGGGGCGTTCTGGCGCTGGATTGGCCCCGCTCGCGCGGGCGTCTGGTCGCGGCTGCCGCTTGCTTTGCGCTCGCTACGCTCAGCCGCGAAGTGACGCTGCTCATCAGCGCGCCCTATGCGCTGGCGCTGGCATGGCCCGAGATCACCAAGCTCGCCTGGCGCGATTGGGCCGCGATACGGCCTGGCGTCGTGCGCGCCGCGGCGGTTCTCGCGGGCAGCGTCGGGCCATTTCTGCTATGGAAGATCGCGCTGCTCGGCATCCTTGGCCCATCGGGATTCGCCGGGGCGGCGTATCTCCCATTCAGCGCGCCATTCGCAGGACTGCTGTCGTATTGGTCGCAGATCACAACCGCTCCCATAGTGACCCAGGTCTACTTCATCGCCGTTCCCGGCGCTATCGCGGCGACCGCGGCCATCCTCGCCCTGCTCAGGCGCCCCGGCGGATGGCAGACGGCCACGATCGCGCTGGCCCTCAATGCGCTCTACCTCTGCGTCTTCCTCCCGCGCGACTCATACTTCGACTACAGCTCATCGGGACGCATCCAGAGCGGGATCGTGCTTGCGGCGATCCTGGCGCTCCCCGTCTTCGACCGCTTGTGGCGCCAGAGCCGGGGCTGGTTCTGGGCGGCGAGCGCGCTCTGGCTGGCGCCGCTCTGGCAGTTTGGCCTTCAGCCCATCCTCCAGGGCTATCTCCAGTACCTCCACCACATCCTCGCGTGAAGCGACGCCGCGCGAAGACACGCGGCATCCTCAACGCGCGGGATGCCGAATGCGCCCGCATCCACCATGCGTCTCCACTCCACCCGCCCCATCGCCGCCGTTGAGCCTCTCTCATCAGGAGACAGGCTCGCGAGCGCGGCAAGGAGTGGGCGAGAGCGGGGAACACCTGCCACCGCTGCCGATAGCGCTAGTGAGGCGCCCGGTCGCTATGGCGAGACGGTTTCGAGCCGCTGGCCGCGCGTGGCGATGCCGAACTGGGCGATGATCGCCGCGACGATCAGGAACCCACTGATGATCAGGAAGGCGTAGAGCGCGCCGTTCTCCTGCGCATCCAGCCCTGGCAGCACCATGCCCGTGATGAACAGCAGCCCGACCCCGCCGCCCAGATGCCCGATGCCATCCACGATGCCGAAGCCCGTCGTGCGCGCCCGCGTCGGGAAGTTCTCCGTGGACCAGGCGTAGGTGATGGGCACCCAGATGTTGAAGCCGAAGAACAGGACGATGGCGCCGATGAACGCCATGATCGCTGTTTCGTCCACCGTGGCCGAGGTCGGCTTGCCCGCGATGGCGATCAGCGCGCCGCCGATGATGGTCAGGAACGCGCCAATCGGCAGCCAGTACTTGCGCTCCAGGCTCTCACCAAAGAAGTAGGCGAAGACGCCACAGAGAACGAAGCCGATCACGCCCACCGCCGCGATCATGCCCGCCTCCGGCGGCGCGTAGCCCAGGCTGGCGAGGATCACCGTCAGCCCAGCGGCGATCGAATACACCGTCACATAGGCGAAGAACCAGACAGCCAGCAGCACGACGACACGCCCCAGGTACGCTGGATTGCTGAAGATGGAGGCGAAGGCCCCCGCGCCGACCTTGCCCGACTGCACGGGAATCGCCTCTTCAGCGACCGGCGCCAGGCCGCCTTGCTTGGTGGCCGCGATCTGCTCCATCACGCCCACCACCGCGTCCGCTTCCTCCACGAACCCATGCGAAACCAGCCAGCGCGGCGACTCCGGCAGCTGGATGCGCAGCAGGATGCCCACCAGCGCCAGCACGGCGCCGATGATGTACATGATTCGCCAGCCATCGCCCGTGAAGACGCCGGTCTTGGGGTCCACCACGGCCTGCGCGAAGTTCAGCCCCAGCGGGAAGGGCGCGGGCGGCGTCATCAGAATTAGCCCCAGCCAGATGGCGATGAACGCGCCCACGCCCGACATCGTGAAGATCAGCGCCGTGTACTTGGCGCGGCTGCGGCGCGGGGCGACCTCGTTGACGTAGGTATTGACGATCGCCAGGTCGGCGCCGATGCCAATGCCGGTGAGCGTGCGCGCGATGATGAACGTCGTGTAGTCGCTCGTGAACGCCGTAAACAGCGAGCCCAGCCCGGTAATCAGGAGCGTCACCATGAGCATGTCGCGCCGGCCGAAGCGGTCGGCGAGCGGGCTGAGGATCAGCGCGCCGATGACGTAGCCGATGAGGTTCCACAGCACCGGCAGGCCCACAACCGCCGACGCCTCGAAAAAGCCCGGCGGCAGGCTGGTCGCCCCAGGCGGTGGGCCGGCCAGGCACTTGGGCACGATCTGCGTGCAGGTCTGGATGAACGAGACGTTGATGTCAAAGATGTCATAGAACGTAAACAGGAAGCCAACGCCGATGACGAAGGCGTAGAAACCTGGGAGCGACCAGACCTGGATTCGCTCCTGCCGAGCGAGTATCGTGCTCGGATTGACTGGCTGCGGACCCGCCCACATACGCACAATTCCCTTCTGGAGTGTCCGGGCGCATTAGGGTCGTGCGGCGGCCCAACTGAGCAAGGCGCTCATGCGTTCTCGCGTCTCGTCTCATAGCAGGCCTGGCCAGCGCGCCCCTCCGTGCGGGCACTCCGTGTGACGCCTTCGCGCCGCGCCCCACTGCAAAGCGTCACGCGCGCACGCGCAAAGCGTCTGGCCATGCGGTCTCGTTCTCTCGGTTCGCTCCTCTCCCCGCCTCCAGCGCGGCGGCGCCTATGCGGCCATTTCACCACCAGCTCGTTCAGCATGGCGAACGTGTGAATGAGCACAAGTGTGCTTGAAACAGTTGAGTCTGTCAAGACCTTCACATAATCAAGAACCGGGTTCCACTTGCGACGCGCGGGCACGGAATCTCTTCGATAGAGGAGGAGAACACCATGCGAACAGTCACATCCAAAGACGGCGCGCGCATCGCGTTCGATCAATCCGGCCAGGGGCCAGCGGTCATTCTGGTATCTGGCGCGACCGCCACCCGCGCGGACGAGGCGTCGCTAGCGGCGGCCCTCGCGCCCTCGTTCACCGTGTTTGCTTATGACCGGCGCGGGCGCGGCGACAGTGGCGACATGGCGCCTTACGCTGTCGAGCGCGAAGTGGAGGACATCGAAGCCCTGATTGACGAGGCAGGCGGCGCGGCCTTCGTATTTGGCCATTCGTCGGGCGCCGTTCTGGCCCTTGAGGCCGCGCGCCTGCTTCCTCGCAAGATCACGAAGCTGGCCCTGTACGAGCCTCCCATCATCATTGACGACAGCCATCCTCATGTGCCACTTGATTACGTGGCGCGCCTCAACGAGCTAGTCGCCACGGGCCATCGGGGCGAAGCGGTGGAGACGTTCATGGCGTTCGTGAGCGCGCCAGCCGACATAAGCGAGATGATCGCCCAGATGCGGCAATCGCCCATGTGGCCACATCTGGAGGCACTGGCGCACACGCTCGCCTACGACGGCGCGATTGTGCAGGATACCGAGCGCGGCGACCCGGCGGCGCTGCGAAAGTGGGAGACCACCGCGGTCCCGACACTCGTGATAGATGGCGAGGTATTCATGGGCCAAGCGGAGCCACACGCGTTCATGCGCCATGGCGCCGATGAGCTGGCCAGGGTTCTCCCCAACGCGCGCCGTCTCACCCTCGAAGGCCAGGACCACGGCCCAGTCGATGAGGTCCTCGTTCCCGCGCTGAAGGCGTTCTTCCTCGGCTGATCGCGCGCCGTGGCCATCAGAGCGTCCTTTTAGGGGGAATCAGCGCTGGCGCGTATAAATCACATAGCCATCCAACCGCGTCAGCGCGTAGCCCCATGTAGGATCACCCGCCTTGCGCGCCAGCGCCGCCGCCTGCGGCGAGCCGTCGGGGAAGACATACGCCGCGCGCGGGTCCGCCTGGACCGCCGCCACATACGGCGCATAGCGGTTGTTCCCCTGCCCAAGCTCCGCGCCCAGCGCATCGCAGGTGATCCGCTCGCCCGAGAGGAACGCTGCCTTGTAGCACGTCCAATAGTCCGTGTACATGTGACGCACGCCCAGCCGCTCCAGATCGCGGACGAGCGCCTGATTGGCCGCCGCGTCGGCCCGCGCTTCCGGCGCCTGCGCGTAGGTCGCTGCCACACCGCCCGCCAGCGCCAGCGCGATCAGCCCCAGCGCCCCGACGCCCCATGCTCGCCGCCATCCCCCCACGGCTACAGCGGCGGCCCACGGCGGATAGATCACAGATGGCAGCGCGATCACCAGCCCGATCAGGTAGCGCGCGTTGCCCAGCGGCGTCGCCGCCTGCGGGCTGGAGACGTACAGCGCCAGCGACAGCGCGCCGCCCAGGAGCGCCGCCAGCCGCCCCGCCTGAAGCGCCCCCGTGCGCGGGCTCTTCGCCGCCCGCATCTCCCGCCACGCCGCCCGCGTCGCGCCCGCGCCCAGCGCCAGAAGCCCCAGCGACCAGCCCAACCGCAGCCCCGCGCACGCCAGCATCCCCGCGCCCAACCAGCCCACGAACAGCCCCCGCGGGCTGACCGGCAGCGAGCAGACCCAGCCCGCGCCCGTGATATTGGGCAGGCTGATGAACAGCGTCCCCGCGGTCTGGATAAAGAGGCGCCCGGGAAGCTGCGCCAGCGTGGCCACTCCGTGCGGCTGGAACGCCGCCACCGCGCTCGGCCCGCCCGCGTCCAGATGCGTCAGCATGAACATGGTCTGCGGCGCCAGCCCGGCGAGCAGCCCCAGCGCCAGCGCGGCCAGCCCCCGCCAGTGCAGCTCACGCCGCCGGAATAGCGCCAGCGGCAGCGCCGCCGCCAGCAGGAACGGCGCGACCAGTGGATCGCTCCACCAGCCCAGCCCCATCGCCATGCCCAGCCCCGCGTACGCCGCCAGCCGCCGCCCGCGCGGCCGCCCGTCGCCGTCGCCAGCCGGACTGACCGCCAGCCACACCGACAGCAGCAGCGACAGCGCGCCGAACAGCAGCGTCTCTGGATACCCGCCCAGGGCCAGTAGCTGCGCCTTCAGCAGATCAGGCCCGCCCAGCGCCAGCAGCCCCAGCGCCAGCAGCGCGAACGTCTCCCCATACAACAGCCGCGCCAGCGCGTACATCGCCAGCGCGAAGAGGACGAAGAGCAGGACCAGCCCCAGCCGCAGCGTGAGGACTGAGACGCCGAAGATCGGAAACAGCAGCGCGCCGAGGTACGCCTGGAGGGTCCCCATATAGACCTGGCCATAGAAGAAGAGCGGCGTCTCGCCGCGCGTGGCGATGTGCAGCGCCATCAGGCCCATCGTGGCCTCGTCGCTGTCCGACCTCGGCCAGCCAGCGAGGATGAGGCCCAGCCGGACCAACATTCCCACCGCGATCAACGCCGCCAGACGCCAGCGCCCAGCGCCCAGCGCAATGCGCCACACCGCCGTCCGCGCCAGACCAGGCGCGCCCACCCGCATCGCCACCGTCCCCGGCATGTGCGTCCTCTCCTCACACGCCAACCACTCACAATCCACGCCGTGCGCCGGCCCTGAAGGGCCGCGCCCCCCCACAGTAGAGGCCCCGCCCCCGCCTGTCAAGCGCGCCGCCCCATCGCCTCGCTCCCCCTCTCCCCATGGGAAAGGGGGCCGGGGGGTGAGGTCCCCTCTCCTGCAATACAGCGCGCGCCGCGAACATGAGGATATGCTAGCAAGCTAGCTGGGGCAATCACCAAAGATACGCTCGCCTCCTCGCAAGCCTCCCACATCTACCGCCTACCCCATTTTCCCCACCGATGTGGATAACTCTCCCATTCGTGTGGATAACCGCGTCGAGTTGTCCACAAGAGGCTTCGCGTGGGCGCGCCCGCATAGATCAGCGAGCGGCATTGAACGATGGAGCGGCGCGCTCATTGAGGGACCATGCCGCCGCGCGGCGCGCTCAGGCTTGCCCAATGAGGACATGGATCGCGCCCAGCAGAGTGTCCACTTCGAATGGCTTATCGAGCACGGCGTTGGCGCCATATTGCGCGGGGTTCTGCCGCACACACTCTAAGGTGCGTGGATCAGTGGACGAGATGATGATGGGAATCCCAGACGTGGCGGCCGCATCGCGCACGCGCTCGAGCAGCTCCCACCCGACCTGGCTGCGCGGGCTGAGATCAATCAGCAGCAGCGAAGGCTGGAGCGCGGCGATCTGCTCCCACGTGCGGGGCGCGTAGTTGGTCGTGGTCACGTTGTACAGGTCATCCTGGAGCAGCAAGCGGATGACCTCCAGGAACGCGGGATCGTGGTTGATCACAAAGATGTGCTGCCGCGCCATCTGGCGAACCTCAAGAACCTCTTTTGGGGCGCCCATAGTCATTCTCCTATTCTCGTCCCGCGCCCATCGGGGCGGCGAGCGCAAGTGCGCCAAGGGCTCTGGACGCGGCGGCAATGGTCGCGGAGGGGCTAACGAGCGCGCAGCCGCATAGCCCCGAGACTGATCTGTAGCGCATGCGGGAAGCCAAAGCGACATAAGATCGCCAATTGAGCCGCGCAGGATAGATTAAGAACCGCTCACCCTTCCTATGGTCGCGGCGAGCAGCGCATGCGGGCGCCTTGCCGCCCCGATGTGCGAGGGAGCAAGGCGCCCGCAGTCAAGATCAGGAGCGCCCGGCGCTCATTTACTATCATGTGGAGGACTATCTGGCGCGACCTACAGCCGCCAGCTAGGCGTCTTTCTCGATCGGCGCGCCAACGAGGTTGCCCCATTCCGTCCAGGAGCCGTCGTAGTTGCGCACATCGGGGTAGCCCAGCAGTTGCGTCAGCGCGAACCACGTGTGCGCCGACCGCTCGCCGATGCGGCAATAGGTCACCACTGGCCTGTCCGGCGTGATTCCCTGGCCCTCATAGATGCTCCGCAACTCTTCGGCGGACTTGAACGCGCCATCCGGGGCGGCGGCGGTTCCCCAGGGAATGCTGCGCGCGCCGGGAATGTGGCCGCCACGCTGCGCGCCCTCCTGCGGGTAGTTGACCATGTGCAGCAGTCTGCCCGAATACTCGTCGGGCGAGCGCACATCAATCAACGCCGCGCTCTTCGTCGCCACCACATCCTCTACCTGCCGCCGGAACGCGCGAAGGCTCGTATCCGCCTCGCGCGCGGTGTAGGTCGCTGGCGCGAAGGACGGGACGTCCTTCACATACGGGCGGCCCTCCGCCTCCCACTTGGCGCGCCCGCCGTTCATGATGCGCAGGTCGCGGTGGCCATACATGCGGAACAGCCAGAAGCTGTAGGCCGCGTACCAGTTGCTCTTATCACCATAGAGCACGATGGTCATATCGTTCGTGACCCCGTAGCGGCTCATCAGCGCCTCGAAGTCCGCCTTGCTCACGAAGTCGCGCCGCACCGGGTCCTGCACGTCCACATGCCAATCCAGCTTGACGGCGTTGCGGATATGCCCGATCTCATAGAGCAGTGGGTCCTCGTCCGCCTCGATGACGCGCACCGATGGGTCGTCCAGATGCTCCGCGACCCATGCCGTATCCACCAGGACCTCGGGATGCGCATAGCCCTGGGCGGTCGCCGCCGCCTCCGTCTTTGTCTCCGCCATAATTCGCACGCTACCTTTCGCGTTCGGCTATCTCACGCCCCATCTCGTGCGCGGGGCGTGGCTTTGTCTGCTACAGACGCTCCGCTGAGCGGCCCCTTCAGACACTATAGCGAACAAGTCAGAGCTGGCGCCGCCAGGGGTATCCGCCAGAGTATACGCGGCATAAAGTAGACTTTGCAAGTCAACTTCATCAACTATTCAGGGCGACGCCAACATCGCACGATCGCGGGAAGCGAGCGCACGCGGCGCTCATTCCCATGCCTCAAGATAGGGGATGAGCGCCGCGAAGAAAGCAAGGCCGCCGCTACCTTTCCTGCCCGTCGTGTGGCGCGGTGGGCAGGTTGGGGTCGGTGTGCTCCTGGATCGGGCGCGTGATCCTGGGGGCGCGCAGGATGGCGCGGTCCACGATGCGGTCGGCGTGCAACTCCTGCGAGGGGGTAGCGATGAAGGCGTTGGCAGCGGGCGCCTCTGGGACCGCCTCAGGCATCACCTCAGGGACCGCTTCGGGCGCGTGGCCGTTGGCGCCATGCTCCTCGTTCACATCGCGCGCCTCACGCGCCTCATGCGCTCCGTTCGTCCCGTTCGCTCCGTTCGCTCCGTTCGCTCTGCTCACCTCATGGGCGGCTGGCTCGGCGGCGGGGGCGGGGATGGCGTCTACGGTGGCGGGAGGCGGATTGGGCGGCGCGCCGAGCAGGGAGGGCGGGGCGAAGGCCGGAATTTGCGCCAGGGCGGAGGCGGCGACCTCGGCCAGCGCGGCCACTTGCTCCTGCGGCGGAGTCTCGGCCTCCTGGATCAGCTGCTCGATCTCGTCGCTGTCCAGCTCTTCGCGCTCTAGCAGGGCCTCGGCGACGGCGATCAGCGCCTTGCGGCGGCGCTCCAGCAGGGCGCGGACCTCCGTGTAAGCCTGACGCAGCAGCTTCTCGGCCTGCTCGCGCAGGATCGGGTCGGTGTACATGCGCTCCGGGGCCATGGTGGCGGCGGCGGAGAAGAAGGTGTCGCCCATGCCCCAGTGCGCGACGTATTGCAGGGCAAGCTGCGTCGCGTTGGCGAGGTCGCCGCCAACGCCGTTCAGCCGGGCATTGAGGAACAGCTCCTCAGCGGCGCGGCTGGCCAGCGAGACCTGGATGCGGGCGAAGACCTCCTCGGCGGACTGCGTGACGATCTCCTCCAGCGGCTTGGCCTCGACGAAGGCCTCACCGGAGGAGCCGAGGCGCTTGACGATGGTGGCGTGGGCGACGCGGAAGCGCGGCAGCAAGAAGGCCTGGGCGATGGCGTGCCCGGCCTCGTGGTAGGCCAGGCGGCGCTTCTCCAGCGCGGAGAGCGTGCGAGGGTAGCGGATGCCGTACTCGTGCGTCTCGCGGGCGACGGCGATGTCGTGGTAGCTGATGCTGTCACGGCCATCGAAGTGCGCGATGACCACGGCCTCGTTGATGACGTGCTTGATCGCCACCGGCGTGTAGCCCATCATGTCCGACACCAGCTTATGCAGCGGGATATCGTCGTGGCGCACCTTGTTCAGGTAGTATTCGATGACCTCGCTTCGGTGCATGTCGGTGGGCGGGGCGACCACGATCTTGCGGTCGAAGCGCCCGGGGCGCAGCAGCGCCGGGTCGAGCGATTCGGGAATGTTGGTCGCGCCGATGGTCAGCACCGGCTCGCGCTGCGCGCGCCCGGTCCGCATGCCGATGGTCTTGAGGGCCTTGCGCCACCACGTCTCGTTGATCGGCGGCGGGTCCATCTGCATCAGCAGCTCGTTCAGGCCGCCGGTGCCGCCCATGCCGAAGAAGCCGCCGGCGCCCATGCCCATGCCCCCCATGCCGCCCTGACCGTTTGCGCCGCCACGCGACATGCCGATGGCGTCGAACTCATCCATGAAGATGATGCAGCCGCCATATTCGCGGGCCAGACGCCGCGCCTTACGGTAGAGATTCTTGATCATCAGCACGTCCATGCCGATGAACATGGCGCGGAAGCTGGCGGCGCTGGCGTAGGCGAAGGGAACGTCGGCCTCGGTGCTGATGCACTGCGCGAGGTAGCTTTTGCCCGTGCCAGGCGGGCCGACGAGCAGCAGCCCGCGGCTGATCTCGCCGCCCATCTCCTTGAAGCCGCGCACGCCGCGCATGAGGGTGACGATGCGGCGCGCCGCCTCCAGCACTTCGGGGTTGCCCTTGTAGTCGGCGAAGGTGTAGCCCGTCTCGCCAGGGAGCACCCAGTAGATGCGCGGGCGGCCCAGGAACCAGAACAAGGCGACGAACTGGATGAGGATCAGGAAGACGACGAAGACGATCTGGATGACGAACGCCAGCACGTCGCCGGGCTGGGGCGGCGAGCCGATGATGAGCGGGACCCACTGCGTAAGGATGTAGAGCAGGATGAGCGCGACGATCAGCACGGCCCACCAGCGCCGCCGCAGGAATCGCCCAAAATCATCCAGCGAGCGATCTATCGAGCGCTCGACTGTGTTGCGGTCTGTCGCCATGTGGCGCCTCCTGAGCGTGCGGCGCTCCGAGCGCGACCACCTCTCGCTGCCGCGCGGCGCCTGGGATACTATCGGGACAGTATGCGGTGTGCGATACGGTTGCGGCTACTGTAGCGCGCCGAAGTTGGTTATCAAACCGTTAGGGCCGACGGCGAAGAGCATCGTGAATGGCGGCGCCTGCTTGCCCGCTTGGGTGGAGTAGACCTCGATGGTGTAATGCGAGGTTCCAGATGGGGCCTGATAGCCGCCGGAATAGACGAGCCGGGTGATCTGGGCGCCCTGCGCGCGCGCCTGGTTCAGGCTGGACTGGATATCGCTCTCCGTCGCGCCGCTCTGCGCGCGGGTGGTGGGGTCGAGGCTGTCCCAGATCTCTTGCGCGTTGTAGGTCTCCTGGCCATGCAGGAAGTGAATCACACTGGTGGGAATCGGCGGCAGACTGCCCGGCTGCTCAATCGCCAGCGGGGGAGGCGGGGGCAAGGTCAATTGCCGCACGACCAGCGCCGTCGCCACCAGCCCGATCAGCAGCGCGCTGACGACCAGCGCGACGAGCTTGTGCCGCCGGGCGGCCTGAAGGGCGAGGTAGATGGCGAGCAAGGTCTTGCGCAGCGGCCACTTGATCGCCTGCCATACGGGCGATGGCCGCTTGGCGTCCGGCTCATAGCGGTCGCGGTGGTCCTGCGGCGGCGGAGACGGCTCCAGGTCACGCCGGGGCGGCTCCATGACCGCCAACGCCCCCGGCGGCGGCGGGTACGCTCCCGGCGGCGGCGGGTACGCTCCCGGCGGCGGGTAGGCGCCTGGCTGGGGCGGATACCCGCCCGGCGGTGGATAGGCCGCGGGTGGGGGTGGATAGACCCCTGGAGGCGGGTAGGCGCCCTGCGGCTGGGGGCCAGGCGCGGGCGGCTGCGGCGCGGGCCCTGTCTCGGGGCCGGCATCGCTCGGCGAGATCATATCACCCATAGGCGTCCACCGTTTCTGGTAGCGTCATCGGCGCATGCGCATCATTGCGCTCTGCCAGGCGTTCAGAAGGTCTGGTCGTGATCGTGGCGGATGGGACGTAGCGCGGCATCCTCAATATGGTCAATATCTGGTACAGACGCGCGACGCTCGCGCCTCGCTTCAGCCCCTGGTTTCCTTGCCAGCGGCGGCGCTGGCGCTAGCCAAAGTGGCGCGAGCGGCCCCACCGAGCTATCCCCATCCCGACACGACGAAAACGTGTTGCCCGGCATTGTAGGTTGCGCCGCGAGGGGGTGTCAAGCGCCAAGCTGCCTGCCTTCGCGGCCTCTCAGGCGTCGCTCAGCCGCGCGGCGCGGGCGACCAGCGTGGCGATCTCGTCACTCCACTCGCCCGCGCGTATACGGGCCGCCAGCCGCTCCAGCGTCGCGGCGGCCCGCTCGCGCGCCTGGACATCTTGGGCCGCCCGCGTCTCTTGCGTCTCTTGCGCGTCGAGGGCGTCCTGCGCATCGAGCCGGGCGAAGAGCGCCCCCGCGCCATCGCCCGCGCGCGCTCCGGCGCGCTCCCAGAGTGAGCGTGAGGCGCCCTGCCCCTGCCGCTGTCGCGCCATTCGTGATATGCTCCCTTCTGGGCTGGTTCAACGCCGGGTTCAGGCTGGATTCAGGCGAGCCGCGCCTCGTGGTGAGCGTGGCGTTCCATGGCGCGTATGTTACAGGAAACAGGAGAGGCGCGCCGAGTTGGAGCCGCGCTGGGCTGGCGCGCGCCGATGTGAACATTTTTTCGAGACTCTGTGGCGCAGTGTATGGGGTACGCGGGCACGCCGTCAATGACGTAGCCCGAACGCCCGGCGCCATCCATGCGGAACGCCCGCTCATGCGTCAGCCCGTATCAGCCACACCACGGCGGAGGCTATTGTGAGCTATCCTACAACCCCTACGCCGGCGCCATCCCAGCCCTCACGTGGATCGGATGATCTGGGCTCCGTGTCGGCGGCGCCCGCGCGAGGCGCGGGATCCAGGATTTCCAGCTCCTCCGCTCTCCTGACGCGAGCGCTCGCGCGGGCGCTCTCGCTGGCGCCGGCGCTCTGGTGGTATGTGGCTCTCCCGGTAATCATCTTCTTCGCCACGCTGCTGCCTCGCCTCCACCTTGCCCACTCGCTCGATATCGTCACCGACGAGAGCGTCTACATCCCCGCCGGTGGGATTGATCTCCAGTTGTTGGGCGAGCACAACCTCACCAGCCCGCTCTGGCTGTTCAACTATGAGGCGCCCGCGCTGCCCAAGCTGATCATCGGGCTGGGCGCGATGTACGGCCTCAACCACTACGGTGTGATATCGGGCTGGCTCTTTGGCGCGCGCCTGCCCGCGGCGTGGCTCTCGGCGCTGACGCTGGTGGCCGTCTATTTCCTGGCGCGGCCGATCTTCGGGCGGCGCGCCGCCGCGCTGGGCGCGCTGGCGCTCGCGCTCAGCCCGTGGCTGGCCTTTTTCGGCGCGCTGGCCTACCTCGACACCTACCTTCTCTGCTTCATGACGCTGGCCGGGCTGTTCATCTGGCACGCGGCGCGGCGCCCGTGGCTCTATCCAGTGGCGGGCCTCTTCGCCGGCCTGGCGTTCGCCTCCAAATACACCGCCGCCGCGCTGGCGCTCTCCGCTATCCTCTACCTTGGATATCACTACGCCTTCGTCTCGCGCCGCCGCCCACCCTGGCAGATCATCCTGCTGCCGGTGGTTGGGCTGCTGACCATCTACATCACTGACCCCACCATCTGGATCAACCCCATCCAGCGCCTGTGGGACAGCATACTCTTCCAGTACGATCACGCCTCCGGCGGACATGACGTCTTCTGGAACGGCGGGGTCTGGGAGCATGTGCCGCCGGGCGTGGGGCTGTTCATCCTGATCGCCAAGCTCAGCCTCTTCCTGACCGTACCGGCTGCCGTGACGCTGGTGTGGGCGGGCAGGCGCGTGGTCCGCGCGCGGCGCTCGCCAGGGCCGCTGGATGAGCGCGCGGCCTTCGCGCTCTTCTGGCTGGGAGGGCTGCTGCTCCAGTTCGGCGCGCTGCCAATCGTTGTCGGCACGCACTACATGCTGCCCCTGGCACCCGCGACGGCCTTGATCGCCGCCTGGGGGCTGACGCTCGGATTGGACTGGCTGGCGGGCCGCTGGGCGTCGCCGCTGGCGCTCTGGGCGGGCCGCCGTGACGCCGGGCCGCTCCCCGCGCTCGCCAGGGCGTTCGATGCGGCTGGCGCGGCGCGTGGGCTCGGGCGCCAGGAGGGCGCGCGGCTGGCGCTCCAGGCGGCGCTGACCGTGGTGGTAGCGGTGGCGCTCATCGCGCCGCCCGCGTACGGCCTGCGGACCATCCATCAGGCCGAGGGCTACACCGCCGAATGGCTCGATGGCGAGAACAGCGCGCTACAGGTCGCCTATCCCGGCTATGCGGACGGCATCAACTGGGTCATGGCGCATAGCTCAGGCCGCACCACCGTCACCCTGATCAGCACACGCGGCGGCCTGGATTTCTGGAAGGGCGTCCAGCAGCCGCTGTTCCCCCAGCGCATCCGGCTATCATTCGGCACGCCTGAGTCGTTCCCCCATTCGCAGTTCATCATCTGGCCGGAACACCTCGTGCAGCGCCGCTTCCCCCACCCGGCGAACTTCGACTCGATGGTCGTCGCGCGCATCCAGGGTGGCTCAACCACCTATTGCTACATCCTCCTCTGGCCCAACCCTGACCGGTGAAGCGGCGCTCCGCCTTTGTCACGATCCACGCCGCAGGGGACAGGGTGCCCGATGTGAATGCCCGCGAACGTGCGGTGGGGGCTGCGGGGGAGTGTGAGACGCGCGCGGCTCCAGGCGCGTCTGAATGGTGTGAGCGCGAACGCGTCTGGCGGGCGTCCCATCAGCTGCTGTCCCCAGCCGCACGCCATCTCGCGTACGCCTATCACTCAACTCTGCTCAACTCTGCTCGCGCTGTTCCGCTCCGAGGCGTCGCATAGCATGCCGAGCGCAGCGGCGAATGCGGCAGCAGTCGGGTCCCAGCGCCCGCAAGAGATGGCGCGCTACTTGCATCCTTGCGCGATAACAACGGCCAGGCCCTGCGCCGCGTGACGGTCTCCACGACGCGGACGCGCCGCCGCGCTGTCTATCTGGTCTACAGAAGAGGTCACGGGTGTGAATATCTCCAATTTCGCGCGGCGTGGCGCGGTCTCCGCGCGGCTGGCGGCGCTGACGGTGATGGCGTCGCTGGCGCTCATGGCAGGCTGTGGCGGCTCTAGCCAGCCCCCAAGCGGCGCGGCCATCCCGGTCGCGACCGCCAGGGCGACGGCGAAGCCATTTGATCCGACGGTGCGACAGGCGTTCGAGCAGGGTATAGCGTTCCCCAAATGGGGGACGTATGTGTACGGCATCAGCGATAGCTCGTGGCCATCCGATGTGCGGGCGATGCGTGACCAGACGGCGGCGCGCTGGGTAGGCATGATCGTCAGCCTGGACCAGGATGGCGACTACTCGACGCGGGTCTACGCCGGGCCGGACACGACCAGCCCCGACGCGCTCTACGCCGGTGTGCAGGCAGCGCGACAGGCGGGACTGAATGTCTTCGTCGAGCCGCTGCTCAACGTCCAGCAGGTTTCGAACAACTGGAGCGGGCTGGTGACGTTCTCATCGCACGCGCGAGCCGAGCAGTGGTTCAAGAGCTACTGGGCGGCCTATGAGCCGTATGTCAGGGCGGCGAAGGCAGCGGGCGCCAGCCAGGTCGCCATCGGGACCGAGTTCGCGGCGCTGGAGACGCAGTATCCCGACCTGTGGGCCGGGCTGGCGCATCAGGTGAAGGCGACGTTTGGCGGGACCGTGACCTATGACATGGACCATTCCAGTCTGGGCAAGAATCCGCCTTCGTGGTGGAAGGACCCGGCGATCAGCTACCTCGGCGTCTCGATGTACAGCATCCTGCAGGACACGCCGCACGACATCCCGGCGTCAGAGATCGAGAAGGTCTGGAAGTCGTCCGTGCTGCCGCAGCTCGACGCGATGAGCAAACAGGTAGGCAAGCCGCTCATCCTGACGGAGATTGGCTACCGCAACACCGCGGATTGCCTCTCCATCCCCTGGCTCTGGCACAGCTCCGCCCCCGAGGATCCGGCGCTACAAGGGGCGGCGTATCAGGCGGCGCTGGCGATGGCGGCGGGCGACCAGCATATCGCGGGCATCTTCTTCTGGGCCTGGCAAGATGGCCAGTTCCACCCCGCCGGACCGGCGATCCAGGCGATGCGCGAGGCGTGGGCATAGCCGGTCGCGGTATGACCTTGCCCCCCCGATCCCTCACCCATCGCCGTGAACGGCCTCAGCGCCCATCACCGCTCTCGCCGGGCAGGGCGCTGAGCTCACGCTCGATCCGCGAGCGATAGGGCCACTCTCCCAGCCGCTCGCAGATCGCCAGCGCCCGCTGATATTCGGCGCGCGCCAGCGCCCGCACGCCCGTCGCCGCGTAGAGTCGCCCAGCGACATAGCGCGCCTTCGCCTCGCTGTAGGGATACGGCGCGGCCTGGCAGATAGCCAGCGACTCATCCAGCGCGCGCCGCGCATCGTCCCAGCGTTCTTCAGCGATCGCCAGCAGCGCCGCGGCGCGCTCGATGTCCACGAGCGCCGCGCGATGCTGATACGCGCCAGCCTGCCTGCGCGCCTCCGCCAGCGTCTCAGCGCCGCTGAGGCGCCCGCCAAGCTCCGATTCCGCCCAGGCGAGTGGCGGATACAGGTAGCAAGTGTAGAGAGGATCAGTCTCGCTCTGTTGGATCTTCTGGCGCAGCCGGGCGGCGGCGGCATCGGCGTGGCCAGCGAGAATCTCCAGCTCCGCCAGTGTCATAGCCGCCCATACCGATATCCACTGCATCAACCCACCAGAGGCGCGCTCCGCGCGCGCCAGCGCGTCGAATGGAGCAGGGCCGCGCTCCTCACGTAGGGCGCCGAGCGAAGCAAGCCCAATGGCAGGCGAGCTCAATTTACCGGGTTGATTCTCACCTTGCAGCGCCATCGCCCGCTCAAGATGGCGGGCGGCGTTGTCCCACTCGCCCAACATGATGTCAAAGTAGGCGAGGTTACAGAGCGTTCCCGCGCTATAGGCGGCGTTCCCGAGCTGGGTGGTGGCTTCCAGTGTGCGCAAGCACGCATCGCGAGCATCCAAGGGCTCGGCCTGAACCTCATGAAGACTGGCGATACCACCAAGCGCTACGTACAGGGCTTCGAGATCGCCACTCGCCAGCGCGCGCTCATGCGCAAGCGTCGCAGACACGGAGAACGCTTCCATCTGCCCCTGCGCCTGGTGCGCCTGTGAGCGAAACGCGTATGCGAGACTTTCGATGCGGAGGTCTCCCGCCGCGCGCGCATGCTGGATCGTACACTCGCTTGGCTCATAGACCTCACCCGTTCGTCCCAGAAACAGGAAGCGCGAGGTCAGGCAGAGATAGATGCGCGCCGCGGTTTTGGGCGTCAGCAGGGAAGCGGCGCGCTCCGCGCGCTCTCCCAGCGTTCTCGTTTCACTCGGATACGGCTTGCCTCCACTATCCCGACCATCCGCCACAGCGGCGAGCGTCGTGAACAGCTCCTCCAGCCGCGCCAGGCTGGCCGCCACCAGGCCAAGTGAATCGCCAGCTCTGCTGATCTGCGCGACAGCCCAGGCGAGGCGTTCCCAGTTCCTGGTGTCCTGATAGATCCGTATCGCCCGCTCCAGGCAATCCATGGCGTCCGTAAAGCGCGACAGATGATAGCAGATATCCGCCCGCTTTTCGAGCGCCTCGGCTTCGCGCTGGCGATCACCGCACCGCTCCGCCCACTCCGCGGCGGCCTCGTAATGGCGCTCGGCTTGCGCGTGCGCGTAGACCGCCTCCGCCCGATCACCTGCCAGCAGCGCGTATGGCAGCGCGCGCGCCCACTCTTCACCGCGCGCGAAATGCCAGGCGAGCTCGGCCGCGCGTTCCTCGGGCTTTGGCGCCCGCTCGATCGCCTCCGCGACTCTCCGGCTCAGCGCGACCCGCCGCGCGGCGCTGAGGTCCGCCTCCAGCGTCTCACGAATGAGATCGTGCGCGAAGGTATAGCCACCTTCCCCGTCTTCCATCAGCAGCCGCGCCCGCCCCGCCGCTTCGAGTCCCCGCAGCGCCGCCTCTTCCGTATGCCCAAGCGCCTCCGCTACCTGGAGCAGCGTGGCGCGCGTCGCCTGCCGTCCCGCGACCGCGGCGATCGCCAGGATCTCCTGACCCGGCGCGGGCAGCGACGCCGCGCGCTGCCGGACACTCTCCGCCGCGCTCCATGGCACGGCGCCAGGATCCATGAACGCGTCCAGGGGCTTCAGCCGCGCCTCCTGCGCGCAGCTGACCAAAAAGAAGGGGACGCCCCCCGCCCGCGCCAGGATCGAGCGCACAGCGTCCGCCTGGGCGCCCGGCTCCGTGAGCGGCGGCTCTGTAAGCGGCGTCTCCGCGAGCTGATCGGCCAGCAAGCGCTCCGCGTCATCGCGATCGAGCGGTGTCAGCGGCGCGCCTCTGGCGGCGCCCTCGCGCGCCAGATCAGCCAGCAGCATGGCCAGCGGGTCCCCTGGCGCGATGTCGGTATCGCGATACGCCGCCACGAAGCGCACGGACGGCCCGGCTCCCTCGCGCAGCAGGAACGCCAGGAGATCGAGCGCGTCAACGCCAGCCCAGTGAAGGTCGTCGAGAATCACCAGCGTCCCGGCTGGGCCTGCCACATTCGCCAGAACACGCGCGACCGCGGCGAACATCAGGCGGCGCTCCTGCTCGATAGGCAGCGCCCACGACGGCGCGGGAACCACCATGCGCTCGCCAAGCTCGGGAAGCAGCTTCACCAGCCAGGCGCAGCCTTGCAGATCGAGCCGCTGGCGCGCGGGCGGGCGAGCGGCGAGAAAGCGCGCCAGGACGCTCATCCACGGCGCGTATGGCTCTTGCCCGCTGCGGCGGTGGCATCCCCCTGAGAGGACGGCCCAGCCGAGTTGGCCCGCGCGCTCGGCGGCTTCCTGGAGCAGGCGCGATTTGCCAATGCCCGGCTCACCGGCGAAGAGCAGCAGTCGCGGCCCTTCCCCGGTGAGCAGGCCGTTGAGCAGCGCTAGCTCGCGCTGACGGCCAACCAGCGCCGTGGGGGACCGGCGCAAGGGCGCCGAGATCCGGGCATGCGCGAGGGATGGAAGGCGTGGCTGGCGCGCCTGGGAGTCCAGCCGCGCCCGCTCCGCGCTGGTGAGCCCGAGCGCCGTGGCGAGCAGATCAAGTGTGCTTCTGCGCGGCGCGCGATGGTCGCCGCTCTCAAGCGCGCGGATAGCACGCGCGCTCAGACCCGCCCGCTCAGCCAGCTCCTCCTGGGTCAATCCGGCCGCGATACGGTAGCGCTTGAGCAGCTCACCTAGAGAGACTGGCTCGGCGCCTGCCACGGTTCTACCCCATTACGTCTCGCGCGCTTTGGCCTGCCACAGGTCTCAAGAACGTCGTTACGACATGCGGGACACGGCCTTCCTGCCGATCGCTTGCATCATAACACGCCCACTCACATATTCGCTATCACGCCCGCAAGACCAAGGCGCCGCTCATTGTTCCTCTGAACGTTCCGGTTGTGCCTTCTGTGTTCGCTTCGCTTCGAGCACACTTGCTTACATCAACGGTCTCGAGCGCGACGCCCGGGGCCGAGAGTGATTCGAGTATCTATCGCGCGAGACGCGCGGAAAGGAGCGGGAGTGATGCGCTCACAGCGACGCGCCCTTCTCATGGTCGGGCTGGTGTTCCTGGTGGCGATTGCGGCGTTCATCGGCGGCATGGCCACCGCCCAGGCGAAGGCGGCGCAAGCCACGCCCTCGGCGGGTCATGCCCAGCAGGTCGTCAACAGGTATCTGACGATCCTCAACACGGGGATGTCTACACCCGCGTGCGACTTCTCCGGGATGGCCACGATCTATGCGCCCAACGCGCGGGTGAACGCCGCCGCTGGCCCCTTCGCGCCAAATGGCCCGTTTGGTCCTGGCAATGCGTACGGCACACAGGAATTCAACGGCATTCAGGCGATCACTGGCTTCTATACCAAGCTGTGTCACGTGCTCTACACCAAAGGCCTGCTCTCGCCCAGCTGGACGCAGGACGCGGGGTTTGCGCTATCGCCGACGGTCCTGAACTCATACGAGCGCGTGAGCTCTGGTGGCAATCTGGTTGGACGCTGCATGCACGTCTTCACCGTCTCCGGTGACCAGATCACCAGCCTCGACTGGGTCGTGTATCAGTAATCACGCCCTCAACGCGCGGGCGGCGGCTCATGGGACGATGACGGCTCAAGCGAGGGGAGGGAGCCGCCGCCCGCGCCAGAACCTTCAGCGGGACTCGCTTTGCGGTGGCTCCTCTGACTCGATGCGATGCGCGCGTCGAGATGTGGCGGCGATCTCTCCGGCGAGGCGCTCGCCGCCCTGTCGTTTTTGCCGCACATAGCCCCTGTGATGGGCCTGTAACACCGCATGGCTCGTATGTGATGGCGCTGTGAGCCATGCGAACGATGATGCTTCTCGGAGGATCCGCAAGGATGGGCTCCGCCAGTGTGGAGAGGGTGGAGGCGGCCATACCGCCATACTGGTGAAAGGAATTGCCAGTATGCGGCTGGAATATGGGCGGACTCGCAAGGGTATTCGCGGGCTCCTCTTTGTCTCAGCGCTGGCGCTTCTGGTCGCCGCTGGATGTGGCAGGCCTTCACCTTCAACGCCCCCCGGTCAGGCGCCCATCGTCCAGACCACGCCCACGCCGACCGCGACGGCTACACTCACGCCAACGCCAACGCCAACCATCGCGCCAACGCCGACCTCCACGCCATCGCCAACGTCACCCCCCACGCCAAAGCCAGCTCCCACGCCAACACCTAAGCCAACACCTAAGCCGACCCCAACGCCATCGCCTACCGCGTGCGTCCCTGGCCCAGGCGTCCAGCCGGTATCCGCGACCGCCATCGGGTCGTTCGCGACCAGCGCGCGCGTGGTGGTCCTGACCTTCGACTCGGATGGCGGCAGCGCGGGGAACGCCGCGCGCTACCTCGATATCCTGAGCGCGCATGGGGTCGAAGCGACTTGGTTCCTGAGCGGCGATTTCGCGCGGGCGAATCCCAGCCTGACGCGGCGGATATTCAACGAGGGACACGACGTCGGCAATCACACGCTCGACCATGCCGACCTGATCAAGCCGGCGCGCTCAGACAGCTTCGTCTGCTCCGAGCTGGCGCAGGCGGACCGCATCATCGCGGGCGTCACTGGCCAGACGACACGCCCCTACTTCCGGCCACCCTATGGCGATTACAACACGCAGACCCGCACCCTCGCGGCGCGGTTGGGGTATCGGACGATCCTGTGGAATATTGATCCAAGGGACTGGGACGCCAACAATTCGGCGCAGGATATCCTGAACAGTGTGCTCAACAGCCCCAACCTCAGGCCGGGAGCGGTCATCCTGATGCACGTCAACAGCGCGCACGAGGCGGAGGCGCTCGGCTCAGTGCTCACCGGACTCGAGCAGCGCGGCTACCGCATCGTCCCGCTGAGCTACTTCCTGGGCGGCTGAGCGGCAGTCTGGCGCGCCGCGCGATGAAGCCTGTATTATCCCAACAAGCCCGCTGGTCCTGCGCTGGTCCGCTCGCCACATATTCGTGAGAGACGGCGCGCGGTTGATCGCGTGATGTGCGACCATACGGCTCAATACGGGAGGCCTGAGCATGCTCAAGACGCGCGCGTGCGATCTGCTGGGGATCGAGGTCCCGATTGTCCAGGCAGGCATGGCCAGCGAATTCACCAACGCTGAGCTGGTGGCGGCGGTCAGCGCGGCGGGCGGCCTGGGCGTGCTCGGATGTCTCGGTCGCCCGCCCAGCGAGACGGAAGCCGAAATCCGGCGCATCCGCGAGCTGACCGACCGGCCATTCGGCGTCAATCTGGTGGCGCACCGGATCTACGAGCGCACGTTTGAAGCCTGCCTGGCGGCGCGACCGCCCGTGTTCACCTTCTTCCGCGGCGAGCCGGAGCAGATGACGGCGGTGGTTGCCCGCGCCCACGCGACGGGAGCGACGGTCATCTATCAGGTGACGACGGTCGTGGAGGCCGAGGCCGCGCTGGCGGCGGGCGCGGACGCGCTGGTGGCGCAGGGCGCCGAGGCGGGCGGGCATGTGGGGCCGGTACCGCTCTTGAGCATCCTGCCGGCGGTCGTCGCGCTGGCGGGCGATCATCCGGTCCTCGCCGCGGGCGGCATCGTGGATGGCCCCTCGCTGGCGGCGGCGCTACTGCTTGGCGCGAGCGGCGCGTGGATGGGCACGCGCTTCCTCGCCACGCCCGAATCCCGCGCGCTGCCAGCGCACAAGCGCGCCATCGTCGCCGCTGGCCCTGGCGATACCGTTCCGAGCGGCGTCTGGGACACCGTGTGGGACACCGACTGGCCGGGCGTGCTCGTCCGCGCGATCCGCAACCCGCTGCTGGAGCGCTGGCTAGGACGCGAGGATGAGATACCCGCCGCGCGGGCGGAGATCGAGGCGGGCGTCGCGCGCGCCGAGCGCGAGGACAACCCTGCCGAGATCGCGCTGCTGGCGGGCGCGGGCGTGGGCCGGATCACCTCCACCGTCCCCGCCGGCCAGCTCGTGCGCGAGATCGCGGCGGACGCCGAGCGCGTCCTACGCGAGTGGGGCCAGCGGGTAGGCTAGGAGGCGCAACCATGAATGGCCGGCGCACAGGCGATGGAGCATGAATGCCTAGGCTGAGTTCCTCATCGCTCGCGCGCCTGCCAGCGACTCCGCGGGATCAGTCCCCTCCCCACCCAGGCCCCACATCGTCGCGCCCACTGTATCATCACGGTTTGCTTGCGCAGAGTGAGTGGAGGGCCGCTCCAACGATAGCGCATCACTGTGGCATCGCGCCCAGTTGACTCAGCATGCCCAGCCCATCGAAAAGCCCGCGGAACTCCGCGATCTTCCCGGACTCGATACGGTAGAACACGAAACCCGGCACAGCTACCTGCTTTCCAGTCGACGCGATTCCCTGGAACTCTCCCTTCTGAGTACCGCGCCCCGTCCACCGCTCGCCGACCACATCGCCTTCAGCGATCATCTCTTCCATAGTGGAATGCCAATCAGGGAACGCGCTGCGCATGGCTACGACGAACGCTTTGAAGGTCTCTTTGCTCACCTGTCCTCTTCCTGGGAGAACAATCGTCGCGTCGGCGGTCATCAATTCATCCGCCGCTGTTGTGTTCCCCTGGTTCCAAAACTCCTCGACAAAACGGCGCGCCAATGCCTTGTTCTCTTCAATCGTCATGCTGGTTCTCCTCTGCCGTTCGTTTGCCGCACTTTGACGTTCCGTGTGAGATCAACCCCACGGGCGAAGCATAAGAGGAGCGGCGCGCTGGAACCATTCCACTTTTCTGGGATGACTCCAGCACGCGTGTGGGATGTATAAAGAGTCGTGAAAGGGAGTCGCGAGTTAGCAGGAGGGGGGCGGGAGCATGACGATGGCGCGGCAAAGCGCACAGCGGGTCAGACGGGAGATCATCCAGCTCTGTCACGCAGGGCTTGACTCCCGCACGCTGCGGATCGAAGTGATCAGTCGCCTGCGCAAGGTGATCCCCATTGATGTGTCCTTTTTCACCACCGCCGATCCGGCGACCCTGCTCTTTACCGGAGCTGTGGTTGATGAGGTCCTGGAGCGCGTCACTCCCCGGTTCCTTGAGAATGAGTTTTTCGAGGACGATGTCAACAAATTCTCCTCACTCGCCAGAAGCGCCACGCCGTTGGGGAGTCTGACCCAGGCCACCCAGCGCGCGTGGGAGCAGAGCCCACGCTACAGGGAGATCCTGGCCCCACTCGCCCTGGGAGACGAGCTGCGCATGGCATTGATGACCGGCGGCGTTTGCTGGGGTTTCCTGTGTTTGCACCGCGAGCGGTCCAGCCCGCATTTTACGGCCACCGAAGCGGCTTTCCTCGGCCGGCTCGCACCGCATATCGCTCTGGGGTTGCGTAAAGCCCTGCTGCTCAGTGAGGCGACAGAGCAACGGGCTCCAGACGAGCCGGGATTGCTTCTGCTGGCTGATGATCTATCAGTGGCGGCGATGACCCCAGCTGCCGAATGGTGGCTCACTGAGCTAGCGGAGGCGGACTGGCCACGCAAGCAGGCCCTGCCATACGCCGTCTCCGCCGTAGCGGCCCAACTGAAAGCGATCGAGCGCGGCGCCGACGCCGAAACCCCTCCGCCGAAGGCTCGTCTGCATACCGTTTCCGGCCATTGGCTGACGCTTCATGCATTGCGCCTGTCGGGCCAGTGCGCGCACGGGCAGGTCGCCGTCATCTTTGAGATGGCGCGGCCAGTAGAGATTGCGCCACTTATCGCTCAGGCATATGGGCTCTCCCGGCGCGAGGGGGAAATCATGCAGAGCGTGCTGCGCGGATTGTCGACCTCAGAGATGGTGGACATTTTCCGCATCGCGCCCGATACGGCGCAGCAGCACCTCAAGGCGATCTTCGAGAAGATCGGCGTGCGCAGCCGGCGAGAACTGGTGGGACGCCTCTTTGCCCAGCAGTACCAGCCACGGATCGCGGCGGGTCGCGATCTGGGCGCCGATGGATGGTTCATGTAGATAGCGCTCACAATAGCGCGGCGCCCTGGCCTTCTCCTGCTCATGGCCTGGTCACTTTTTACGCTACGAGGTCACGTCGGATAGTCTGCCTCCTGAAGCGCGCAGCGCCTGCCATACCGCGTCGGGCGCCAGCTGGCGCAGATCGCCGGATGGGGCGCGCAGTGTCGTGACGCGCGGGCCGAGCGGTGACCAGCGGGCGGGGTCACTCGGCCCGAAGACGGCGACGGTGGGGACGCCGAGCAGGCCCGCCAGATGGGACACGCCCGAATCATTCCCCACATAGCCCGCGCAGCGCGCCAGCAGAGCGGCGAGCGCGCCCACGCTCAGGTCGCGCGCGATGGGCGGCGGGGCGGCGGCATGAGCGAGGACGGCGGCGGCGGCCGCTTCGTCGGCTTCACCGGCGAGCAGCAGCGGCGTCAGGCTGGCCTGGCGCGCGCGGTCCGCGAGGGCGGCGAAGCGCTCCGGCGGCCAGCGCTTCGCCGCGCCGCCGCTACCGGGGTGCAGCGCGATGACGCCCGCATCCGGTAGCCCGAGCGCGCGCCAGGCGCGGCCAGCAGCGCGCGCGTCCGGCTCAGGCCAGCGCAGCGGCGGCATAGCTTGCCAGAGGGCGGGCAGGTCGCGGGGCGGGGTGACTCCCAGTGGGGTGAGCGCGCGGGCCAGCCAGTGCGCCGCGTGCTCCGGCAGCGCGCCCGGCGCTTCGGACGGCTGAGCAGGCGCGACGATGACCCGACCAGCGCCGAGGCGGTGGAGAGTGGCGGCGAGCGCGCCGTCGCGGTCGGGCGCCCAGGCGATGACCACATCCGCGCCGACCAGCGCCGCGCGGGCGCGCGCGGTCAGCTCCTCCGCCGTCACGTCTGGCGCGAAGAGCGCCGACCAGTCGGGAAGGTCCCATGGCCAGGCGTCATCCGCCAGACCGGAGGCGAGCGCGAGCGACAGGATATCGGCGCGGGCGATGAGTGTGAGCCGGGCGGAAGGCGTCCAGCGGCGCAGCACGGCGATGGCGGGCAGGGTCAGCAGGGTATCGCCCAGCGCGCCGGGGCGGATGACGGTGATCTGGCGCATCGCGCGCTAGTCGTCCGCCTGCGACGCGACC
>DASTKI010000232.1:0-19495 GCA_035716045.1 Ktedonobacterales bacterium
GCTGCTGCTCAGCGCGGCGCCTGGCGCGATGGCGCAGGACGCTAACACGCCAGGTGATACCTCCACGCTCGCCCGCGCGCTGGGGGAGGGACTGCGCCGCATCCACGCCAGCCCTGTCGCCGACTGCCCGTTCGATATGCGCCTGGCTATCCGCCTCACCCGCGCCGCTTGGAACATCGAAGTCGGTCTGGTGGATGAGCCAGATGTCCGCGCAAATCATAGCGTCTCGCTGCTGGACCTCCTGCACCGGCTAGAGGCGACCCGTCCATCAGAGCCGCCCGCCGATCTCGTCTTCGTCCATGGTGACTATTGCCTGCCCAACATTCTCATCACCTCCGACGCCGGAGACGCCCCACACGTCTCCGCCTTCCTCGATTGGGGACGCGCCGGGATCAGCGACCGCTACCAGGACCTGGCCATCGGCGCGCGCTCGTTGCGCCACAACCTCGGCCCCGGCTGGGAGTCCACCTTCTTCGAGGCTTATGGCCTGGCTGACCCCGATCCGGTGCGCATGGCCTACTATGAAGCGCTTGACGAGCTGTTCTGAGCCGTTGCGTCGCCTCACTCCAGCGCGCGCACGGAGCGGCTGAGGAATCCCAGGCTGACGATGGCCGCGGCGATGACGCCGCTCCAGATCAGGTCTGGACTCGCGCCGATGCGATCCACCACCAGGCCGGTCAGCCCGTAGCTCAGTGGGATGACCACAAATGAACCAAGCTGGTCAATACTGGAGACACGCCCCAGCTTTTCTAGCGGGATGTATTGTTGCAGGGCGGTCGTCCAGGCGATATCGAATATCGTCACACCCAGTCCCGCGACAAACATCGCCGCCAGCATCACCGGCGGCCAGGGAATCAACCCGACGAGCGAGAGCGCCAGCATCCCCAACGCGAGCGCCCCATACAACAGGGGACCGCGACGCCGTACGGTCCGCGAGCCAAGCCAGAGCGCGGCCGGAACACCGCCCACTGCGCTGGCGGCGAGCAGCCCGCCATAGAGCAGCGGCGACCCCGCCAGCGTGTGCTGCACATAGTAGGGCAGCGCCACGGCAATCGCGCCCTCGGCGCCGAGGTTCGCTAGGCCCGCAAGCGCGATGGTGAGCAAGATCCATGGCAGCGCGCGCGCCGCCGCCACCCCCGCGCGCAACTCGCGCCAGAAGCCGCCTGGCTGCCCAACCGCGCCTTCGCGCATGGCCTCAGACGCTGACATCGGCGCTTCAGGGAAGGCCAGCCCGTCAGGCGCCTGTCCGCCCTCCGCGAGCTTCCGGGGGAGCGCCAACATCGCGATGAGGGAGACCGCCGAGAGGAGAAACGAGCCGCCATTGAGCGCGAAGGCGATTGGGATGCCGCCTACGGCGATCAGACCCGCGCCAGCGGCTGGCGCCAGAATATGGACGGCCTGGCCGCTGATCGCCTCAACCGAATTGGCGCTCGCCAGCTCAGATTGGGGGACCAGCTCCGGGAAGATGGATTTGTAGGCGGGCCAGAAGAAGGCATCCATCACGCCGATCAGCGCGCTAATGACCAGCACGAGCCAGATCGTCAGCGAGCCGCCGAGCGCTAGCGCTGTCATGGCGATCATCAGCGCGAGCCGCGCGCAATCGGAGGCCAGCATAATGGGGATGCGGGGCAGGCGGTCGGCGATCACGCCGCCTACCAGAACGAGCGCGCTGGTCGGCGCGAACGCGGCGATCAGCACGCCGCCCATCGCCGCCGCCGAGCCAGTCTTCTCCAGCACCCACCATGCGAGCGCGATTTGATAGATATGGGTACCCAGATGCGAAGCCGTCTGGCCGAGCCAGAGCAGCAAGAACCGTCGCCGCTTGAGCGCAGCGAGAAGGAGCATAGAGCGTCTCCTCGGGCGAGCGCCAGCCTCAGCTCAGCGCGCCCGCTATGGTGGCGCGGTTGGGGGCAGATGAGGTGGCGCGGGAGAGCGCTGGTCATCCCTCAGGCTAGGATGATCAGCGGTTGATGCTCGTTCGTGGACGGCGTGGAGGAGGAAATGAAGGCGGGACCCTGAGGTGTCACACCAGCGCTTGCGCCAGTGATCGCGCTAGGTCAGGCGTACGCGGAACCTATACCTGTCCGCCAGCCGTCTCGGACCCAGCGATGGCCTGAGAGCTGGTTCGTGGAGTAGGAAAGACGGTCTGCACAGCCATGCTCCTTCCGACTAGCGGCGCGCGGGATGCGCAGCGCCTTGGGCTGGATGATAGCAGCGAGCCGGGACGCCGTCAAGACGAGTGGCATGAGCATGCGGTAGCCGCGCGCGAGCCCGGCAGGCGGATAAATCTGCGCCTAATGGCGTCGCCGCCACCAAGCCCGCCTTCGCGGGCTCCCCGCTCCCCCGTGCTCTAGCCCACGAAGGTGGGCTTTGTGGCCGGTAGGTCCTTAGCCGCGGATTCATCCGCCCGGCGCGGGTTCATCCGCTGATCCGCTGATCCGCTGATCCGCTGATGCGCTGATCCGCCTGGCGTCCATCTGGCGACCATGTCCGAAAACCGCCAGTTACATCTGCCGCTGGCGCGTATACTTGCCAGTATGGAACTTGAGTTCGAGCGCTGCTACCGCGCCATCCAGAGTCGCGACAGCCGGTTCGATGGCCTCTTCGTGACGGCGGTCACGACGACGGGCATCTATTGCCGGCCCATCTGCCCCGCGCAGACCCCGCACGCCAGGAACGTACGCTTCTACCGCTATCCCGCGGCGGCGGAAGCGGCGGGCTTTCGCGCCTGCCGTCGCTGCCGGCCTGAAGCGAGCCCCGGCTCGCCGGACTGGAACACGCGCGCCGATCTCTCCGGGCGCGCTCTCAGACTCATCGCCGGTGGCGTGGCCGACCTGGAGGGGGTCGCGGGCCTCGCCCGGCGCTTGAACGTCAGCCCACGCCACCTGCATCGCGAGATGGTGGCGGCGGTCGGCGTCGGCCCACTGGCGCTGGCGCGTACACGCCGCGCGCAGACCGCGCGTATGCTCCTCGATCAGACCCGGCTCCCGATGACGGAGATCGCCTTCGCGGCGGGTTTCGCCAGCATCCGGCAGTTCAACGAGACCATGCGGGCCTCGTTCGGCGACCACCCCAGCGCGCTGCGCCGCAGAGGGCGGCCAGAGGAGGTTTCGGGCGGCGCTCTGGTCCTGCATCTGTCCTACCGTCCGCCGCTGGATTCCGGCGTGATGCTTGGCTTCTTCGCACGGCGCGCCATCGCGGGTGTCGAGGAGGTCGTCGAGGGGCGCTACCGCCGGACGATCACCTTGCCGCGCTCACGCGGCGTCATCGAGCTGACGCCCGCGCTGGACGCCGCGCGGGTGACGCTGCGCGCCCGCGTGGATGACGTCCGTGATGTGGGAGCGCTGGCCGCGCGTGCCCGCCAGCTCTTCGACCTCGAAGCCGATCCGGCGGCCATTGGGGAGGCGTTGAGCGCTGATGCGGCGCTGGCGCCGCTGGTGGCCGCGCGCCCGGGGCTGCGCATGCCCGGCGCGATAGATGGCTTCGAGATGGCCGTGCGCGCCATCGTTGGGCAGCAGGTCTCCGTCGCCGGCGCGCGCGCCACGCTCGGCAAGCTCGTCGCGCGGCTCGGCTCACCGCTCGCCGCGCTAGACGGCACGCTGACGCACGAGTTTCCCACAGCGGAGGCGGTGGCCACGGGCGACCTCGATGGCCTCATGCCTCAGGCGCGCGCCGCGTCGCTACGCGGTATGGCCCGCGCGGTGGCGAGCGGCGAGCTGGCGCTTGACCCAACCGCCGACCGCGATGAGACGCGCGCGCGGCTGCTGGCGCTGCCTGGCGTCGGACCGTGGACGGCGGAGTACATCGCCATGCGGGCGCTGGGCGACCCCGATGGCTGGCCGGGAACCGATCTTGGCATCAAGCAGGCAGCGGAGCGGCTGGGCTTCGCCAGCCTGAAAGAGCTCAGCGCGCGCGCCGAGTCGTGGCGGCCCTGGCGCTCCTACGCCGCGCAGCATCTCTGGGCCAGCCTCACGGCGTGAATGGCGTGAGCGCGGACGCTACGAACTGTAGAAGCGGAGGAACCATTCGTATGAACGCCTATTTCGGTACCGCGCCATCGCCCGCTGGGCCGGTGGCATTCGCTGTCAACGAGGAGGGCGCGCTGGTTGGGCTGCGCTTTATCGAAGGGCGGTACGCGCGCTCGCTGGACGAGGAGCTGGCGCGCGACGGGTATCAGATGACCTACGACGAGGCGCGAACAGCGCGCGTTCGCGAGCGACTGGAAGAGTACGCCGCTGGCGCCCGGCTGGATTTCGATCTGCCGCTGGCGCCGCGCGGGACGTCGTGGCAGCTCACCGTCTGGCGCGCGCTGACGGAGATCCCCTGTGGTGAGACGCGCAGCTACGCCGAGCTTGCCGCGATGGCGGGGCGTCCCGCCGCCGCCCGCGCCGCCGGCCGGGCCAACGCCACCAATCCCATCCCGCTCGTCATCCCGTGCCACCGCGTCATTGGCTCCGATGGCTCGCTCACCGGCTACGGCGGCGGCCTCCACATCAAGGAGGCGCTGCTGGCGCACGAGGCGCGCATCGCGGCGGCGAAGGCTGTCGCGGTGGAGGCGCGCTGAGGCGAGCGAATCGCCCGGATCGAGTGACTGTTTCGTGTGAAACATCCGGCCACTCCCCGTGATACACTCACTTGTGGAGCGGCCGGAGACGGCTCCGGCCCCGCTGGGAGCGATGCCGCTCCCATCAGGGAGGCCATTTCTATGAGCGATGATATGTCCCAGGCGGAGGCGCGCATCGAGCACGACTCGCTGGGCGATAAAGCGGTGCCGGCCAGCGCCCTGTGGGGTGTCCAGACGCAGCGCGCCGTCGAGAACTACCCCATCAGCGGCATACATGCCCATCCGACGATGATCCGCGCCACTGTGTTGGTGAAGAAAGCGGCGGCGATCACCAACCGCGACACGGGGCGGCTCGATCCGCACATCGCCAACGCGATCATCCAGGCCGCTGACGAGATTCTCGCCGGCAAGTGGCATGACCAGTTCGTCGTAGATGTCTATCAGGCGGGCGCCGGCACCTCACACAACATGAACGCCAACGAGACGCTTGCCAACCGCGCGATCGAGATCCTGGGCGGCAAGCGCGGCGACTACCGCCTCGTCCATCCCAACGACCATGTCAACATGGCGCAGTCCACCAACGATACCTTCCCGACCTCAATGCGTGTCGCCACCGTCCTGGCCGTCAACGAGCTGCTGCCCGCGCTGGAGAGCCTGGCCGCCGCCTTCGAGGAGAAGGGGCGCGAATTCGACGGCATCGTCAAGTCGGGTCGCACACACCTGCAGGATGCGACGCCCATCCGTCTCGGCCAGGAGTTCGCCGCCTACGGCCTGACCCTGCGCCGCGACGTGGACCGGATGCGCCACAGCCGCGAGACGCTCTACGAGCTGAACGTCGGCGGCACCGCCGTCGGCACCGGATTGAACGCTGAGCCTGCCTATATCGCTGGCATGGCCCGCGTCCTCAGCGAGCTGACCGGCCAACCATTCCGCAGCGCCGAGTCGCTCGTGCAGATCGCGCCGAGTATGGCGTCGTTCGTCGAGGTCTCCGGCGCGCTGCGCGTGCTGGCCACCGACCTGACGAAGATCGCCAACGACCTGCGGCTCTTGGCTTCTGGCCCGGCCACCGGCTTCTATGAGATCGTGCTGCCCGCCGTGCAGCCGGGCTCCTCGATCATGCCGGGCAAGGTCAACCCCTCGATCGCCGAGATGCTGAACATGATCTGCTTCCAGGTCCTCGGCAACGACACCTGCGTGACCTTCGCCGCGCAGGCGGGCCAGCTGGAGCTGAATGTGATGATGCCGGTCATCATCCACAACGTCCTCCAGTCGCTCACCATCCTGACGCACGGCATGGAGACCTTCACTGAGCGCTGCGTGAGGGGAATCGTGGCCAACCAGCGGCGCTGCGAGGAGTACGCCTTCAAGAGCGCCAGCCTGGTGACGGCGCTGGCCCCCTACATCGGCTACGAGACGTCCGCCGCCATCGCCAAGGAGCAGGTCGCCAGCGGACGCGATATCCGCGACATCGTGCGCGAGAAGCACCTCATGCCGGAGGAGGACCTGGCGATCATCCTGGAGCCGAAAGCGATGACGGAGCCGGGCATCGCCGGGCAGGGCCGGACGCGGACACCCATCCTGGGCAATGCCAGCGCTGGCGGCTGATCACCCAGGCTGGGTCAACCTGTGCCCGCGCCTCCCGTCCGCATTTTGTCACTTGCGGGTGGGAGGCGCGTCGCGTATCGAGAGGACCTGCCGCCGCATGGAGAGGAAATGGAGCGCGCGATGAGCGATGCGATGTATCTGTGCGTCACCTGTGGGACGCAATACCCGATCGAAGATGCGCCGCCGGCGAGCTGCGCCATATGTGAGGATGACCGGCAGTACATCAATCCCGACGGCCAGCAGTGGACGACGCTGGAGAAGCTTCATGGCGCGCACACAAACACGCTGACTGATATCGCCCCTGGTATCACGACCATCGCCACATCGCCTAAAGTGGGCATTGGCCAGCGCGCATATCTGCTGCAAACGCCCGCCGGAAACGTGCTCTGGGACTGCCTCGCCTATCTCGACCAGCCGACCATCGCCGCGATCCAGGCGCGCGGCGGGCTGGCCGCTATCGCCATCTCGCATCCGCACTTCTACACGACGATGGTGGACTGGAGCCACGCCTTCGGCGGTGTTCCCATCTACCTGCACGCCGACAATCAGCCGTGGGTCATGCGCTCCGATCCGGCCATCCACTTCTTCGAGGGTGAGAGCGTTACACCGCTTCCCGACCTGCCCGATCTGCGCGTCACCCGGCTGGGTGGCCATTTCCCTGGCAGCGCCGTTCTCCACTGGCCCGAGGCGGCGGAGGGCGCGGGCGCGCTCTTCACCGGCGATACTATCATGGTCGCCGCTGACCCGCGCTGGGTCACGTTCATGTACAGCTTCCCCAACCGTATCCCATTGGGCGAGCGGTCCATCCGGCGGATCGTCGCGGGCGTCGAGCCGCTGACCTTCTCCCGCCTGTACGACGGCTGGACGGAGGCGCAAGGCGACGCCAAGGACGCCGTGTTGCGCTCCGCTGAGCGCTACATCATGCACATCCACGATTGACCGGTGTGCGTTAAACCGGCTCCGCCAGCGCGCGGATGACGCGGCTGGGCTGCTCCGGCGCGTCTGGCGGCTTTGCCGCCGCGAGGCGCACAATCATGCGCCCGCTCGCCGCGCCACGCAACGACTTTGACATCGCCCTGCTATGAGTGTCACGCCCACGCCTGTCAGGCGATCGTTGGCGCGCCGCTTGCGGAGCTCAACCATGAGAGCGGGGCGGAGTCAGGCGCCGCGAGACGTACAACTGGCCATCCGCTCCGCTGCGGAGCGCGTCACCTATTGAGAGCCAGGCCCGTGGCCGCGAGTCGAGGCTGTGACTGCGGAAACGAGAGGAGTCCAGCATGGCGGAAAGCGTGTATAAGGTCATCATGTTGATTGGTGTGAGTACAGAGTCCTGGGAGAAAGCGGCGTCCGCGGCGATTTCGCAGGCGTCACACAGCCTCCGGGATTTGCGTGTCGGCAGGGTAGCTGAGCAGGATATCCACATCGAGGATGGGCGCTTGACCTATCGCATCAAGCTCGAAGTCTCCTTCAAGTACGAGCACGAAGACTGATTTCTCGCTCGCGCAGGAACCCGCATCCAGGGCGGTACATCGTTCTTCCAAACGGCGTACCGCCCTGCTTTCCTGGCGTAGTGGGCGCGCTACACCAGCTCCGCCAGCGCGCGGATGACGCGGCTGGGCCGCTCCGGCGCGTCTGGCGGCAGCGCCCGCCCAGTGGGATTGACCCATATCCCGGTGACGCCGAGCCGCTGCGGCGCCAGCACGTCGTTCTCCAGGTTGTCGCCCACCATCCAGGCGGATTCCGGGATAGCCTGGAGCGCGGCCAAGGCGTGGTGATAGACCCGCTCATCGGGCTTGCCGCAGCCAAACTCGCCCTCGATCACGATCACTTCGAACCACTGCGCCAGCCCGAACCGCTCAACTTTGCGCCGCTGCGCCTCTCCCGCGCCGTTCGTGATCAGCCCCATGCGGACGCCGCGCTTCCGCAGCCGCGCCAGGGTGTCGAGCGCGCCGGGTAGCGGGCGCATGGCCGCGTCACGCATCGCCGAGTAGTCTGTGGCGATACGCTGGGCCAGATCGTCCCTGCCTTCCATGCCCAATTCGATCAGCGCTGTTGTCACGATGGTCTGGCGCGCAACGTCCAATGCAAGAACTCCGGCGCGATAGCGTTCAGAGTCACTCCAGTACCAGTCACGTGAGCGCTGTATAGCGGCGGTGAGGTCACTGGCGCTGATGGGCGCTACCTCTGAGGCGTAGCGCATGACGACGCGACCCCACATGGCCATTCCGAGAGAGTCGTCGAGGATCGTGTCGTCGAGGTCCAGCAGAAGCGCGGGTGGTAGCGTGTCAGGCGTCATGTACGTTCCCTCCATGTGGGACGCGCGACGCCTGGCGCACGCCGGCTAGCCGGCGGGACGGGCGCGGCGCAACTCCTCGAATAGTTGGCGCTCGTGATCGGTCAGCCGATCAGGGAGCATGGCGAGCACGCGCACGAGCAGGTTGCCATGCCCGCCACTGTTGAGCTTGGGCATTCCCTTACCCGATACACGGAAAACGCGGCCATTCTGCGTCTCTGGCGGGATGGTAAGCGTAATGCGCTTGCCATCAATCAGCGTGATCGGTAGCTCGCCGCCCAGCACAATGGTCGTCAGCGGCGCCTGCGCCTCGATCACGAGATCATCGCCGCGCCGCTCGAACTGCGGGTCAGGCCGCACGGTCACCTTGAGGTAGAGATCGCCACGGGCTCCATTGCCGGCCCCAGGCTGCCCCTCGCCCGCCACACGCACCCGCGTGCCGGTATCCACCCCAGGTGGGATGCTGACGGTGATGCGTCGCTCGCGCTCGATGATGCCCCTGCCGGCGCAGACGGCGCAGACGCGCCCATTGAATTTGCCTGTGCCGGCGCAGGTCAGGCACATCTCAGGCTGGTTGATGGTGTAGAGTCGCTTGGCGCCCGCATAGGCTTCGCGCAGGGTAATCTCGACGGGCTGCTCTACATCCTCGCCCTTGAGTGTCCCGCTGCCGGTCGCGGTGGCTGTGCGGCCGCGCGCGGTGGAGGCGCCAGCGGAGTTTGAGCCGCCAGCGGAGCTGGAGCCGCTGGACGCGCCAGGCGAGCCGCCCGCGCGTCGGGAACCGAAGAGCGCTTCGAAGAAATCGGCGAAGCCTGTGGGGTCCGACGCGTCATACGAGCCAGAGGAGGAGCCGCCAGCCCTCGTGCGCGTCCCGAACGGCGCGCGCGCGCGGCCAGAGGCGCCGGGGCTCGCGCCACCGAACGGATCGCGCCAATTAAGGCTCCCCGCGTCGTAGGTGCGGCGCTTGTCGGGGTCCGAGAGGACCTCGTACGCTTCGTTGATGGCTTTGAAGCGCGCCTCGGCCTGCTTATTGCCGGGATTGACGTCGGGGTGGTACTTCCGCGCGAGCTGGCGATAGGCCTTCTTGATCTGGTCGGCGCTGGCGTTCTTGCTCACCCCGAGCACGCTATAGTAGTCTTTTTGCTCCATGACGCTCAATCGCTCGCTCCGACGCTCTAGCTCGACGCTCTAGCTCGACGCCGCCCGCTCTGACGCGTGGGCGGGCGCGCACGCCTCGCTTGTGAGTACGCATGGACCCCGGCGCTGGTTGGGCGCCGCGCCAACCAGTCTCTCAGGACTCTGGACCCGAGCTGACCTTGACGCGGGCGGGACGCAGCGTTTCGTCGCCGAGCTTGTAGCCGCGCCGGATCTCTTCGACTACCATGCCTTCGGGGTGCTCGGACGACGCGACCGATTCGACCGCTTCATGCACGTAGGGATCGAACGGCTCTCCAACGGTTGGCACGGTGGTCAACCCTTCCGCTTTGAGCAGCTCATTGAGCTGCCATTGCAGCATGCGCATGCCCTGCTGGAGGCTCTCGCGGTCCATCGTGTCCTGATAGGAGAGGGCGCGCTCCAGGTTGTCCATCACGTCGAGCACCTTGCCCAGTAGCTCGCGCTTCTCGCGCCGCACCTTGTCGCCAGCCATCCGCTCCTGGCGCTTGCGGAAGTTCTCCATCTCGGCGCGCTCGCGGAGGAAGCGCTCCCAGTTCTGGGCGGCCTCGGCTTTGGCCGCGCTCAACTGGGCCTCCAACTCGGCGATGCGCGCCTCTGGGTTGGCTTGCTCGGTTCCCGCTGCGGGCTCCTGCCCACTGGCTGTCTGTGGCCTGTTCTCGTTGGGTTCTGCCATGAAATGCTCCAAAAAATAGCCGCTAGAAGGCCTGGTGGCTGCTGGTGATTGTATCGCGGGCAGTATAGTCCCCCTATTTTCCGCCTGTCAAACGCACGTCCAGTTGGGCGCGCCCGCCTGCGCCGCGCTCACTCAGGACTTGCGGCGCCGATGTTGCTCTATGGGGCGGCATTCGTCTTGTGAAGAAAGGGCCATACGCCGTGCTGATTCTTGCGGCGCTGAGGAGCCCCGCTCGCTTTCTCCCCGAGAGCCGCATGGCGGGGCCGCAAGTTTCCTTCCCAAATTCATACCCTCTCATCCTCCCAGGCGCTCCTATCCGGTCATTCTGGGACTCATTCCCCCCGCCGCGCGAACGCGCGAGGTCATCTGTCGCTCCTGGTGAGTTAGTTGGTGAGAAGGACCATTAGGGAAGGTGGACGCCCGGCGCGCGAAGGCGCGGGCGGAACAGGGCGCGCGGAAGGGCGCGCCCAGGAGAGCGTGTTACCATGACGCATCTGACGACCCATATCGGGCGGCGCAGACCGCCAGCGAGAGTGAGCCTGCCGGGCGCGCGGGCGCAGGCGCTGCGGCGGCTGGAGCGCGAGCATGTCGCGCTGCTGCTGGCGATCTCGGAGCTGGAAGCGGACGCGCCTGGGGCCGAGAGTCCAGAGCTGCGAGCGGCGCTGCTGTCGTTGCTACGTAACGACCTCGCGCGGGCGCAGTACGCGCTGTTGCGCGCAGCCGCTGGCCAGTATGGTATCTGCGACCGCTGTGGACGGCCGCTCGCCGCGCGCCGGTTGGAGCTCAATCCCGCCACAACGCGCTGCCCGACCTGCTCTGTGGGCGCCCGACTTGGATCTGGCCTCGCGTGAGGCGCGCTGGCGCGCACGCGGCGCCACAGTGCATACCATCTAGGGGTTATACTTCCACGCGGAGTGGTCGGTTTGCGCTGCCAGAACTCCGCTCCGCTGATCATGGCGGGCAGCGAGGTGATGTGGCGCCGTATGAGCTATCAGCCACCCAGTGTATCCGGCTCCGGGTTATGGCCAGCAAACCGCGTATCCGACGCAAGCCCATGGCCAGCAGCCAGGTTGCCCTCCGCCACCCGCAGCGCCATCACAGCCAATGGATCCACCGGCTGGGTACGGTTGGGCGTACCCAGCTCCTGTTAGTGTACGCTTACGCAGCCTGACCGGCGTGGAGGCGTGGCAATCGCTGGATTTGCGCTTGGCATTCTGAGCGTTCTGGCGTAGTTGCTGCCGATCTGTGGCTATCCCGTCACGATAGCGGGTATTATCTGCGCCGCAATGGGGCTCTTATCCACGCAGCGCCGCACGCTAGCGATCATTGGGCTGGTTCTGGCGATTCTGAGCCTCCTGCTAACGCTTGGGAAGTCCGTCGCGGGCGCGGCGATCTTCATCCAGCGGATGAATGGATAGGCCACGAACGCGAAGCGCGTTCTCCTCACCTGGAAGCAATGACAAGGCCGCCGGAGAGTCCATTCTCTCCGGCGGCCCATTTTCTGCTCGGTTGGGCGATGCGCTGGCCCTAGCCCTCGAAGCTGTCCCAGCCGTCATAGGGGACCGGCTTAACGTTGGGGCTGTTGTAGAGGACGGAGATCGTCTGGCGCTCCTGGAGAGCCAGATCGTGGGGGTTGCCGGTGTAGGTGGTCATCTTGCCGTTGGCGTCGAAGATCTCGATCACCAGCTTGTGCGAGCTGTCCACCTTGTACGAGCCAACCTGCGCGCTGGAGAGGTTGACGCCCCAGATATCGAAGAACTGGCCGAGTGTGAAGGTACCCTGGACGGAGCTCTCAACGTGGATGATGTTAGCCTCTTTGTCGTGGACGTGCAGCGGATAGAGGCAGTTGGCGGAGTCCACGAGCCCAATGCCGGGATTGGCGTTGACGCGCTGGCCGTTGATATAGAGCTCCAGATACTGGTGAGTGTGCATCGCGCCGCCCTGCTGCGGTAGGCAGGTGAGGCCGTCCACTGCCTGGCCGGTGGCGGGCTTGGCGGTAAGGGAAGGCGCCCCGCCCGTGGACTGGGAGCCAGCATGCATAACCAGCTGGCTGATGATGATGGCAAGGATGATGATGACCAGGACGGCGCCGCCGATCAGAGCCCCGCGCGTCAGCCGCTTGCGCTGGATCGCGCGCTGACGCTCACGTTGGCGCTCACGCTGGCGCTGCTGGTATTGCTCCTGCCGGGTGAGGCGCCGCTGGTCGCGCCTGGTGACTGATCCCCCTGGACCGCTCATGGGTGTCCACTGTCCTTCAGCTTCCGGCGCCACAGTGTCGCGCTGGTCTCGATGCGTTCTGGGCCTGGCGTAGCGTGGCGCGATTCCGCCTGATTTCGCCCCCAGAGTCGCCCGCAGTATATGGCGCGGGCGCGGGCGTGTCAACGCAGCGCGGGGCCAGGAGGCGCGCCATGCTGAACGCCCGCTGAGAGAGATGGGAGCGTTTGTGATGCGGCCGTGGCGCGCGGATCACGCTTTGTGACGCGGGCGCGGCGCCAGGCTGGTTGACTATTCCCCAGCAAAGTGCGCTGTGGTGTAGCTGGAGCCCTGCCAGCGCGCACGACGCTGTTCATCTAGCGAGCCGCGCAGCGGCAGGCGTGCGATAGAGAGGATTCTGACGATGGCATCAGCGATTCATGTTGACCGTTACATAGACGCCAAGGGGCAGATGTGCCCGATGCCGATCATGACGCTCGCCAGAATCATGAGTGCGATGGAGCCGGGGCAGGTGATCGCCGTCGCGGCGACGGACGCGGGCGCGAAGCGCAACATTCCGGCATGGTGTGAGAAAACCGCCGCCACACTGCTGGATTCCACCGAAGAGCAAGGTGTGTTCACCTTCTACGTCCGCAAGGCGGAATAGCGTCATCCGGCTCGCCGCGACGCCCGATGCGCCTCCCCTGTTCTGCCTGTATAATGCCTGGCAGGATGCGGGAGGCGCCACCGTTGAGCGGTGGCGCGTACGTGGGCGCATCGCCCAGTCCGCATAAATGCGCGGCGCGCACATGACTGAGCGGGGGAAAGATACGCAAGTGTCGGAGGCTTCATCAACACCGGCTACGGCGCATCGGCGTGGCGCCTGGCTGCGCACGGTGACGCTGCTCCTGATCGCCGAGAAGGTGATCCAGCACGTCGCCGTCACCAGCGCATTCGCGCTGGACTATGGCGGGATACGCGCCAGCGTGGCGCTGGACTACCGCCTGTTCATGGTAGCGGGCGCGGCCAGCGCGGTGCTCTTCGCACTCAGCGGCTGGGCGCTTGTGCAGCGGAAACCATGGACGGCTGGGCTGCTCGTCGCGCTGGCGCTGGTGGATATCGTCGGCGAGTTCCTGGCGCAGGGCACGCTGATGATCACGATCAACGTGTCTATACTCGTCGCGACGGCGCTGCTCGTCCTGTCGCTCTTCTCGCTTCGGGGAGCGGGGAGCGCGCGGGCGCGGTAAGGCGCAGGCGCTTCACCGGCGCGCGGCCTGGGCGGTGGGGAGGTCGAGGGCCAGGTTCTCCATCGTCAGGCGGGGGTTGGCGTTGACATCCAGCGTCGCCTGCGCGGCCAGCAGCGCTTCGAGGAAGGCGCGCGCGCGCTCGGGGCCGATGGCCTGGCCAACGTCCTCGGCGGCGCGGCGCGGCTCGCCGGTGGTCAGCAGCCGCTGCGCGCCGTTCGCCGCCAGGGTGACGTCGCGCCACCAGAGCGCCCAGAGATCGAGCGCGGCGCGGGCGCTGGCGTTGTCGGGGCCTATCGCCGCCGCGATACGCATGCGCTCGTCCACGGGCTTTGTGGCCATCTCCGCGAGGCGCGCCAGGGCCTCTTCCCGCTGCCGCGCCTCGTCGGGCCGCTCATGCGCGCGAACCGCCCAGCCCAGGCGCCCGTTCGCCAGGCCCGCCAGCCGCTCCGCTTCCGTGGCCTCCACGCCCCAGCGCTCGCGCAGCGCCTGCGCGATGACATCCGGCGCGACCGGGCTGAGCGGGACGAGTTGGCAGCGCGAGAGGATGGTCGGAAGCAGCATGCTCGCCTCCGGCGCGGCCAGGAGCAGTGTGACGCCGGGCGGAGGCTCCTCAATCGTTTTCAGCAGGGTCGCCGCGCTCCGCTCCTGGATGTGGTCCGCCGCGGGAATCATGAGCACACGGTGATTCCCTTCGGAGGGCGCGAGCGCGGCCAGGCGCTCGGCGTCGCGCAGTCGCTCGACGGTGATCCAGCGTTTCTGCTTGCCGTTTTCCTTGAGCGGCTCGATGATGGTCAGGTCGGGGTGATTGCCGCTGTCTACCTTGCGGCAGGAGGCGCACTCGCCGCAGGCGTCGCCCTGCCCGGGCGCGCGGCGCGGGCAGAGCAGGGCGCGCGCGAAGGCCAGCGCCAGCGTGGTCTTGCCGACGCCCTCAGGGCCGGTGAAGAGGTACGCATGGCGCGCCTGGCCGCTGGCTAGCGCCCGCTCCAGCAACGCCTGCGCGCGCTCATTGCCGATTACTCCCCGCATATTCTCTCCCTCTCACAAAGGCCTCACAATCCCCCAGCCTGGACGCGGGCGCGCGTCGCCGCGTTGGCGTGAAGCGATACTACCATGATACATTCTCTGGAGGACCATACGAAGGCTGGCGTATCCCCCGCCAGCCAACGGCGACCGAGCGGCGTTTGGGCGGCTGGATAGGGCTGGCGCGCTTGCTACATGATCTCTGACATTTGAGACAGCGAGGATGGGCCCATGGCGGACGAGCTCATTGAGATCCCGCTCTTTCCCCTGGGTCTGGTACTCTTTCCAGGGATGGTGCAGCCGCTGCACATCTTCGAGCCACGTTATCGGGAGATGATGAAGCGCTGTCTCGATAGCGCGGGGACGTTCGGCATCGCGCTGGCGCTGCCGGAGAGCGAGTTTCTGCATGAGATTCCGGCGCGCGTGGGCGCGATGGCGCGCATCCTCGACTATCATCGCCTGCCCGATGGCCGCTACAACCTGCTGACGGTGGGCGCGCGGCGCTTCGAGATCGTCGAGACGATGCGCGACCGGCCCTACCTGCGTGGGCTGGTGCGGAGACTGCCTGAGGAGACGGGGACTGGACCGGTGGACGCACTGGCCACCGAAGCTCGCCGCCTGCTCGATGAGTATCTGACGATCGTCCTCGCTGACAGCGAGAGTGGCGACAAAGACATCACCATCCCTGCCGATCCCATCGAGCTGTCGTACTTCATCGCCGTGCTGCTGCCCTGCGAAGATAGCGCCAAGCAGGAGCTGCTGGAGGCGCCAGCGGCGGATGCCCGGCTGGCCCGCGAGCTCGATTTCCTGCGCTACGAGATCGCTGTCGCCCGCCAGACGTGCGCCGAGAATGGCCCCAGCCACGACACCGGCGTGTCCTGACCAGGCGTCACACGCCCTTTCGACGCCCGCAGCGCGAATGGCGCGGCCAGAACGCTCGCGCTCTCCCCCGATGCTCAGCCGCCAGCCGCCTCCATATTGCGCGGCTCCATATCCCTCCATATCCCTCAAGCGCCCCCGGCGAGATGTGATGGGGCCGTGGCCCGCGGTTCGCGTCTGTTGACCACGATGTGACGCGCGCGGCGTACGTTTCGCGCCTGGATGGCGCGTGGCGTCTGGTCACGCGGAAAGGAGGACGGACATGAAACGGCGGAGGCGCGCGGGATACCAGATCATCCCGTTTCCCTGGCTGCGGCTTCCCATCCTGGATTCGATGCGCGCCGTGCGAGGCAAGCCGCTGATGCACGCGCTGATGGAGACTGATGTCACGCTGGCTCGACAGGCGCTGCGCGAGCACGAGGAGCGGACGGGAGAGAAGCTGTCGTTTACCGCGTTCATAACGTCGTGCGTCGCGCGCGCGGTCGAAGAGTATCCGGCCGCGCAGGCCTACCGACTGGGACGCAAGCGCCTGATCCTCTTCGATGATGTGGATGTGTGCGCGCAGATCGAGCACCGGACAGGGCGGAGCAGGCAGGCGTCGCCGTATGTCATCCGCGCCGCGAACCGCAAGCCGCTGCGGGCCATCCATGAGGAGATTCGCGCCGTCCAGGCGGCGGATATCGGTGACGCCTGGGAGATGCGTGGGCGGCGTCTGTATCCTCTCCTGCCGCGCCCGCTGCGCATGCTGTTTTGGCGCTTCTTCGACCGCAATCCGCGGCTGAAGCAGCGCATTGGCGGCACAGTGATGGTGACGGCGCTGGGGATGTTCGGGAAGGGCGTGACGGGATGGGGCGTAGCGCCCACCTCAGATTACACGCTCGAGATCATCCTGGGTGGCATCGTCGAGCGGCCAGCCGTTGTCGAGGGCGCGCTCGCCGTCCGGCAATATCTGTGCATGACGGTGAGCGTTGACCACGATGTCATTGATGGCGCGCCCTTCGCGCGGTTCATTCAGCGGCTGAACGAGCTGATCAAGAGCGGCTATGGGCTGGCAGAGGCGGGGGTATCGCTGGCCGCTGGAGCGGAGGCGCGGCGCGCGGATGCGGTTCTGTCCGGCCGCTAGAACGCGCCGGTGTAAGCGCTGATGCGCCACGTATCCGCGCTGACGGCTAGCGCCACCTGAGCGGATGCGGGCTGGATTGAGCCAGCGCGCGTGAGGGAGAAGGGGATGGTGGTGGTGGACCCTGAAGTAGAAAGGGGGCCAGGCGCGCAGGCTTTGACCGGGCCGAGTAGCGCATCGAGCTCCTGCTGGCTGGCGACGAATTGCGCCTCGCTTCCCTGGGCCTGGAGCGCGGGGGTGAGGAGGGTGTAGAGGTGGTCGTAGCGCCGGGCGGTGAGATCGGAGCAGATCGCGCGGATGGTAGGCTGCGCGTCTGGCTGGCGACCGGTAAACAGGTTCAGGGCGAGGTAGCCCAGCCCGCAGAGCGCCAGCCCGGCCAAAGCCCCTAGCAGCACGGGCATGGCAGGCGCGCGGCGTGGCCGCTTCTCCCCGTCAGGCTTCGCCATCTCGTCCTCGCCGCCCATGCCATTCTCCTCCGTGATCGCGCTCGCGCTCCATTCACGCCATCCAGTATAGGGCATGGCGGGTGGCAGCGCGATGGCGGCCCGACCCCTCTCCCATGAGGAGTGGCGCGCGTGGTGGGGATGACGCTAGAGCGCGGCGAAGAAGTTGATGAGGGAGATCATCGCGACGACGGCGATAAAGAAGGGGAACCCCTGGCTGGCGGTGATGGCGATTAGCGGGATGCCGAAGATCAGCGAGCAGATGGCCACGCCGGTGCGCTGGCTCGCGTCGAGCTTGCTGCGCGGCGCAGGACGTTCCGGGGTCCGCGCCATTTCCTGCCGCACCTGGGCCATCATGCGCTCGGTCAGCTGCTGGATGAAGTGGTCGTCGTAGGCGGGGCCAAGCTCGCGCCGCGCCTCCAGCGTCGCCTGCACGTCATGCTTGAGATCGTCAGCCTGCTGCTGGCTCATCGGGCTCATGGAGGACATCTGCTTGCTCCCTTTCGTCGCGCCGCCCACGGCATAGGCGCGTATGCGCGGTCATCGGAAGGGACTACGCGGAGGCGGGAGCGAAAGTTACAGGCGATGGCTACGATATACGGATATACGTTAGTGGGCGCCTTCAACTGACGCCGCCAGAGGCGGGCCGCCCACACTCGATCAGTAACGGCCAGCGCCGCTCGACCTGGCGCAGCCTGTCAGGCGCGCCGGTTCTAGCAGGACGACAATGTCATCAACGCGACATGAGCCCCGAGTAGCGCGATTGCCGCAAGGAGTGACACCGCAAAGACCAGCCCAAACAGGGTACGCGCCGGAGAGATGAGAGCAGCCAGAACGATCGCGCAGAGCGGCAGCATTGCCATCAGCGCGATGGCCCGCGCCTGGCTCTGCCATGATGTCAGCGGGAGTGGCCCCTGGCTCGGCTGGCGAAAGCGTTTGGTGTAGGTGTTGACCACAGCAGTACACGCGTTACCTAGCAAGAGCATATTCAGCCCTATGACGGACACGCGCGAGTCGTCCGGTGGCTCCGGCCAGCGCGACGTCATACCCACGTGGTTCCCAACAAAGAATGCGAATAATGCCACGAACAGGACGAGTGAGCTGATGAGGAGCGCCAGCCCGAAAACGCTCACAACACGCAGGAATGGTGGTAAGTGGCGATAATAACGCATGGCATGTCTCTCCTTGCCAGAGCCAGTCTCCTATGACCCGCTCTGATCGGTTGCCTGGCGCATTCTAGCATGGGTACCAGGACATGTTAAGGGCTACCAGGCTCCATGTATAGGTCGAGGCGCAGTCAGCGATCGCTTGCAAACGTGTATGCATGACCAGCGCGCGTTACAGTTGCGGTGGTCACAGCCGCCATAGCCGCCGCAACTGCGTCAACAGCTCCTTCTGGCGACGCTCGACGACTTTGGGCGTCCATTCGCTCTCGCGCAGGATCTGGGTGGTGAGGGCGAAGGGCGAGACGCCGTCTTTGGAGGTGAAGTAGGTCGTCTTCTTGAGGGCGAACTCCAGATTGCCGGCGCGATCGTTTTTGATGCGCGAGAGCAGCGCCAGGTTGCCGAGGCGGTGCTGCCAGCGGGCGCGCTGCTGTGGATCGGGCCACCAGCGGGTCCACTCGCTCTTGGGCGCGGGGTTGCGCGGCAGGACGTGCTCGACGGTGATGGTTTTGTAGTCATAGGCCGCGCCCGCCCCGGCCAGCAGCGTATCCAGCCGCAGCAGGACGTAGCTGCGCGGCTTGGGCGGCATGAGGTAGAGGTCACCACCGAGCGCGCCGACGGTCTCCTCGCGCTCCTGCTGCGTCAGCTCCAGCGGCGAGGCGGGGTGAGTCAGCTCCGCGCCGTCCTGGATGACGCCGAGCAGCCGCCCGTAGCGCGACTGGCGCTTGTCGGTGTAGCGGCGGCGGATCATCATCGAGGCGGCCAGCCGCTCCAACTGAGTCAGGAAGGCGAGCAGGCGCTCGGGCTGGTCGTGGTAGCGCGAGATATAGACCATCGCTGGTGGGACCCAGTCGGTATTGTCTATACGGCTAAGCCAGCTGAGCAGCGTGTTGATCTGGGCGGCAGTGGCGCGGTCAGAATGCTCGTAGCTGGCGTTGCTGACGACGTAGAGCGCGTTGCCGTAGGGCACGACGGTGTCATCAATCAGGCGGCGCGGGTCGTTGATCGCCTTGATGACGCCCTCGCGGAACTCGTCGAGGATGCTGCCCTGCTGGCGCGTGCGGCGGAAGATGGCGCGGATGTAACCGAAGAGCGCGTTGAAGTCATCGCGCCCCAACGACT
>DASTKI010000233.1:0-5893 GCA_035716045.1 Ktedonobacterales bacterium
TGTTCCATGCCAACGGCTGGACCTTCACCTGGACCGTTACGGCGGCGGGCGCGAAGCATATCTGCCTGCGCAAGATCGACCCCAGCACGATCTTCGACATCATCAACCAGGAGCATGTGACGATGCTCTGTGCCGCCCCGACGGTGCTCATCAGCATCGCCAACGCGCCCGACGAGGCGCGGGCGAAAGCCAAGCCCGGCGTGCGTGTGCTGACCGCGGGCGCAGCCCCCGCCGCGGCGACCATCGAGCGGGTCGAGGGCGAGTTCGGCTGGGAGATCACCCAGGTCTACGGCCTGACCGAGACGGCGCCCTTTATCACCGTTTGCGAGCCGCTGCCCGAGCACAAGGAGCTGACACCACGCGAGCGCGCCATCATCAAGGCGCGCCAGGGCGTCCCGCTGATGACCTCGGGCGAGCTGCAGGTGGTGGACGACCAGATGCGCGAGGTAGCGCACGACGGGCAGACGTTGGGCGAGATCGTGGCGCGCGGCAATGTCATCATGCTGGGCTACTACAACGATCCAGCGGCGACAGCGCAGGCCTTCCAGGGTGGCTGGTTCCATACCGGCGACGCGGCGGTGGTCCATCCTGACGGTTATGTGGAGATTCGCGACCGCATCAAGGACGTGATCATCAGCGGCGGCGAGAACATCTCCTCGATCGAGGTCGAAGGCCTCCTGCTGCGGCATCCCGCCGTACAGGAGGCGGCGGTGGTCGGCCTGCCCGACGAGCGGTGGGGCGAGGCGCCGCATGCCTTCGTCGTGCTCCAGCCGGGCGCGACGGCGACCGAAGACGAGATGCGCCAGTTCGCCCGCGACCACATGGCGCACTTCAAGGTTCCACACTCCTTCACCTTCGTCACCGAGCTGCCCAAGACGGCGACCGGCAAGATCCAGAAGTACGTGCTGCGCGGCGGCCGCTCCGCCGTCAGCACGCAGTAGCGGACGGCGCCTCCGACCCCCTCTCCCATGAGGAGAGGGGGTAATTGGCGTGCGCGGAAATGGAATTGGAACTTTTTGCGTCCAATAGCGGTCGTCAGTTATGACGGAAGCGTGGCCTGAGGCATTTGGCCGCGCATAGGAACGGCGCTCGACGATGCGGAGCGCGGCGAGTACAGGACGGAGGTGGCGGTTTTGCTAGAGCAGGAGCGGCAGGTGCGCGACGAGGCGCCCAGCGAGGAACGAGTAGCTACAGACATGGCGGTGGCGACGCCTGCGCGCGGACGGCGCGGCTGGCTGAGCGCGCTGGTGGCAGGTATTGCGCTGGTGGCGGTCGTGGCGGTGTTCGGCGCGATGGCGCTGGGGCGCCAGGGGGCGACGGCGCAAGGGCGGACAGCCTTGGGAGCGTCGGCTCCAGCTGGTTGGCGGATGTATCGCGATCCGCTAGGGCTCTACAGTATGCGCATCCCAGCGAACTGGACCGCGTCAGTGACGACCGGCTCGTTCACCATGGGCAGCCGCTCAGGCAGCTTCAGCGGGAAGTCTGAAGATGTCCAGTTCAGCGACCCAAGGCAGGGCGACGCGAGCGCGCGCATCCAGATACACGCCGAGCAGATCAACTCGGCGTTTGGGCGGGAGTGGTATTGCGCGGCGCCCTCACCGTCCTCACAGAAGAATTCGACGCTCAATGGCTATCCAGCGGATGAGTTTCAGCCGGGGACGGTATGGATGCTCGAGTCCTATGACGCGCATTTCCAGATTGATGTGAGCATTCCGGGTGTGGTTGTCCCGTTCAACCCCGGCGGCCCAATGATCCCCAATCCACCGCCGCCGACGCCCACACCGCTGTCTCAGACGATGGTAAAAGCTGACCGGACGATCATCGCTACAGCGCTGGCCTCGTTCCAGCCAACAGCCAAGCCATTGACCTGCGGCTGAGGTCATCGCGCCTCCCGACGCCAGGAGCCCGGCTTCGCTCGCGGTGTGACATAATCGCACTGATATGCGGTTGGTTTCATGGGAGGGAGGAGATGGCGTATGGCGACCTATCGCCCGCCAGCGAAGCCGGGCTGGGCGCTCAAATGGGGATTCAAGCTACCCATCACGCTATATCGCCTGCGGCTCGGCTGGCTGCTGGGGCATCGCTTCCTGATGCTCACCCATTGGGGGCGCAAGTCAGGGAAGCTCCGGCATACGGTCCTGGAGGTCGTCCACTACGATCCCGCCACGCGCGAGAGCGCGGTCGTCTCCGCCTATGGCGAGCGCGCGGACTGGTATCAGAACATCCTGGCGCATCCCGCGGTCGAGGTCCAGACAGGCGGGCGCTGGTACATACCACAGCAGCGCCTGCTGAGTGTAGATGAGCGGTTCGCGGCGCTGAAGGTCTACCAGCGGCGCTACCGGCGCGCGTTTCAGGCCGTCATGCGCTTCCTGGGCTATCCGTACGACGGCACGGAGGCGGGGCTCCATGGTCTGGCGGATGGCGTCGCGATGGTCGCGTTCCGCCCGCGGGAGGAGCTGTAGGGTGGCGCGGCGCGGGATGACCGGCGTGGAGCGCCCAACCAGCAGACATGGCGCGCCCGTTGCGGTTTCCGGTGGGCGCCCGTGATGCGATGCCCCGACTGACGGCGATGGGAGCGCCAGGAAGGGAGTCAGCGAGCCATGGGTGATGACGTCATCATTCTGGGCGCGGGCGTGGCCGGTCTTGCCGCCGCGCGCCGGCTCACCGAGCGCGGCCGCTCCGTCACGCTCATCGAGGCGCGTGACCGCGTCGGCGGACGCCTGCTGACCGTTCGCCCTGCTGGCGTCGCCCTCCCCATCGAGTTGGGAGCCACATTTGTCCATGGCCGGGCGCCGCAGATGATGGAGCTGGTCCGCGCGGCGGGCGTGACGCTTTACGAGTTGACAGGCGAGGCGCTCATGCGCGTAAACGGCCGCCGGCTGGACGTGGGCGAGCTGAAAGAGGTGGATGAGGCGGAGGATGATGGCGGCGAGGAAGATGACGAGGACTACGACGAGGAGGGCGACCCTATTCTGTCCGCCATCGCCCGCTGGCGGGGCCCCGATCTCACGCTCGACGACTTCATCGCCACGCAGGGGAGCGGCCCGGAATGGGAGGCCGCCATCCCACGGACACGAGGCTATGTGGCGGGCTACGACGCCGCCGACCCCGCCACGGTGAGCGTGCGCTGGCTCGCCCAGACCGAGCGCGCGTCGGCGGCGATAGACGGCGAGCGCCAGTTCTTCCCGCTGGAGGGCTATGACCGGCTGGCGGCGTGGCTGCTCGGCGCGTGCGACCCCGCGCGGCTCACCCTGCGCCTGAATACCGTCGCGCGGCGCGTCACCTGGGAGCCCGGGAGGGCGACGGTCCACCTGACCACACCAGGGGGCGTCCCGCTGGCGGCCATCAGCGCCGCCCGCGTGATCGTGACGCTCCCGATTGGTGTGCTGGCCGCTCCAGTGGGCGAACAGAGCGCGCTCCAGCTCGATCCGCTGCCGGATGCGCTTGCCGGCGCGCTGACCGGCGTGGCGATGGGCCACGCGGCGAAGGTTACGCTGCGGCTGCGCGAGCGCTTCTGGGACATCGACGCCAGCAGCCGCGCCTACCATCCCGCCTTGTCTTTCCTGTTCTCCAACCATCCCAGCGTGCCGACGTGGTGGACGAACTACCCGCTGCTAGTCCCGCTTCTCAGCGGCTGGACCGGCGGGCCCGCGGCCCAGCGGCTCGGCGCGGGCGCGGACGGCGAGATCATCGCCGCCGCCACTGGCGCGCTGGCCGATATCATGGGCTTCTCTCAGGATGAGATGATGGCGCTGGTCGAGGAGGGATACGTCCACAACTGGAGCCGCGATCCGTACGCGCGCGGGGCGTATAGCTATGTGACAGTGGGTGGGCTGGAGAAGCTCGCGGCCATCGCGCGTCCTATCGCGGATACGCTCTATTTCGCGGGCGAGGGGACCGATACCGAGGGTAACACTGGCACAGTCCACGGCGCGCTGGCCACCGGCGAGCGCGCCGCCCGACAGATCACCGGGTAGCGCAGCCTGAGATCGTGTTTGGCATCATTCCGACGGCGCGACTACGTCGCGGGCGGCGAGCGGAACCACGTCGCGCGGACGCCATAGCCAACACAGACGAGGAGAACCACAGCCTCACTCGCCAGCCAATTTGCATCCCGCAAGATGAACGAGTTCGGGAAGGGGAATGTGGTCAGCAGATTGGAGAAGAGGGGCAGGAAGATCGTAATCGCCATCAGAGCCATCGCCGCGAGCAAGGTGGCAAACCACCACCATTGGCGCGCGACCGCCATCTCGATCAGCCCGGCAATGCCCAAAAGCGCGATGGCGAGTATCGTGGCGAGGATGTAGAACCCCGCAATCACGACAAACGCAAGGTCATCCGTCCCCGACGAGTCCGCGCGAGCGCTCCTGTCGAGCACGGGTGGCCAAAGAAAGCCCAGCGCGACCGCGGCCAGCAGCGCAAGCGCAAGCAGCCCATACGCGCGCTCGGTCCTGACATCCGTGCGCACGACGCCAACGATGAAGAATCCAGCCACGACCAGCGCGAACACGATGAATACGCCCATCAATCTCCCTTTCAGCGGCGCGCCGCTCGATGCGCGCGGCCCATCGCGCCCGCCTGCCGTTGGCGCGGGCGAACGATCCCGCCCGTCAGCCTGGCATTGGCATCAGTGGAAGAGCCAGGGCAGGCCGACGATCAGCGCCACCACCCAGACGGCGTAGGCCAGCGCGCCGCCGCGCGCCAGGCGCTGGAGCGCGGCGATCCAGTCGCCGGAGCGGCCCGCGCGCGTCTGGACGATCAGCGTCAGCGCGAGCAGGACGATGTTGAGGATGTTCCAGCCGATGACGGTGACGCGATTCATGGTCAGGGCGTCATTGGTGGTGCGGTAGACGATGGCGGAGAAGAGGTAGAGGCTGACGATCAGCGCGAGCGTCGCCAGGGCGATGATCCCGGCGCGCAGCCAGCGCAGGTAGCGCGGCGGGAAGTCAGCCGCGCTCATCGGGATGACGCCGACCAGCAGGCCCATCAACGCGAACAAGACAACGTTGAAGGCGATCAGCACGTCGCGCTGCTGGTAGGGCTGAGCGAAGTTGAAGGGGACCAGCGCGAGGTAGATCAGCAGCGCCAGGAGCGTCAGCGGCAGCAGGGCATGCATGGCGATGGCGAGGATCTTGCCGAAGCCGCGGTAGAAATCCTGCTCGCCCGCCCGGCGCTCGGGGTTATAGGCGCTGGCGAGCGCCAGGACGATGATCAGCCCGCCGCCGCAGACCAGCGCGCGGATGTCCGTCGCGTTCGGTGTGACGCCGATGGTGGCGAAGGTCGCGAGCGTCAAGCCGACGAAGATAGTCCCCGCGATGGTATAGACACCCGCGACGCCGGTCGTCTCCAGCGATTTGGTGAGCATGCCGAAGAGGTCGCGCGCGCTGGGCCGTAAGCCGAGCGCCACGATGGCCACCAGCGCCCAAGCCAGCAGCAGCAGATGCGCAAGCATCAGGTCGAGGTAGCCATTGCGGTTGCTGGTGGTCTGGCTCTGCGAGACGAACCAGACGTAGGCGACGGCCCCAGCCATCACCACGCTCGCGCCCGCCGCCAGCGCGTAGCCGCGTCGCCCGGTCAGCGTCAGGTACCAGATGAGGGCCAGCGCGGCCATCGGCGGCCAGATCAGGACCGCCACCGGGGCGCGGTCGGGCAGCATCCAGTTCGGGTCGCTCACCGCAAAGAACGCCATCCACAACACGAGGCCGATCGGTACGGCGATGCGCCAGCCCACGCCGAGGCGCAAGGCCGCGAAGCCCGCGTCGGTCCCGGCGGCATGCCCTTCCTGCTCGGCATAGTCAAGCCGGGCCCGCCAGGCGGCGAAGAGCCCATCGCTGGGCGTCTCCGCGGCGACGGCGCGCAGGCCCGCGGCGAACCGCTCCACCGCGCCCGCTCG
>DASTKI010000234.1:0-20745 GCA_035716045.1 Ktedonobacterales bacterium
GTGGACATCGTGGCTCAGGCGGCAGAGCGCCTCACTTCGAACTAGCGCGCCTCTTCGCTCGGTAAGGCCAATACATGCCCCCAGTGCGGCGCTGATGCGCGCAATATCGCCCCTTGCGCCGTGCCCTTGCCGCCCCAGCCATGCGGTCGGCAAGCGTCATGCCCGCCTGGCGCGCTACTGTGGTGGCAGCCAGGCAGCCTGGCGCTACAGCGTACTGGCATAGCAAGCCGCTGACTATTCAGACCACCGAAGCGAAGAGCGAGGGGGCCACGCATCTGCCTGGGTTCATCCACCTGTCGCGCGCTGATTGCGCGAACCGATAGGCTGTGATAGACTGATGGGGTATGCCTGTCGCGGCGCGGGCCGCGATGGTATGCCACCTCATTACACACGCTCCCCGATCGTCTGACCCCTGACGCGCGGCGCCGCGCGCCCCTCAGGCGAGAGGACGGGAGCGGAGGATCACGACAAGGGAGGGTCTAACAGACCATGGCGAACGTCGCAAGCATGAAACAATTGCTGGAAGCAGGCGTCCACTTCGGACACCAGACTCGGCGCTGGAACCCCAAGATGCGCCCGTTCATCTTCCAGGCGCGCAATGGCATCCACATTCTGGATCTGCAGCAGACGGTGCTGCGCCTAAACGACGCCTACAAGTTCATCACCAACCTGGCCGCCAATGGGGAGTACATCCTGTTCGTTGGCACGAAGAAGCAGGCGCAGGAGGCTATCCGCGAGGAGGCTGAGCGCAGTGGCCAGTTCTACGTCAACCAGCGCTGGCTGGGCGGCATGCTCACCAACTTCCAGACCATTCAGTTGCGCATCCGCCACATGAAAGACCTGGAGGCGCGCAAAGAGGCAGGCGAGTTCGAGCGCCTGACCAAGAAGGAAGCGCAGCATCTGGAAGATGAGCTGGAGCGCCTGAATCGCACGCTGGGTGGCATCCGCAACATGCGCCGCCTGCCGGGCGCGGTGTTCGTGATTGACACGCGCAAGGAGCATACGGCGGTGCTCGAAGCGCGCCGGCTGGAGATACCGGTGGTGGCGCTGGCTGATACCAACTGCGATCCGGATGAGATGGACTATCCCATTCCATCGAACGACGACGCGATCCGCGCGGTGAAGCTGCTCAGTTCGAAGATGGCCGACGCCGCACTCGAGGGGCGCCGCCAGTACGAGGCGGCGCGCGACCGCGATGAGGCGGGCCGCCGGCCCACCGTAGCGCCCATCTCGGTGGAAGAGTTTGGCCCAGAGCCGGGAGCTGCGGAAGCGACCGCGGAAGCGGCCACGAAGGCGCCTGAGGCCGCGCCAGCTGAGGCGCCCGCCGCGACTGAGGAGCCAGCGGCCACGGAAGCCGCCGTTCCCGCGACGGAGGCTGAGAGCGCCGAAGCATAGCGGCCAGCTAGCCAGTTGGGTTGCCACTGGCCCGTAGATGAGCGCGCTCCGTCCAAATGACGGCGCGCGCTTGCCACGTCTGGGTCCGCGCGCCAGCGGCGGCTGGTGGCGTGATAGTATGAGAGTCGCCAGAGACCCGGCGCCCGCTCCCTTACAAGGCCATGCGCCAGAGCAAGAGAGCCGCGGCTCGATTCCCCCGCAATCCGTAACACGACGAGAACAAACCCTAAAGAGGAGATCTGGACCAGCCATGGAATACACCGCGAAAGATGTCGCCAAGCTGCGCGAGCTGACCGGGGCCGGCTTCGCCGACTGCAAGGCCGCGCTGACGGACGCCAAGACCTTCGATGAGGCGATCAAGCTGATCGAGGCCAAGGGCCAGAAGCGCGCAGAGAAGGTCAAGGGGCAGGAGCGCGAGACGAGCCAGGGGCTGGTTACCTCCTACATCCACCATGGCGGCAACCTGGGCGTGCTCCTCGAGCTGAATTGCAGCACGGACTTCGTCGCCCGCAGCGACGAGTTCAAGAACCTGGCGCGCGAGCTGGCGATGCAGATCGCCGGGGCGAACCCACGCTACGTCTCACAGGCCGACGTGCCAGAGGAGACGCTGGCGGCGATGCGCACGGAGTTCGCGGAGGACCCCGAGGTGCTGAAGCGCCCCGAGAAGATGCGCGCGCAAATCGTTGACGGCAAGATCAAGAAGCGCTTGGCCGCCGAAATCCTGCTGGAGCAGCCATGGGTGAAGGACGACAAGATCACGGTCGGCAAGCTGATTGACGACGTGATCCGCAAGACCGGCGAGAACATCATCGTCCGCCGCTTCGCGCGGTTCGAGCTTGGCGCCTGAACTCCATCCGGCCGGCTGGTGGCCCACCTGGGTGGCCAGGCGGCCTGGCGCATGCGCTCGGAGACATCAGGGAAGCCGAGAGAGCCCAGGGGAAGCTATATGACCGCAACGACCGCCTACCACCGCATCTTGCTCAAGCTCAGCGGCGAAGCCCTGATGGGTGAGCAGGGCTATGGCATTGACGCCGCCGTGCTGCAATACATCGCGGGCGAGCTACGGAAGGCGCACAGCCTGGGCGTACAGATCGCGATTGTGATTGGTGGCGGCAATATCCTGCGCGGCAAGACGGCGGCGGCCAGCGGCATGGATCGTGCGCAGGCGGATTACATGGGCATGCTGGCGACGGTCATCAACGGCTTGGCGCTGCAGGACGCGCTGGAGAGCGCCGGCATGGAGACGCGCGTGCAGACTGGCATCAGCATGCCGTCGGTCGCGGAGCCATTCATCCGGCGGCGCGCGATCCGTCATCTGGAGAAAGGCCGCATCGTCATCCTGGCGGCGGGGACAGGCAACCCCTACTTCACGACCGACACGGCGGCGGCCCTGCGCGCGATCGAGCTGGACTGCCAGCTTCTGCTGAAGGCGACCAAGGTGGATGGGGTCTATAATGATGACCCAGCGCGCAACGCGAGCGCGCGGCGCTATAGCGAGATCAGCTATATCAAGGCGCTGACCATGGGACTGGCGGTGATGGACGGCGCGGCGCTCTCGCTCTGCCGCGACAATCATCTGCCCATCGTCGTCTTCGACCTGGAGACACCGGGGCACATCCTGGCGGTCGTGAAAGGCGAGCGGCGCGGCACGTTGGTGCATGAGATGACTGAAGAGCAGGACTCGATCTGGGCGTAGGCTCTGGCGCGGGGTCAGGGTACGAAAGCGCCAGCGCGGGCGTCCCTGAGTGCGCGTGATTACGTAGACAGACGTAGACATCGTGGGAAGGGAAAGGTATCATGGCGGTAGACGTATTCGCGGACGTCGAGCACCGCATGAAGTCCGCGGTCGATGCGCTGCAGCGCGAACTAAACACGGTACGGACGGGCCGGGCGTCGCCCGCGCTGGTGGAGCGGCTCACGGTGGACTACTACGGGACGCCCACCCCACTCCAGCAGATCGCGACGATCCACGCGGCTGACGCGCGCACGCTGACGATCCAGCCGTGGGACAAGCATGCGCTGGGCGACATCGAGAAGGCGATCCTGAAGAGCGATCTGGGGATCAACCCGACCAACGACGGCACAGTCGTGCGGCTGACACTGCCGCCGCTGACCGAGGAGCGCCGGCGCGAGCTGGTGAAAGTCGTCCATAAGAAGGTAGACGAGGCGAAGGTGGCGGTGCGCAACTGCCGACGCGATGGTCACGACACCTTGCGCGACCAGGAGAAGGCGAAAGAGATCACCGCCGACGACCTCAAGCGCGGGACGGACCGCTTGCAGAAGCTCACCGACCGCTATACCGCTGAGCTGGATAAAGTGGGGCAGGCGAAAGAGCAGGAGATCATGTCGGTCTAACCAACCGGCATGACCGGCATGACCGGCGCGACCGGCGTGGTCCGCGCGGCGCAATCCCCGGCTGCCTTCCGCGTGCGAACGCTCCGTGTGGCAGTGCGCCTGCCGACGGTGAGGACCAGATAGGGAGAGCATGGCGAAGCGACGAATCAAGACCCTGTTGTCCGCTATCACCGGAGCGATGGACGGCGGCGCGCAGCAGGAGCGCGAGCGACAGGCCGAGGCCGCGCGTCTGCGCTTCGTGGACGGGCGCGCGGCCCCACGGCATATCGCGATCATCATGGATGGTAACGGTCGCTGGGCGACGAAGCGCCACATGCCGCGCGCGGTGGGCCACCGCGCGGGCGTGGAGGCGCTGCGCCGCGTCGTGCGACTCTGTGACAAATACCATGTGCCGATGCTGAGCGTCTACGCCTTCTCTACCGAGAACTGGGGCCGTCCGCAGGAAGAGGTGGACGCGCTGATGAGCCTGATGTGGGAGACGATTCGCAGCGACGTTGACCGGCTGCATAGCGAGGGCGTGCGCCTGCGCCACATCGGGCGGCTCGAGGGGCTTGCGCCCGACGTGCGCGAGGCCATCACGTGGATGATGGACCTGACACGCGAGAATACCAAGCTGGAGCTGAACGTCTGCTTCAATTACGGCGCGCGGGCAGAGCTGGTAGACGCGATGCGCGCCATCGCGGCGGAAGGCATCCCGCCCGACCAGATCACCGAAGAGACGATCAGCCAGCGGCTCTACACGCATGACCTGCCCGATCCTGACCTCATCATTCGCACGGGCGGCGAGATGCGGCTCAGCAATTATCTGCTGTGGCAATCGGCGTATTCGGAGTACCATTCTACCCAGACGCTCTGGCCAGACTTCGGTGAGGACGATTTCCTGGAGGCGCTGGAGGCCTACGCCAGCCGCAAGCGCCGGTTCGGCAAGACAGATGCGCAGATCGCGGCGGAGCGCGAGGCGCAGGCGAACGGGAAGAATGGCGCGAACGGGAAGAATGGCGCGGGCAAGCAGCACGAGGCGCACACCGACGGCCCAGCCCCGCTCGCGACGACGCCACAGCCAGCCATCAAGAACTGAGCAGGATCGGTCACGGAGACAGAGGGCTGGCCCACACGCAACGTCGCGCGCGGGCTAGATCGCGAAGGCTCGAAGGGGAGAATACCGGCATGAGCCATGAGGCATCTGAGGCGCCGCGGCTCACCAGGAGCAAGTCGCACACGCGTCACCCCTCCCCGTCTCCCTCGGCAGCGACGCGCGGCGATAACGCGGCGCCCCCAGCTAGCGGCGGCGGCGCCAACAACGCGGCGACCCAGCGGGCCAGCGCGCGCTGGCTGGCGAACCTGCGCCAGAGGCTCGGCTCGGCGGCTGTGCTGATCGCGCTGGTGATCGGCATCGTCTTCTTTGGCGGCTGGATCGCCTTCGCCGCCGCCTTCATCTTCCTCTGCATCGGCGCCTGGGAGATGAGCGCGATGTTCGCCCACAAGGGCTGGCGGCCGCAGATCGTCATCAGCGTGGCGCTCGGCGTGGACTTCCTCGTCGCCGCGATGTTCCCCGCCCAGCGGCTGCTCATCATCTCCGCCGGCATCAGCGCTTGCGTGATCCTCTCCTTCACCGTCTTCCTGCTGGCGATCGAGTCCTTCGAGAACGCCTTGCGCGACTGGGCGCTGACGATGGCCATCCCCTTCTATCTCGGCTGGCCGCTGGCGCTTTGCCTGGCGCTGCGTGGCTACGACTTCGGCTTCGGCTCGACGGGCTTCTGGTGGCTGGTGGCGATGTTCGGCATGGTCTGGGCCAACGACAGCGCGGCCTACATCACCGGCCACTTCTTCGGCAAGACGAAGCTCTCTCCGCGCATCAGCCCAGCCAAGACGTGGGAGGGCTTCGCGGGCGGGCTGGCGTTCTCGATCGTCGCCGCCTTCGTGCTGACGCTCCCACTCCACCTGCCCTGGTACGCCTGGCTCAGCATGGGCGCGCTGACGGCGGTGGCCGCCACCATCGGCGACCTCGCCGAATCGCTGCTCAAGCGCGGCGCGGGCGTCAAGGACAGCGGCCAGCTCATCCCCGGCCATGGTGGCATGCTCGACCGCATGGACAGCCTGCTCTTCGCCGTCATCGTCGTCGCCGCCTACGCCGCCTTCTACGACCCCTCGCTGCTCCACTAACCTCCTACAACTGCGCCTCCTCCCTACTGGACACAAGCAAGCGGCTACGTTATGATGCGCCCTGGACAGATCGTGTGGTCTCACGTGCGGGCGCCTCAGCGCCTGGAGACAGTGACTGGAGCCAAGCGAACGGGCAGTGAAGGATAGAAGTTGAGTATGGACACGGACAGCATCCCTATCATCGTAATGTTCGCCGCGTTCATTGTGCTCGGCGGCGTACTTGCCATTGAAGGCAAAATGATGATCGCGCGCCCACTATCGAGATGGCTCCCGCGCGCTACTCGTAGAGCGATATCGAGCCGCATTACGGTATGGGGCATTCTGGCTGATGACGCTCCAGCTACTCAGCAGGAAGCGGTGACGGCTGTAGTAACACAGGCATGGGCACAGTCAATCGCGGGAATGGGAGTGGGAGCGCTATTTGGCGCGCTGGCTAGTCTCCTAGTGTTGTTGCTGGTAACCTTTCATGGCCCTGACACATCAAACACGTCGTTCGTCGTATCCATCGAGTTAGCGCTTGATGGTGTCGTCGGGGGTATGGTGATTGGAGTTGCCACTGGCCACATCACTGGCGTGCGCTCGTTCTCAAGATCGGGGCCTCCCGGCTCAGTACGCCAGCCTCGACGCCGTGTTGGCGATTACATCTCGCTCGCGCTCTGGTGTGTCATTTTCACTGTGTATGGGCTTATGGCTGCGATCAATCTGGCTGTCGGCGCGCGATCGCCAGGTCTCGATGTGTTTTGGATAGGGAGCGCGCAAGTTCACTGGCCCGGAATAGCAGTTGGAGGGATGCAAGCGCTCGGAGTTGTCATGATTCCTCTCGTCTCACTGCTATGCGCTCGCTGGATTGCCCGTTCGCCTAATCTTGTGATCGAAGCTGACGAGATGATCACTGCGCGGGTGGGCGACCTCCTTCGCGCCCAGGCGACGAGAAATGCTGTCTTAGCGCCGATGCTCTCTGGGTTCCTGTTCTATTTGTTGGGGCTCCTCGACATGCCACGTGAGGCGGGCGTAGGAGTGCTTGGTGCGCTCTATCACGCGGCTCCATTCATCATGCCGTTTCTCATTCTTCTTTCCTTGGGATTTTCCGCATTAAGTGACAGCGCTCAGCTTGGCGGGCGGCTCACCGGCTGGCCGTGGCAGCGCCCGCGTCCCGGACCATACGAACAGGCAGTGACCGCGCAGGGGAGAGAATAAGGCATGGATACGAGTGATCGCTGGATCGCCATTGTCTTTTGCCTGATATTCGCGGCGATTGGTGGATTCATTGCCTTTGTTGGCTGGAGGCAGCGTGCGTATCCCGAAAGCAACAAGCGTGACTCCGCATCGAACTACGTCATGCTCATGAACTGGGGTCTCGTCGCTCGACAGACCAGTGACGAACAGCGCGCGATGCTGGCGACGTTGCTCGACCGCGCCTCCTCCTATATGTTTCAGGGCATGGGGATTGGCGGGTTGTGTGGCGCGCTGCTGGGGTTGGGCGTCTCGTTTGCGGCGCCGGTCATCCTCAACCCGTATTTCTCGCAAAATACGGTTCCAAACGTCTTTCTCTCGCTTGTTGTATCTGGATGGTGTATCGGCGCTGTGGTTGGCCATCTGGCAAGCCTGCGTTCGCTTGCGCCAGCTTCAACACCCCCTACGGGCGCCCTCCAACGTCCCCATCGGCGAGTAACCGACTATCTGTCGCTTGTTGTCATCGCCTGGCCGCTCGCGGCGTTTGCTATCGTAGCAGAAGTGTATCTCGCCATCGCCGCCCAATGGTCCAGCTCCCATGTTGTCTCCTGGCTGTACGAAACGCCGCGTTGGCCCGGCGCGCAGTTAGGCGTCATCTGGCTCGGCGCCACGCTGCTGCTACCAGTCGTTCTGCTTCTCAGCCTCATCTGGGCCACGCATATACCTGATCCAGCGCTTGCTGGACAGCCCGCGTTCGTGACGCGAGTCGGCGATATGCTGCGTGCCCGTACTATGACGTTTGTGATTATGCCGATAATACCAATGCTGTGGATGGCGCCGATATTCGCTGCGCAAGGTATCCCGCGCGGCATCCAGACCGGCACGCTCAATGCATTGATGAACAACCCGCTTGTTGTTGGGGTGTTCTGCTTTTTGCCCGTGGCGCCGTATGCGTTGCTGGTGGTGTTCATGCTAAGCGGTCGGCTCGGCGGGCGCATCGCCGGGTGGTGGCGCCAGCTGCCACTTGTCGACGCCACCACAGAAAACGCCACCAGCTAACGAGCCACACGAAGGACCATTTCGGCCTATACAGCGGGAAACCGCTTGCGCGCTGGAAAGTCGCTATGGTATACTCGTCAGGTGCGTGGCGCTGCGGGCGCATTGTGGTATGCCGCCTCGGCCCAACCCGCCGCGTCGCTGTGCGGCCGCCAAACCCCTGATGTTTCCCGGCGGCGAATCCCGGCGACGAGCGGCTGTAACGAGATGATTCCCGACTGATATCCCGGGCCGGAGTGTGTGACCGTGAAAAAGCTGAAGCTCAAGACGCATAAGGCGACCGCCAAGCGCGCCTACTCGACCGGTGGTGGCAAGTATATGCACCTCAAGTCGGCGCGGACCAAGTATCGCCGCAAGAAGGACCCAACACGCAACCGCAGTCTGAGCCAGCCCAGCGTGATGGCTAAAGGCGACGCCCAGAAGATGAAGCGGCTGCTGCCCTACGGCTGACGCCTGTGACCCCGGTTCCGCCAGGTACGCCGCCGGGGGTGGAGAGAGACCATGCCACGAGTCAAGCGGGGCGTCACCGCCCACAAAAAGCATAAGAAGATCCTCAAGCGCACCGAGGGCCACTGGGGCGCGCGCCATCGCCTGATCAAGACGGCGCGCGAGTCCATGATGAAGGCGCTCGCCTATTCCTACCGCGACCGCCGCAACCGCAAGCGCGATTTCCGCGCGCTGTGGATCACCCGCATCAACGCCGCCTCGCGCCTCTACGGCCTGCCTTACCGCGACCTGATCCACGGGCTGACCCTGGCCGAGGTCAAGGTGGACCGCAAGATCATGGCGGACCTGGCCGTGACCGACCTCAAGGCGTTTGGCGCGCTGGTCTCCGCCGCGCGCGCCGCCCTGGAGAAGAAGGGCCAGCCAGTCGCAAAGGCCGCCGTCAAGGCCTAGCGACCTCACCCCTTGACCCCCTCTCCCACGGGGAGAGAGGGAAACGAAGACCGCAGGCGCCGCGCGGATGTTGTCGCATCCGGCGCGGCGCCTGCGGTCTTCGCGGCATAGCTCGGCGCCTGTTCACCTGTTGTCTAGCGGTTGTCGTAAAGAGGCTCCCATCCAATGATAACCAGCGGCTCGAACCCGCGCATCGCGCAACTGCGGGCGCTGCACACGCCCAAAGGGCGCGAGGCGGCGGGCATGTTCCTGATCGAGGGGCCACATCTCCTGGAGGCGGCGCTCGACGCGCGCGTCACGCCGCGCCTGATCGTCTTCGACCCCGACGCGCTGGCGCGGTCGGTGGAGGGCCGGAGGCTGCTGGAGCGCATCTACGAGGCGCGCGAAGCGGGCGCGGAGGCGCTGGAAGCGACGCCGCCCGCCATCGAGCGGGCCAGCGACGCGCGTACGCCGCAGGGCGTCGCCGCCGCCGTGGCGCTGGCAGACCTCGCGCCTGAGCGGGTGCGGACGCGGCGGCGTGGGCGGGCGCGTCCATTGCTCTTGGCGCTCGACGCGCTCTCGGACCCCGGCAACATGGGGACCATCCTGCGCTCGGCGCTGGCGGCGGATGTGGATGAGGCGCTGCTGGGGCCAGAGTGCGCCGACCCATTCGCGCCGAAGGTGGTGCGGGCGGGCGCGGGGGCGCATTTCCACCTGCCCATCCGCCACGGGCTGCGCTGGCCGGAGGTCGCCGAGCGCTTCGCGGGCGCGCCAGTCGCCGAGCAGGTCTTGGTGGCCGAGGCCGCTGGACGCGTGGCGTATGATGAGGTGGACCTGACGCGGCGCACGGCGCTCATCATCGGCAACGAGGCGCATGGCGTCTCGCGCCAGGCGGCGACGCTGGCCACCGAGCGCATCTCGATTCCAATGTGGAACAAAGTCGAGTCGCTCAATGCAGGCATAGCCGCGAGTGTGATATTGTTTGAGGCAGCGCGCCAGCGACGACACAAAGAGCGCGCGCACGACAGCGACTGACACAGAGCCTAGCCCGCGAAGGCGGGCTTCGCGGCCGCCAGGCGAGCGGAGCGAAGGGCCCCAGCGGATTCGGGGTTCACGCTGGGGCCCGTAGCCGCGGGTTCACCCGCCGGCAACCTTACGGACGCGAGGTTAGGCGTCGGCAACTGGCGTGGGCATAATCCAGGACGCAACCAGAAAGCGATAGCTGAGACGGAGAGAGTACGCCGGAATGGGCGGAGCAGGGAGCTGGGGCCACCGACTGAAAGCCCTGGCGCGTACCGGCTGGCGGAAGTTCACTCCTGAGCAGGGCGGCTGAAGCCCACGCGCTGTGAGGGCGTGTGTGGTGGTAGGCGCCGCGGTGGCCCGCCGGTATCGGGCGCATCGAGTGGAGCGTGAACCGCGCCGCCGGGCTGTCTCCCGTTCGCGGAGAGGCGTCACAGGCATGGCGCGCGACGCGCTCAATGTGGGTGGTACCACGGAGCGTTTACGGCGGCTTCGTCCCTGACGAGGCCGCCGTTTTGTATGCGGAGCGAGATGAGGGCGCGGCCCCATCCAGTGGAGACAGGCACGATGGCAGAAGGACAGACGGAAGAAGAGCGGCAGCTCGAAGCGCTGCGCGAGCGCGCGGCGGGCGAGCTGGCGAAGCTCGAGACAACTGAGGGGCTGGAGGAGTGGCGCACACGCTATCTGGGCCGCGAGCGCGGCGAGCTGAGCGCCATCCTGAAGGGCCTGGGCAAGCTGCCGGGCGAGCAGCGCAAGCTGGTGGGCCAGGCGGCCAACGCCGTCAAGGTCGAGTTGGAACGGCTGCTGGAAGAACGGCGCGGCGAGGTCGTCGCGCGCGAGCGGGCGGAAGCTCTGGAGCGCGAGACGCTGGACGTGACGCTGCCGGGGCGGCCCATCGCGCGCGGCCACATGCACCCGCTCTCACGCACCACGCTCCAGCTCGCCGAAATCTTCGAGCGCATGGGCTTCCAGACGTTTCAAGGGCCAGAGGTCGAGACGGACTACTACAACTTCCAGGCGCTCAACATCCCGCCCGATCACCCCGCGCGCGACATGCAGGACACCTTCTGGGTGCTGCCGGGGCAGATCCTGCTGCGCACGCAGACCTCGCCCAACCAGATCCGCATCATGGAGCGCATGCGCCCACCCGTGCGCGCGATCGTGCCGGGCGCCGTTTACCGCAGCGAGGCGACCGACGCCAGCCACGAGGCGGTCTTCCATCAGGTGGAGGGCCTGCTGATCGACGAGGTCTGCACGATGGCCGACCTGCGCGGCGTCATCGAGCGCTTCGCCCGCGAGATGTTCGGCGCCAACCGCAAGGTGCGCTTCCGCCCCAGCTACTTCCCGTTCACCGAGCCGAGCGCCGAGTTCGACATCGATTGCATCAACTGCGACGGCGCGGGCTGCCGGGTCTGCAAGTATTCAGGCTGGCTGGAGATGGGCGGCTCAGGCATGGTGCATCCCAAGGTGCTGCGTGGCGTCGGCTACGATCCAGCGGTCTATCGCGGCTTCGCGTTCGGCCTGGGCATCGAGCGCATCGCCATGCTGCGCTACGGCGTCGAGGATATCCGCCTCTTCGCCGAGAACGACCTGCGCTTCCTGTCGCAGTTCCGCTGACCTCACCCCCTGGCCCCCTCTTCTCTCAGGAGAGGGGGAAGACAAAGAAGGCGAACATCATGGAGACTCGTATCGCGCTGCTGGGCTGCGGCAATGTCGGCGTACGGCTGATCCGGCTGCTGGCGACCAAGGACGAGGCGCTGCGCCGCGACCACGGCCTGGCGGTGAAGATCAGCGGCGCCTACACGCGGCGCGCGGGCGGCTGGCTGGCGCCGGAGGGGCTGACGCCCGCGGCGCTGGCCGCCAGCGGCTGGCCGGAGGGAGCGCGTCCCGGCGCGGGCATTCCCGACGCCGGGCAGCCGTTTAGCGGCGACGGAATCACGTTCGCGCGGACCTGCCCGGCTGACTTGCTGGTGGAGATCACGACGCTCAACCCGGCGGATGGGCAGCCCGCGCTGGACCACGTCCGCGCGGCGCTGGAGTCCGGAAAGCATGTCGTCACCGCCAACAAGGGCCCCATCGCGCACGCGCTGCGTGAGCTGCGTGCGCTGGCCGCCGCGCATGGCGTCGGGCTGCGCTTCGAGTCCACACTGCTGGATGGCACGCCGATCATCAACATGATGGAATACTGCCTGCCGGTGACGGAGGTCATCAGCTTTCGCGGGCTGCTTAACAGCACCAGCAACTACGTCCTCAGCCTGATGGCGAGCGGCCTGACGCTGGAGGATGCGGTAGCCGAAGCGCAGCGCGCGGGCGTAGCCGAGGCCAACCCGGCCAACGACCTCGACGGCTGGGACGCCTCGGTGAAGGCGACAGTGATCGCCAACGCCTTGATGGGCGCCGACATCCGCCCAGCGGACGTGCGGCGAACTGGCCTGGGCGCGGAGGCTATGCGCCAGGCGCATGCCGCCCTGAAGCCGGGCGAGTCGCTCAAGCAGATCGCGGAGGGCCGCCGCGAGGGCGATACCGTCATCGCCGAAGTCTCGCTCCAGGCGCTGCCCCCCGGCGACACCCTGGGCAGCCTGAACGGCATGGAGACCGGCGTGCGGCTGCTGACCGACACCATGCGCGAGCTGACGCTGATTGAGGGCGAAGGCGACCCGACACAGACGGCGATGGGCGTCCTGTCGGACATTGTGAATATCGCGCGGGCCTATCCAACGGCCCGAGGAGTGTAAGAGAACGGTATGAAAGCGCCCTATTCATGGCTCAAGGAGTATGTGGATATCACACTCAGCCCGGAAGAACTGGCCGAGCAGCTGACGCTGACTGGGCTAGAGGTTGACCGCGTCGAGTATCCCTGGCCGAACATCATCACCGCCGAGATCACCTGGCTGCAGAAGGTGAAAGGCTCCGACCACCTCAGCGCGACGCGCGTCTGGACGGGGCGCGAGGAACTGAGCGTCGTCTGCGGCGCGCCCAACATCAAGCTGCACGACAGGGTCCCGCTGGCGCGCATCGGCGCGAAGGTCGGCGACATCGTGATCGCCGAGAAGCGCGCGATGGGCGTGCTCTCGCAGGGCATGCTCTGCTCGCCGCGCGAGCTGGGGTTGAGCGATGACCACGAGGGCATCCTCATCCTGCCCAAGGACACGCCGGTGGGCATCCCCTTCGGCAAGCTGATGGGCGACGCAGTGATTGACCTCGACATCAAGGCGCACCGCGGCGACCTCTTCTGCATGGTGGGCATCGCGCGCGAGATCGCCGCTTTCACCAGCGAACGGCTGCGCGAGCCGGAGATCGCCGCCAAGGAGAAGGGTGTGGCGGCCTCAAAGCTGATGAAGCTGGAGGTGCGCGACCCTGATCTCTGCCCGCGCTTCACCGCTCGCGTCGTTCGCGGCGTGAAGATCGGCCCCTCACCGGCCTGGATGGCCGAGCGGCTGACAGCGGCAGGCATGCGCCCCATCAACAACGTCGTGGACGTGACGAACTATGTCATGCTGGAGCTGGGCCAGCCACTGCACGCCTTCGACTACGACAAGGTGGCCGACCATACGATCATCGTGCGGCGCGCGGAGCCGGGCGAGAAGCTGACCACGCTCGACGGCGTGGAGCGGACGCTGACCAGCGAGATGACGCTGGTGACCGACCCCGCCGGGCCGAACGTCATCGCCGGTATCTTCGGCGGCGCTCGCGTGGAAGTCTCGGACGAGACGACCAACCTCATCCTGGAGGCGGCGCACTGGAACCCGACCAATATCCGCCGCACGTCGCAGGCGCTGGCGCTGCGCACCGAGGCGTCCAGCCGCTTCGAGAAGAACCCCGACATCAACCTGACCACCGTGGCGCTGGACCGCGCGGCGCAGCTGATCACGCAGCTCGCCGGAGGGCAGACCGCGCCGGGCTACGTGGACGCCTACGCAGAGGTCGCTCACATCCAGCCGCGCGTGATTGACTTCGCTCTCGGCCAGGTCGAGTGGCTGACGGGGATGAGCGTGACGCTCACCGAGGCGACCCGCGCCCTGCGCGGTCTGGGCTTCGGCGTCGAAGAACTGACCAGCGAGCGGGGCGCGGCGCTGCTGCGTGTGACCGTGCCGAGCTGGCGCGGCGACGTGGAGGAGAGCGCCGATATCGTCGAGGAGATCGCCCGCATCGCTGGCTACGACCGCATCCCCAGCACGATTCCCGATGGGCCGCTGCCCGCGTGGCAGGATGCGCCGTGGTTCTGGCGTGAATACGAGGTCCGCGACCTGCTCTTGGGCGCGGGGCTGACCGAGGCGCGGACATACTCGCTGGTTAGCCGCCCGCTGATGGCGAAGCTGCTGCCCGCCGTCGCGCCCGGTGAGGAGCGCCTGCTGAGCGGGCCGGTCTCGCTGGCGGGCGAGGTAGACGGCGCGCAGCCGGATACGGCGCTCACGTCCGCGCGCCCGCAGGCGATGGAGCGGCGGCGCATCGAGGCGCTGGCCGAGAAGCTGCCCGCCATCACGATCCGCAACCCGCTCAGCGCCGACATGGACTCGCTGCGGCTGACGCTGCTGCCGGGCCTGCTCTCGGTGCTGCGCGAGAACGCCAAGAGTTCCAGCGCGGGGTTGTGGTTCTTCGAGGTTGGGCGGCGCTTCCTGCTGACACCCGAGCTGGCGGCGGGTCAGGGGCTGGCTGATGAGCGGCGGACGGTGGCCGTGGCTCTGAGCGGGCCGCGGACGGCAAGCTGGTTGGGCGAGCGTGACGCCGATTTCTTTGACCTGAAGGGCGTCGCCGAGGCGCTGCTGCATGGCCTGGGCGTCACCCATTTCCGCTTCACCCAGGCGCGTCGCCCCAGCTTCCACCCTGGCCGCGGCGCCATCCTGGAGGCGTATGTGGCGCCCGCCCAGGCGAATGGCGAGGCCGACGGCGCGACGGCGCTGGACGCGGCGGGAACGTGGCTGGCGCTCGGCGCGCTGGGCGAGCTGCATCCCGAGGTGGCGGAACGCTTCGAGCTGCCCCGGCGGACTTACGTCATGGAGCTCGACCTGGAGCGGCTCTATCAAGTGGCGCCGCAGCGCATCCGGACGCGCCCCATCTCGCGCTATCCGGTGGCGCAGCGTGATCTGGCGATTGTGGTGGACGCCGCGACGCCTCAGGCGGCGGTGGCCGACGCCATCCGCGCCAGCGGCGCCACGCTGAGGCCGGAGGTCCGGCTTTTCGACGTTTATACCGGCGAGGGCATCCCCACCGGCAAGAAGAGCCTGGCCTACACACTGACCTATCGCGCGTCGGACCGCACATTGACCGCGCAGGAGGTGGAGGAGGCGCAAGCGGCGATCATCGCCCTGCTGGGCAAGCGATTCGGCGCTGAGCTGCGGCAATAGCGCCCGCCCCCAACGCCCACCCGCTTCATGCCATGAGGAAGGGCGGGCGTTGGGGCTCTGGCCCTCAAAGAGGCATGTTCCCTGCTATGCGAAATTCTCGTATATACTGCCTGCGGACCTGCGGTGATGGCGCCAGCGAAGGAGATATCGAGCGGATGCAGTGGACAAATGAACAGCGGTCGCACGCGCTGCTGAATCTGCGCGACATGAATGTTGTGACGATTGGCGGCGGCACTGGCCCGTTCGCGCTCCTCTCAACGCTGAAGCGGTATGAGTGCAACGTGACCGCGGTTGTCGCGATGTCTGACAGTGGCGGCAGCTCGCGACGACTCATGGACGAGTTCGGTATGCTGCCTGTCGGCGATCTGCGGCAAGCACTGGTAGCGCTCTCGCGCAAGGGGACGCTCTGGCGCGATATCTTCACGCACCGCTTCGGTGAGAACAGCATGACCAATGGCGGCAAAGCGCTGAACGGCTCGTCCCCCTTCGAGCAGTCGGGGATCAGCGGGCACAGCCTGGGCAACCTCATCATTACCGCCCTGCAGGAGTTGAACAGAGGCAATCTGCTGCATGCCATCGAGGATGCGCAACAGCTCCTGGACACAGCCGGCAAGGTCGCGCCGGTAACACTGGCCCACGCGACGCTCTGTGCGGAGCTAGAGGATGGCTCCGTGATCGAAGGCGAGACGGTGATTGACACGCGCGGCGAGAATAACCCCAGGTCGCCGCTGTCACCCATCAAGCGCATCCGCCTGAAAGAGCCCGCGCCCGCCTGCGATGAGGCGCTGCGCGCGATCCGCCGCGCCGATGTGATCGTCATCGGGCCAGGCGACCTGTACACCAGCATCCTGCCCAATTTCGTGGTGGACGGCATCGCCGACGCGGTGCGCGCCTCCGACGCGCAGAAAGTCTACGTCTGCAACCTGATGACCAAACGTGGCGAGACCGAAGGCTATCGCGCCTCTGACTTCGTGCGCAAAGTCAACTCGTATCTCGGCGGACGTGTGGACCGCGTCGTGGTCCACGACGGCGTCTTCCCCGAGCACCTGCGCGAGCGCTACGTAAACGACGGGCAATACCCCGTGGAGCCCGACGCCGACGAGCTGGCCAGGCTCGCCCCCGAGGTGGTCATAGACTCGCTGCTAGCCGTCTACCAGGACACCTACGTCCGCCACGACGCCGGCCGCCTCCTCCAGGCCATCTTCACCCCCGCCGTCTACATCAGCTGAGGCGGTGCGTGGTTCACCAGGAGTGGGTCGTTTGCGCCGAGATCCTCCTTGTCCAGCTACACGTCCACTCCTGCCGCGCGCAAGTCCTTCACGAGCCGCTCGGCGAAGGCGATGTCTTTGCTGCTATGGCTGACGAAGACTTTGGGCTGCGCCATATCGCATGCTCCTATAGGGCGTGATACAGCGTATGCTCACCGTATCCCGGCCACACCTTGTTCCAGTAAGGGAAATTGAACACGAAGAGACAATAGAGCACGCCCAGGAGCAGACCAATCCATGCCATCTCGCGCCACGCGCGATCGGGTGGCAAGGTACGCGCGTGCCACACCGCAGCCACTCCTGTGACGAGGGCTACGACCGTTGCGGGGAAACTGCATAGAAGGAACCAGGGTTGCGAGTAAAAAGCAACCGTATCCACTAGCGAAGTCGTGGGCAGCATAGGATACGGAAAGGCAGAGGCAATCACAACGTTAAAGAGCATGTAAGCGAGGAGAATGAGGCCATAGCAGAAACTGATCAGCGCCAGCCAGTTGCGCGGATGGGGCGGGCTGACGCTGGAAGATTGAGGAATCGGTGGCTGCGCCATCTTCCACGCTCCTCCACACCAATCGAGAGCTGCCGCTTGGTCGTCAGTATAGCATAGCGGAGGAGCGCGAAGCGCCAGCGTGCTCTATTACGGATGCGCCGCCTGCTGCAGAAACGCCCACGACTTCAGTTCGCGCTCCAGGTGGTAGCGGATCGTCGCCTGGAGCGTGGCTTCGACCTCGCTGAGTAGAGCGGGCTCCAGGCGCAGGCGCGGCAGTTCGGCCCATTCGGTCCCCTGCAGCAGGCGCAAGACCTTGAACGCGGGCAGCGAGAGCGGGCGCGCGCCATAGCGCATGCAGTCCGGGCAGACGGCGCCGCCCTTCTCCGCGCTGTAGCCCTGATCAACGGGCCGCAGCGGCTGGTCGCAGCTCACGCAGTGGTGCAGGCCAGGGCGATAGCCGAGCTCCCCCAACAGCCGCAACTCGAAGAAGCGCAGCGTCATCCAGCCGCGCGCGCTATCGCTGCCCGCGTACTCATCCAGCCGGCGCAGCGTCTCGACGAAAAGCTGGTAGAGCCGGGGATGCGGGTCGGCGTCTTCGAGGAAGCGGTCTACCAGCTCGGCAACATACCACGCGGCGCTGGCGGACCAGAAGTCGCCCGCGATGCGCTCGAAGCGCTCGCGCGCCTCGGCCTGCGTGACGATATCCAGGTCGCGGCCAGCGGCGAGCAGCAATTGCGAGCGCGTAAAAGGCTCCAGGTGTCCAGCCAGGCGGCTGGTGGTCTTGCGCACGCCCTTGGCGATGCTGCGCGACTTGCCATACGCGCCGGTGAAGAGCGTGAGGATGCGGTCCGCCTCCCCATAATCGGTGCGGCGGAGCACGAACCCCTCGGCGCTGTAGACACGCGGACGCGGCATGGCAGGCGAACACCCCTCGCTAAGTGGAGCGCGGCGAGCGAGCCAGACGCCCCTTCCGCCCGCTCCGCGCTCCCTATTGGCTCATTCTATCCAACAATCGCAATAGCGGAAGCGCGTAGCAGGTGTGTTATGGAGTGGCCGTTGGCGCCACCGGCGTCACCGTCGGCGTCGGCGTCACCGTCGGCGTCGGCGTCACCGTCGGCGTGGGAGTCGCCGCCGGTCCGGAGCTGACATAGAGATTCACCATCGTACCAGGCTTGACCGACGCTCCAGCGGCAGGCGAAGTCTTGATGACAGTGCCAATCGCCACAATGTCGGAGGGCTGTAGCACGATATTGCAGGTGAGGCCCTGGTCCTTGAGCGTCAGGCAGGCGTCGCCGGACGACTTGCCTGTGACATCCTGGACCGTCACATCCGATGGGCCAGCGCTGTATTGCGCCTGGACTACCGAGCCAGCCTTCACTGGCTGGCCCGCGGGGGGGTCCTGCGTGACGATCTGGCCCTTTGCCTTGTCGCTGGCGACAGGGTCGCACTTCAGGGTCAAATGCACATCCTGTACTGCCTTGAGGGCGTCGTCGCAGGTCATGTTGACGATGTTCGGCACGCTCACCGTTGGAACGGGCGTGGCGGTCGGCGTCTGCGTCGTGAAGAGACGCAGGCCATTCGTAACGCTGAAGGCGAGGAAGCACCCGGCCACCAGCAGCACCAGCGCGGCGGCCACCAGCGCGATCACCAGACCGAGGTTGCGGCGCGGCGGCTCAGGCTTCTGGCCAGTGGCCCACTGCTTCCGCGTCTCTCCCGGCACGCCCATGCCGCGCGTAGGGCCGCCCGGGATGGGCGGCGACATCAGCATGTCGTCGTAGCCGCCGCGCCGGTCATAGGAGGCATCATAGGCCTCGATCGTCCGCTCGTCGCCCATGCCGCCAAGCGCCATGCCAGGGCGGCCATTGACCGACACCGGCGGGCGTGCGGCTCCGCGCGGCCCGCTCATCGGGGTCTGTCTGCCCGGCGGATACACGCCAGGGCGCGGGCCAGATGGACCACTGGGGTGGGGCATGCCTGGGGCGGTAGGGCCAGGGCCGTAGGGGCCGATGGCCTCGCCCACGCCGCTGGCCACGCCCGGTCGGCGCGAAGGCGCGCGCAAGAAGTTGTCCAGCGCGGCGGCCAGCGCGTCACCATCGCGGAAGCGCGCCTGCGGCTCTTTCTCCAGGCAGCGCAGGATGATGCGCTCCAGCGACGGTGGGATGCGCGGGTTGAGCGCGCTGGGCGGCTCCGGCTCCTCCTGGATGTGCTTCATCGCCACCGCGACCGGCGTATCGCCATCGAAGGGCGTCTGGCCGGTCAGCATCTCGTACATCACGATGCCCAGGGCGTAGATGTCAGCGGAGGGGCGCACGATCTCGCCCTGCGCCTGCTCAGGCGCGTAGTATTGCACGGTGCCCAGCGTCATGCCGGTCGTCGTCAGGCGCTCGGCGTCGGCGTCCTTGTACATGCTGGCGATGCCGAAGTCGGTCAGCTTGACCAGCCCGTCATCGTCGAGCATGATGTTCTGCGGCTTGACATCGCGATGGACGATGCCGCGGCGGTGGGCCGCGCCCAGGCCCAGGGCGACCTCGCGCGCGATCTGCACGCCGCGCTCGATGGGCAGGACGCCGCGTCGCTTGAGGTAGCGGCGCAAGTCCATCCCGTCAATGAATTCCATGACGATGTAGTAGCTGTCGCCGCTCTGTCCATAGTCGAAGACCTGGACGATGTTGGGGTGCTGGAGGGCGGAGGCCGCGCGCGCCTCACGCTGGAACCGCGTGACGAACTTGGGGTCGCTGCTATAGACCTCACGCAGCACTTTGACCGCCACCGGGCGATCCATCATGTGCTCGTCAACCGCCCGGAAGATCGTGGCCATGCCACCACGGCCAATGGGTTCTTCGAGGCGGTAGCGACCGCTGATGAGCTCTGACGGTTCCATACATCTCCCAACCGCGGTCACGTTACGGGCCCGGTTTTAGCCGGAGCGCGCTAGCGGGCGGCGCGACGCATGACGCGCGAACCGGGGTGGACCCCACAAGGGTTCGCGCAGACTAGGCCGACAGGTTTTCGAGGCAGCGACAACAGATGGACGGGTATATGCGCGATGGGCGTCTCGTGGCGGCTTTGGCAGGCCAGCGCCGCACGCCTAATCTATACGCGCGGGCCAGGTCATGTCAAGCGGTATGGACTGTCGTGGCGCCATCGGACACAGCCTCCGTCTGGCGCGCAGGTGGGCCGCTCCGCTCCCAAGAGTGTACCACACATGGAGTGGGAGACGGCGCCATCACGCCTCCATTCCCGTGGGCCTATCCACAACGCGATTCTCCTGTTACTATGACGCCCTCATCGTCGCACAGGTTCCTGCCGGTGTGATGTGACGCGCGTCACACCGCGCGAATGACGCCCGATCACTGGCAATTGGAGAGTACAGCCACCCCACGCGGCTCACCTGGCAGCCAAATTGCGTTAACCGGTCAGCCGGTTGACGACCACTGGTTGGGAGAAATGTCTGTCGCCAGCCCTCGTTTTAACCATTCGTCTCGTGTTATGCTACACGCATCAGGAGCCAGCCATGGCGGGCAGCGTGAGAGAGGCGTACGAGCGGCGAATACGGCGAGCGGAGAAGGCGGATAAACGGAGCGAGCGGCATGAGCTAGCCCCTCAC
>DASTKI010000235.1:0-5598 GCA_035716045.1 Ktedonobacterales bacterium
TCGGCGTTCAGATCGAAGGCTGGCGCTGCCGGGATGGCGCCGTCTTCCTCCTCGTCGAGCATGAAATCACACTCGGCGAAGGGGTTGCCGATATGCGCCAGGAGAAGCGAGAGATCGCCAGGCAGGACATAGACGGCGTGCGGATCGGAATCGATCAGCGTGGTGGCGACGATCTCGATCAGCTTCTGGGCCATGTCCGGCTGATAGCCCTCGCGCACGAAGCGTTCGAGCAGCTTGTCCAGGGCGCGCTCGCCTTCGTAGCGCCGCCGTCGGATCTCCTCGTTGCTAAAGCGCGCGCGGTAGCGGCCCCATCTGGACGCCTCCAATACTGACGCAGGCTCCAGTTGGGCAAGCTCATCGCCAGTCGCCAATGTTTCCAGTTCTTCGGGGATGCGCAGATAGCGATAGAAACAGACCGCATCGCCGAAATCGGCGAAGAACGTACACCATTCGCCCATCGGGATAATGCGTGGCGCCTCGAAGATGACACACGATGTGGGCGATAATTCCTCATCCCATGGAGCCACTGTGCATTCCGGGGTCAAGGCAGCCTGCCAGCGCTGCCGATACGCCTGTGGTGTTCTGGTCATGGCGATACGATACCCTTTCATTGGGAGGGAGTAGCGGGAAACGATGATCTTCCCGCTCTTGATGCAGATACTGGTCTTGAAGCTGGCCGTCTCAGGCGCTCGCGCGCGCCATTATAGTGGTCGGAGGCGCGGCCTCGCGGGCGGCCGAGTGGTTGCGCGCGTCCAGCTGGTATTTCATCTTGCGCGCGATAGTGCGCAAGCCCCTCCGGTTCCGGTAGATCGTAATCACGGCGCCATCTGAGGCGACGATCACAATCGAGCCTTCCAGCCGTGACGCCCAGCTGGCGCGGCGGTCGCATGGGGGAATATCGCGCCAGCCGAGGAAATAGAACATGACGCCCGTACGCTGAATCATCCGGCCATGAGCCAGCACATAGTCCACCGCGTCGGGCGCTACATTGCGGCGCGCGCCCCGCCTGCGCGCGTGCCAGGTGAACGAGGCGACGCTCGATCCCAGCCCCTCTCGCCCAGCCTCTACCGCGTCCATAGCGTCCATCTCAGCCATCTCGTCCGCCATACCCATCTTGCCCTGCCCACTTCCATCTCTCGCCGGACTCTTGTTTCCGCCCTCTATAGTTTAGATGCGTCATTCGCGGACAAAAGCGGAAATGGGACATGGGCAAGACAGGCAACGGCGAGGTTTCGCAGGAAAGATGGAGCGCACTGATATCAGGTGGTCGTGGCGGCGGGTATCGAGCTGGGATCGACGCTCTCAGGGTCGGATGGGCAGACGTAGCAATACGCGCAGGCAGCGCAACGGCGCTCCTCGGGACGCGGCGCGAAGGCTCCGGCGACGATGCCCATCGCCGCTTCATCCAGTTTGTCTAGCTTCGAGCGACTCTTCCGGTTTGCGTCCAGGTAACGCTCGGCGACCTTGCGCGCCTCATCGGTGACATCGTGTTGATGACGTGGGTCATACGAACCAGTTGGGTCCGCCGATTCTGCCGAGTCCGCCGCTATATCGTCCAGCGTTCCGCCGGTGTATGCAAGGACGATCCGCACCGGAATGTCAGGATGCTGCCGGTGATACGCCAGATAGTAGAGTGGCAAGGTCAGGTCGTCTTTATGGTCGTCGCGCGGGCGCCCAGTATGCAGCCGCACCAGTACGGTAAGCGGCGCGGCGCTCTCGCCAGAGGCCAGGCGAGCGTCGATCTCGCGATCAGCCGTCACCTCGACGACGCACTGCTTCAACTCGGCCCACAGTGGCTGCGCCAGCCGCACACGCTCGGAGGCCGCCGCCTGCTCCGGCGAGGTGATCGCCCGCCACTCCTCGCGCAGAATGGCCTCCGCCGCCTGCCGGTAGAAGTCCTCGTAGGCGTGGCCTGCCGGGCCGATCTCGTCCCAGAGCGATTGAAGACGCGCCTCGGCGGCTTGCCAATCGGCCTGGGGGCTGGCTGCCTGGACATCACGTAGCTCCTGCGCGCCCCGGCGGATGTAGGCGTGGAAGCTGTAGACAGCATCGCGCGCGGGATCGCGGAAACCGTGGATGCGCATGTATTTGTATTGCAGCGGACATTCCAGGTACTGGTTCAGGTCGTGCAGCCGGAAGACGGGCTTCTCGCGTGGCGATTGCGCGGGCGCCGCCTCGACTGGTCTCCCGCTCTCGCTGTCGTCCTCATCGTCGCTGGTCTCCTCGAAAGTCGCGGCGATGGCCAACAGGCGCTCGCACTCCTCGTCGGTGTGAAGCGATTCGGCGGCTGCCCAGTCCGGCGCGCCATCCATGAGCGCCAGCAACGCTGATCGCTCCACAGTGCGCGATTTCCCGTAGCTGGCGGCGCGACTGAAGGCGACGATATCGCGTGCGCGGGTGACGCCGACATAGAAGAGGCAGCGCTCCTCCGCGTCACGCTCGCCGGGCGTATCGCCATCGCGAAAACCGGGCGGCGATACCTCTTCTCGTCCATGCCTACCCGCTGGAAACTGGCCATGCGCCAGATTGGGCAGCAGCACGACCGGAAACTCTAACCCTTTGCTCTGGTGCAGCGTCAGGATATTGACGGCATCCTCATTCCCGGCTGGGACAGGCACGGTGACATCAGTCGCCCGCAGTGCGTGTAGATAGTGCAGGAAACAGGTCACGACAGAAGCGTCCTCGTCCGTGTGCGCGAGCGTGGGGACAGAGGCGGGAGCGGCGGGTGGCATAGGCATGACATCGGCATTGGGCGCTGGAGTCAGCGTATCGGGTTGCGCTGGGCGCGCTGCCCTCCGGTGGCGCACCGCGCGGCTCAAGCGGGCGCGGAACTCTGGCTCCGCCAGCCAGCGCGCGTCGAAGCGCCACGCCAGCCGCACCAGCTCGCCCAGCGCCGCCAGCGCCTGTTGCGCCTGCCCCGCCGTCTCCAATCCCGGAAGCACGCCCAGACTCCGGGGCGCGTCCTGGCCATCGGCGACACGCGCCAGCCGCCAGGTGTATCCTCCCGGACGCAGCAGAAAGTCCGCCAGCTTGAGGCCCACGGCGCGGCTATTCTGCAGCGCAGTTGCGATTTCGCCCAGCCGGATAAGTCCGGCGCGGGTTGCCGGCGCGAGGGACGGAACCTGACTAAGCAGGTGTCCATTCTGCAGCGCGCCAGGAAGCGTGTGGCGCTGGGTCGAGAGATATCGCGCCGTGGCGGCAAGTTCGTTCCCTGCGTGCGCTGGGCAGCCGAGGGCGACCAGCAGCGGCGTGGCGCGCAAGACTCCGCGCGCATCCGGCCCCGCCGCCAGCGTGAGCAGCATCAACGCGTCCTTCACCTCTGGCCGCTCGAAGAAGTCGCCAAGCTGGCTGACGGGTACGCCCCGTCTGGTGAGGACGGCGGCAATCTGGCGCGCCTGCTTGTGCGTCCGGCAGAGGATCGCCTGATCTCCAAAGCGGTAGCCGTCCGCGTGGAAGCGCTCGATGGCCGTCGCCAGCCCAACGCGCTCGTGTGCGGCGCTGGCGAAAGTCTCACCATGCAGAATGGGTGGAGTGGTTCCAACGTCGCGCACCGGCTCCAGGTCGAGCGGTTGCAGCGCCTCATGCAGCGCGCCCGTGGCTGGGGCTGGCGTTGGAGACGAGGAGACGGGGGCCAGTTGCGCCATCTGCGCCGCCATCGCGGAGCCGAGCCGCACAATGCCCGGCACGGCGCGATAGCAGCGCCGCAGCCGCAGCACGCGCAGAGTGGGATAGTGCTCCGCCAGTCGCGGGATATTGCGCGGCGAGGCGCCACGGAACCGATAGATCGACTGATTCTGGTCGCCCACCACCCAGAGGCCGCTACCATTGTCCGCGATCAGCATCAGCAACTCGGCCGCCGCGCGGTTGGTGTCCTGGAATTCATCCACGAGAATTTGGGAATAGCGCTTGCGCACGTCTGCCAGAACGGTGGGATTGGCTCGCAGCAACTCGACGGCGCGTTGAATCAGCCCGCCGAAGTCCACCAGCCCGCGCCGACGTAACGCCCGGTCCCAGACCGCATAGGCCGCGGCCCGTTCGCGTGCCCGCGCAATCTGCTCATCGGTAAACGTGCCTTCGGGCGGCTGGACCTTCTGCCCATGCCCGTTCTTCGCGCTCCCTGGCGATTCGATAGCTGCTACTTCGTCCGGCGCGGGCATCCGCTGCATCGCATCGACCAGCGCCAGGTAGTCCGTGGGGGTCAGCAACTCATCGCGCGCATGGGAGAAGTCGTCCAGCAACGTGCGCAGGCGCCCGGTGGGGTTGCCCAGCGAGCGATAGTAATGGAGCGGCAGCTCGCCGAGCAATCCCTCCATCAGCAGATAGGCGTTGGCCTCGTCGAGAATGCGAAAATCAGCGGTTAGTTCCGCTTCGTCAGGCGCGTGTGGCACGTGCGAGGCGTATTCGCGCAGGAGGGTGGCGGCGAAGGCGTGGATCGTCATAATGGGCATGCGCTCGCCTGGCAGCCCGCTCCGCTCCAGGCGCTCGCGCATCTCGCCCGCGGCACGGTTGGAGAAGGTCAGCGCCAGCAACTTCTCGGGCGGGATGTGGCGCTCTTCGACCAGGTGAGCCACGCGGCCAACCAGCGTCGCCGTCTTGCCTGTGCCTGGGCCAGCCACCACCAGCGCGGGTCCAGCAGCGCGCGCAGCAGTTCTCTGCCCCTCATCCAGCCGCGCGATCAGCTCAGCGGGCATAGGCCTGGCGTCTTTATCGCTAGTCGCATCCTGCGCCGATTCTTCTGGCTCGTCCGCAGGGCGCGGTGGCGCGAGCACGGCGTCGATCAGGCGGCGGCGCGCCAGTAGCGGTGAGATGCCGAAATGGGCGGCCAGTTGCGCCGTACCTATCGCGGAGCCTGACGTGAAGACGCGGCGCACCTCGGCGCGCGGGGCCAGCAGCTCGGCGGCGAATGCGTTGGCTTCCTGTTCGCGCCGGACCCGTGGCGAGTATTCTTCGACCACGCGATCTTCGCTGCGCAGGGCGGCGGCATCGGCCTGCTGGTCCACCGACCGCTCGTCGCAGGGCGCATAGTTACGGATGCCCTCGCCGCGATGGAGGACGTAATGCCCCAGTTCGTGGGCGATGGCGAACCGCCGCAACTCGGGGTCCAGGTCGGCGCTCAGCCAGATGATGCCGCCAACGTCTGGATCTTCCCATACCCAGAGCTGGAGCCTGGAATACGCGCCGCCCAACATGACACCGCGTCCCGGGCATATTTGAAGCCGCAGTTTAAGGTTGTCGCACATCCGCTCGATGGGCGCAATGGTGGGCATATCTGACGTGCCATGGTCGAGGTGTTGCGCGCGCTGATTTGCGGCGGCCCGTTCGATGATGTCGATGCGTTGTTTTGTAGGCATGATGAATCCTCAGCGGCTCTCTCAACGCTGCACGTAATACAATTCAGTTGTGTAGATCGGGATATGCGGGCTGGGGTTATGGGCTGTCGGTCGCCTCCGCGTTCATGATCTCGGCCCACTCGCGCTTGCCTTCAGGCGAGAGCGCGCTGGCCTCCACCGCATCGAGGAATGACTCCTGTTGCTGGTCGGGCTGCTGGTCGGCCATATAGAATCCGCCTGCCGGGGATGCGCTCAGGTAGGCGGCGAT
>DASTKI010000236.1:0-2177 GCA_035716045.1 Ktedonobacterales bacterium
CGGCAGCAACGCCCCGCTCGACCGCTATGGCATCGCCAACCTCAAGGTTGCGAAGACCATCACCTACGATGTGGCGGCCAACTGGAAGCTCATCATGGAGAATACGCTCGAATGCTACCATTGCGGCCCGATGCACCCTGAACTTTGCGCGCTGCTGCCGGAATATAAGACGGGCGCGATAGACGGCAACGACGGCACGATGTTCGCCGATGGCGTCGAGGCGTTCACCATCACCGGCAAGGCCAGCCGCCCACCGCTGCCAGGGCTGCTCCCCGAAGATACGCGGCGCTATGCGGGTTTCTTTGGCCTGCCGAGCATCTTCATCAACCTGCTCGGCGACCATGTGGCGATTGACTGGCTGGAGCCGCTGGGGCCGACCCAGACGCGCATCACCACGGAGTGGCTCTTCGATCCGCAGGCGATGGAGAGTCCAGACTTCGACCCGATGGACGCGGTAGCCATCCTGGACCTCGTCAACCATCAGGACTGGGTCGTCTGCGAACTGGCGCAGCAGGGCATGGCCTCCCGCGCGTATGTGCATGGTGGCAACTACGCCCCGCTCGAACACCACATCCGCGACTTCGTGGACTACATCCTCGTGCGGCTGGGAGATGACGATGAAGGCGCGGAATAGGCTGACCTCACACTCTCCGGCGGCTCTTGCTCAGCGCCTTGCGCGAGAATGTGAAGTCGAGGCCCTCGCGTTCTGCGAACTGCTGGAAGAGCGCGTAGAAGCGGGCGCGGTCCTCGGCGGAAATGACGGCCACGGCGTCCGCGGCCTCGATGGAGTACGGGTAGCCCTGACCGGTGATGATCTCGGCGCGCAGCACATCCATTGCGCGGTCAAGCTGGCCATCCTCCAGCAGCCACGCCGGAAACTCGACCCGCGCGGGCGGACGGTCACTCGCGGCGCGCAGGTAGACGAACGCCACGGCATCCGCGCCGCCGCGATAGCCCATCGCCGCCAGGTCTTCGCGCGCCGAGACGAAGGCGGGCGTCCGGTCCCCCCAGGCCAGCGCGGCGCCCCAGAGCAGCGCGTCGTGGATGCCGCGCGGTGGGGGTAGCCCGTCGCCTGAGAGCGCGCGTAGCATCGTGATCGTGTCGCGGGCATAGCTCGTGTCGATGTAGCCGAGCAGCGGGATGCGGGTGCGGCGCGAGGCGTCTAGCAGACGTTGCGCGGCGGCGGCATAGCGCTCGGGATACGGAGGCGGCATCTTGATCGCGAACGAGACGATCAGGCTGCCATCGAAGAGCGCCACGACTGGCCTATCCTCGCCCGCTTCTCGTTTCGCCGCATGGTAGTCCAGCCGCTCGACCAGCGTGGCCACCTCAAGCTCGAAGCGCCGCAGATGAACGATCCGCTCCGAGTAGCCCGCCGCCTCGTTGGTGCGCGCATTTGCCAGTTCCGGCTCGCTCACCAGCAAGTCTTCTGGTGGGAGTAGCTCGGTGCGCACATCTTTGAGATAGGGGGCGGGCGGCTGGTGTGAGTTCTCGTAGATGCCCGCCTGCACCAGCGCCACTGGCACCGAGGCGTCGCGCCAGGGGAGCAACTGGCTGCCGTCCACGGCGAAGGTCGTTGTGCCGCGCAGCCCCTCCGCCCATGCGCGCGACTCCTCGTGATGAGCGAAGGCGCGGCCAAATGGCAGCACTGGCGGCCCGGATCGTCCGAGCTGGCGCCAGCGGTCATATTCGCGCGTGGGGAGCGCGCCCGCCGCATGGGGCCGTTCGGCATTCTTCAGCGCCGTGTCGAGCGCTCTTTGTAGGGCTGCCGCGTCGGAGTAGCGCGCGCCCAACTCTGCCAGCGACTCGCGCCACGCCTCACGCTGCTGGCCATAGCGTTCGTCATAGGAGGTGAAGAGCGCGCGTTTGCGCTCCAACTCGGCGACCAGCTTTTCGGTGTAAAGCATCGCAAACCCCTCCTACGCGCCGAACGGGGCGAGCGTGTCGCCTATTTCTTGTACTCAAGCGTAGGAACTTGAACTGGGCAAAGCGGCGCGACTGTGATGGAGTAAAAGGCGTTGGTCGCGCTATCTGTCCACGCCTCGTACTCCGTTGCGCCCGAGACCGGACGCGATGTGGAGATGTAGTATGTTCCCTGCGCCACCAGCTTGAAAGTAAACGCGCCGGTTGTAGAATTTAGCGATGTCGAATACTCATCGGAAAAGAAGTAGGTGTTG
>DASTKI010000237.1:0-11112 GCA_035716045.1 Ktedonobacterales bacterium
CCGACACAGTGGTATCGCGTCTTCACGGCGATGTTCCTGCATGCGAACATCTATCATGTCGCGCTGAACATGCTCTCGCTGTATTTCGTCGGCGTCGTGACCGAGCAGCTCTTTGGGCATTGGCGCTTCCTGACGATCTACCTGGCTTCAGGCCTGATCGCAGGCATCGCCCAGGCGTTCTTCCTCGGGGTTGATGGGACGGCGCTGGGCGCGTCGGGCGCGATCTTCGGCATCTTCGGCGCGTTCGGGGCATTCTTCCTGCTCCACCGGCGTGCGCTTGGGTCGGCGGCGAATGTGATGCTGGGGCAGTGGGCGTTCTGGCTGCTGGTGAACATCATGTTCACCTTCGGCGCCCCCGGTATCGGCATCGCGGACCATATCGGCGGCCTGCTCGCGGGCATGGCCTTGGGGGTCCTGCTCGCGCCCAGCCTGGGGCGGCGTTGACGCCAGGCAGTCCGCCAGAAACGCGGAACTGAGGGTTGGCGCCAGCGCGCGTGAGCCTTATCATGGATGCGGCGTGAAGCCCCCTAGCTTTGAGCGATGAGGGATGAGCCGCCGCTCTTTTCTGTGCTATATTGCCTATATACCGCAGGGCCTGCGGAAATTCACGCCTGCGGAGCGGTAGCGAAAAACAAGCTGCCAATGACCGTGTAAGACTCTTCCAGCATGTCTGACGGAGCAGTGGTCGGCCCAGGAATTCCCCGGCTTCAGCCGCGGGAAGTGGTCAACGTGGACTGTGGCTGGATGGGCTGGCGGACTATCGCCAAGCCCGCAGCCGCGAGGTCTGCCAGCGCAGGCTCGTCATCTCGCACGCGGACGATCTGTCCCTCCTGAGGTCGCCTCAGAGCCTCCTTGCCCGCGAGATTTGAGAACAACGTGAACGTGAGGCGCGTTTCCATGACCGATTCCCTGTCGCATGTCGGTGTCGTGTTGATGACGTATGGCTCCCCGCCAACCCTCGATGATGTCCCGGCGTATCTGCGCAATGTCTATGGCGGCCGCGAGCCTAGCGATGAGGTGGTGGCGGAGTTCAGGCGGCGCTATGCGCTGATCGGCGGCTCACCGCTGCTGCGCGTCACGCAGGAGCAGGCCACCGCGCTGCAAGCGGAACTGAATCGCCGCCATCCCGACGGCCCCAGCTTCACCGTCGTGGCGGGGATGCGCTTCTTCGCGCCGCTGATCGCCGATGTCGTCCCAGAGGTCGCGCGCGGCGCGGACGCGCTGGTGGGCGTCATCATGTCACCGCAATACTCGCCCATCCTGATGCGAGGCTATGTCGCAACGTTGCGCGACGCGGTGGCCACGCTGGGGCGCAACGATCTGAAGGTGGCGATCACGGAAGACTGGCACATGCAGCCGCAGTTCCTGCAGGCGGTGGCGGACCGCGTGCGCCAGGCGCTGGACGCGCTGCCCGCCGACCGGCGCGACGAGACGCCGGTGCTGCTGTCGGCGCATAGCATGCCGCTGCGCGTGGTGGCTGGCGAGCCAGACTATATTGATAACCTGAAGCAGACGGCGGCGGCGATCGCGGAGCGCGCGGGCGTGCCCACCAGCCAGTGGCAGTTCTGCTACCAGAGCGCGGGCCACACGCCAGAGGAGTGGCTGAAGCCGGACTTCGCTGATCTGATGCCGGAGCTGGCGGCGCGGGGCAAGCGCGATGTGTTGATCGCCCCGGTGCAGTTCCTGGCCGACCATCTCGAAATCCTCTACGATATCGAGGTAGGCGCCCGCGAGCAGGCTGAGGAGCATGGCATCACCTTCCACCGCACCGAGTCGCTGAATGTCGCGCCGCTCTTCATCGAGGCGCTGGCCAGCGTGGTAGAAGATACGCTCACCCGCGCCGCGCCGCTCACGCCAGCCCCGGCGAGCCGCTGACCTCACCCCCTGGCCCCCTGAGAGGGGGAAGCGCGGCGCGAGATAGAGCGGGCGTCATGCGACCAGGCGCACTCGAATAGTCAATCCTGATACGCTTCAGCGTGTACAGTCAACGTTGACTGGTTGTGAAAGGAGCGCGGCGCATGCGCGCGATTCGTGTGGAGCAGCAGGGCGAGCCGGAGGTCCTGCGCATCCAGGAGACGGATGTGCCGGAGCCAGGGCCAGGACAGGCGCGGGTAAAGCTGGCCGCGACCGGCCTAAACTTCATCGAGATCTATCAGCGGATGGGGCAGTACAAGGTGGCGCTGCCATGGACGCCGGGGGCCGAGGCGGCGGGCGTGGTGGACGCCGTTGGCCGGGATGTGACCGAGGTAAAGGTAGGCGACCGCGTGGCCGGCGTCAACTTCGTGGGCGCCTACGCGGAATACGCCATCGCCGAGGCCTGGGGGCTCGTCCCTGTGCCGGAGGCGGTGGACCTGCGTGTGGCGGCGGCGGTGATGCTACAAGGCATGACTGCGCACTATCTGACGCACAGCACGTATCCAATCAAGCAGGGCGAGACGGCGTTGGTGTATGCGGCGGCGGGCGGCGTGGGCGGTTTGCTGACGCAGATCGCGCGGCTGCGCGGAGCGCGGGTGATTGGAGCGGTGGGCTCGGAGGCGAAGGTCGCGGAGGCGCGCGCGCTGGGAGCGGATGAGGTGATCGTCTATCGTCAGGTGGATATTCCGCAAGAGGTCCGGCGACTGAACGGCGGGCAGGGTGTCCCGGTAGTCTACGACTCGGTGGGCAAAGACACGTTCGACGCTAGCCTGAGCTGCCTGCGCCCGCGCGGCTACATGGTCCTCTTCGGGCAATCGAGCGGGCCAGTGCCGCCGCTCGACCCGCAGGTGTTGAACGCGCGCGGCTCGCTCTTCCTGACGCGCCCAACGCTGGCGCACTATGCGACGACGTCCGACGAGATACGCTGGCGCGCGGGCGACCTCTTCACCTGGATCGCCGCCGGCCAGCTCAAGGTCCGCATTGATCGCAGCTTCCCGCTCGACCAGGCGGGAGAGGCGCATGCCTATCTGGCGAGCGGCGCCGCGCTGGGCAAGGTGTTGATCGAGCCGTAGGCTCGTATTCTCCAGACTTCTCATCAACGGGGACAGCGAGCGTTCTGGCTCGCTGTCCCCGTCTTGTTGTCAGGAAACGCCGGTTTCGTGACCGCTTCGTGACGCCCTGTGGGTACGCTGTCAGCGTCAGCGAAACACACCATCGGCCCCAACTGGCGGGTACGGCGCATGCGAGTGCGATGGGCGCGCGTCATGGTGTGTTGATGGAACAAGGAGTCACGAATGGATACCCAGGTCCGCGCGCTGCTGCGCACGCTCGCCTCCGCCGAGGCGCTCCTCGCTCCGGCAGGGGAGCCGGGGGTCAAGGCGCCTGCCGCGGTGGGAGGTCAGGCGCTCTATCTGCCCATTCTCAGCGTGTATCTCGACTGGCGGCCAATGACAACAGGGGTGCGGCCGGCGGAGCGGCCCGCCCGTGTCATCCTGCGGGACCGGCTGCGCGACATCCAGCGGGCCTTCTGGCCACGCGGCGCGGCCTTCGACGCGGTGGGCGCGGACGCTGCGCGCATCTGGCGCTATCTGGATGAGCAGGCGCCCGCCAGCGCGCAGGGGCTGGCGATCTTCGCCAGCGCGCCGCTGGGCCTGTTCGAGACGCTGGAGTCGAATGTCCCGTTCGAGAACGAGGTGACCGCTGGGGCGACTCCCAGCCTCTACCCGTTGGCGCGCCTGATGGATGACCAGGAGACGGCGGTGGTGGCGGTGGTAGATACGAATACCGCGCGGCTGTTCCTGAGCCAGCGGGGGCTACTGCGTGAGTTGCAAGGGCTGGATGAAGACCCCAAATTCTTCTCGAAGATCAAGGGCGCGCGCGCGATGAACCAGGCGCACTACCAACGCCATGCGCTCACCAGGCGGCGCGAGTTCGCGGCGGAGGTCGCGGAACGTATTGAGCAGTTGGTGGCGGAATATGGCGCGACGCAGGTAATCCTGGCGGGCGACGCGGTGGCGACGCCCGTGCTGCGGGCCGCGCTGCCGCCCCAGATGGCGGCGCTGGTCCACGAGGAGCCGCTGGCTCTGGATATCAATACGCCACGCGACGCCGTCTGGGAGGAGATCGAGCCGCTGATCCGCGAGACAGAGGCCGAGCAGGACCGTACAGTGGTGGAGCAACTGGCGGACGCGGCGCTGGCGAACGGGCTGGCGGTCATGGGGCTGGAGGAGACGCGCGCGGCGCTGGAGGCCGGGCAGGTGGATACGCTGGCGATCTCATCCGGCGCACGGGCGCCAGAGGGAACTCGCAGCCAGCTCATCAGCCTGGCGGCGCAAACCGACGCCGAGGTGGAGATCGTGGATAACAGCCCGGAGTTTGACGCGATGGGCGGTGTGGGCGCGCTGCTGCGCTACCGCTTGACTCCCACTCGGCGCGTGTACATTCCACCATCCGAGCAGGGCGCAACACAGCAGACACAGCCCGGCCAGTAGGCGCAGGCGCGGTCCGAGCCGGTGATTCCAATGGGCGCCCGAGCGCGTGTACGGCGCTGGGGCGTCTATCGCCGCGCCTCGACGCGCGTGCGCCTTTTTCCCGATGCGCCGAACAGGCCTGTCGGTTAGCGTGACAGCGCGCCGTCATTCGAGTGGGCGGCGGAAGAGGGGGTGTGGCGATGACAGCACAGCATGGACCCGGCGCAGAGATCCTCCAGAGCATCACTGATTCGCGGCTGGTGGAGGCGCTGGAGGCCAACACGGCGGCGGCATACGCTGATCTGGCGCGGAACCCGCAGGGAGATGTCTACAGCGGACCAGATATGGTGCGGTTTGTCTCTGGCCTGCCAGTCCATATCTTCAACGGTGTAGCTGGCGCGCGACTGGCGGAAGAGCGGCTCGGCGCCATATTGGATGAGACATTGGGGCGCTTCAAAGCGCGCGCCGTTCCCATGATCTGGTGGGTTGGCCCATCTGACCGTCCGGAAGACCTGGGCGCGCGTCTTGAAGCGCATGGCCTCTCCTACGATGGTGGGACGCCGGGCATGGCGGTGGAAATCGCCGCTCTGAGCCAGGAAGCGGCGGCGATCCCGTCGCTCAGCGTCACGCCTGTTACGACCGAGAACGATGTGACGGAATGGGCGCGGGTGGCGGCGCGCGGGTTTGGGATGCCTGAGGAGGTGACGCCCGCGCTCGTCGAGATGGGCGCGCGCCACTGCTTGGGCGGTGATTCGCCATGGGCGTACTATCTTGGCCGCCTGGAGGGGCAGCCGGTGGCGACCGCCATGATGTACCCATGCGCCGGTGTGGCCGGCATCTATTGCGTGGCGACGGTTCCGGAGGCGCGACGGCGGGGCATTGGGGCCGAGCTGACGCGCGTGGCGCTGGAGCGGGCGGGCGAGCAAGGCTATCGTGTGGGCATCCTGCAGGCGTCCGGCATGGGGTTCCCGGTGTACTACCGCATGGGATTCGAGACAGTCCTGACGTTCCAGCTGTATTCATGGACGCCACCACAGGGCTAAACATCGGGGCAGGCCGCACCCTCTGCTCCCTCTCCTCCGCGGAGGAGAGGGAGTGAATGACGCGCGGGTCGCTCGTGACGTGAGGAGGGCCTGAATGCGCAGGGCGCTAGGCTATCTGCTGATCGCGGCCAGTGTAATCGGCGGCGTCTACATGGTGTTCATCACCTTCCAGCAGTGGCTGGATGGCGGCACAGGCGGGCAGTTGCTGCTGGATGGCGCGATTCTGGTCGGGCTGCTGGCGGTGTTCGCGGCGGGGTATTATCTCGCCACAGCGCTGGAGGCGCCGCGGTGAGGGCGCGCCCTATCCGCGGCGCCCAGAGCCATGGGGAGAGCCGGAGCACATAGCAAGGCTAAGGCTGCTGGGTTGGTTGTGGTTCGGGGATGGAAGGCTCATAGGCTGGGATAGTAGTGATGGTGAGGGAGGTATCGGGCGCGGGCCGGCGAAGAAGGATGCGGACGCCTTCCTTGAGGAGGCCGCCAAGGAGCAGGCGCGGACCGATGACGCGGCGCTCGATACCAGTCTTGCCATCGGTAGCGTTGGAGGCAAGGTAAACGGCGTCTTCAGCGGGGACGCTGGGCGGCTGGCCCCACAGGCGGATGACGGCGCTAAGCGGGGCGAGGCGCTTCTCGTAGCCGTCAATCGCTTCGATCTTGCGCAGGAACGCGGTGTCCATCAGGCCGGGATTGAGGGCATAGACGCCGATGCCGCTGTCCTTGTATTCGCGGGCGAGGGCGCGGGTGAAGGCGCGGACCCAGACCTTGGTAGTAGCGTAGGCGCTCTGGTAGAGCGGGATCTTGCCGTCATCGCCGCGACCGAGGACGTTGATGAGCTTGCCGCCGCTCCTCTGGGCCTGGAAAGCTTGAATGGCAGTGAGCGAGCCATGATAGACGCCGAGGATGTTCGTGCGGATGATGCGCTCGTAGTGGCCGGGCGGAATGGCGGCGATGGGGCCGTACACGCCCGCGGCGCCCGCGTTGTTGACCCAGATGTCTATACGGCCAAAAGTCTGGCGGGCGTGCGCGGCGAGGGTCTGGACCTGCGCCAGGTCGCCCACGTCGGCGACGATGCCGCTGACGCGCTCGCTCGCGCCACCGAGCGCCACAATCGCCTCGCGGACGGCTGGCTCGGAGCTGGAGCTGATGACGACGGCTGCTCCCTCACGGGTGAAGGCGCGGGCGATGGCGAGCCCGAGCCCACGGCTGCTGCCGGTGATAACCGCGACCTTGCCTTCGAGCTTCCGCATGGCGCATCTCCTAAGATGTGCAGGGCTGGCGCGGGCGTGCGCGCCTGAGAGTGGCCACTGTGCGCCTCTCGGGCCGAGATCCGCTGGTAAGCTGGCGCGACCACTTATGTATTGTACGAGTGGTCGCTCACCGGCGCATCTGTCACGGATGAGGCGCCACGCGAAGGGCTGATCCCTTGGACACGGCGAATCCCCTCCGGCGAGATCGGACGCCGCTGGAGGGGACGAGAGGAGCGCTTGAGCGATGTGAGGCCAGCGTGCACGAGGGACACGCCGGGCCGCCGGAATTAGCGCTTCGTGTACTGCTTCGCCTTGCGGGCGCGCTTGAGGCCGTACTTCTTGCGCTCTTTCATGCGCGGGTCGCGGGTGAGGAAGCCGCCCTTGCGCAGCGCGGGGCGGTTGCCCTCGTCGGCGCGGACCAGCGCGCGGGCGATGCCGTGCAGCGCGGCCCCGGCCTGACCGGAGACGCCGCCACCGACGACCTTCACATGCACGTTGAAGCCGTTGGCCTCGACCAGGCGCAGCGCGCTGCGGACCTGCATGACCAGCGTATCACGGCCAAAATACTGCTCGGCGGGGCGGTTGTTGACGATGATCGCGCCATCGCCGTTGGGGTACAGCCGCACGCGAGCGACCGCCGTCTTGCGGCGACCGGTTCCGTAGAAGTAGGGGAGTTTCTCCGCCACGTGTCATCCTCCAGCGCGCCAGCCCGCGTGATTCGTTCGGCTGGCGCGGATTTCTCGCTGATCGCTCCGCGCGGGGCTTACGCCTCCGCGGTGGCGCTTGCGGCCTCCTGGGCCATCACACTCTCGATGCTTGGGCGCGTCCACGGCTCAGGCTGCTGCGCCTGATGCGGGTGTGTCGGGCCGGCGTAGACCTTCAGGCGACCCATCATGTCATCGCCCAGCCGGTTGCGGGGGAGCATGCCGCGCACAGCGCGCTCGATGACGCGCTCGGGGTGGCGCTCCAAGGCCTGGCGGAGGGTCTCCAGCTTCGCGCCGCCGGGATACTGGGTGTGGCGGAAGTAGACCTTCAGATCGCGGCGGTTGCGGGTCACGTCAATCTGGGCGGCGTTGATGACCACAACATAGTCACCGCAGTTGAGGTGCGGAGTGAAGGTTGGCTTCCACTTGCCGCGCAGGATCTGCGCGATCTCGGTCGCCACGCGGCCCAGCACGAGGCCCTTGACGTCAATGACATACCAGCGCGGCTCTAGCTCGCCAGCCGTCGCGCTGTAAGTCTTGGGATTCGAGTTCATCGCTCACTACTCTCTCTGGTATGACCTGTACGGGCCACGCGTCCGGCGCCGCCCATCATGCCATCGCTTATGATACCGCGCCAGACGCCAGTTGTGGCGTCTCGCTCGCCTGATCGCCGGAATCATCTCCCCAGAGGCCCCACTCCGCCGGGTAGTCAACCCTTGTGAAGCAGAGGCCGTGTGGCGGCGCGGCTGGCCCAGCGCGAGCCCGGTCGCGCGCCTCCAGGATGTCGCGCAGGCCGTCCACTGTCAGGCGCCCCGCGCCAACCAGCGCCAGGGTCCCCACCAGTCGCCGGACCATGCCCGTCAGGAAAGCGTTCGCCGCGAAGTCGAACACGATCTCGCCAGATTCCGTCTCCTCGCAGCGCGCCAGCGTCAGCCGACGCACCGTGTGGCCCCGATAGCCGTCTTCACGGCTGTCGCGCGGGCTGGAGCCGAAAGCGCCGAAGTCTCGCTCGCCGGGCAGCAGCGCCGCCGCCGCGCGCATCGTCGCGACATCGAGTGGCCGCGACGCCCGCCAGGCGTAACGCTCGCGCAGCGGCGAACGGATAGGATCGTGGAAGATCCGATAGCGATACCGGCGGCCCAGCGCGCTCTTGCGCGCGTGGAAGCCATCTCCGACCATGCGAACGGCGCGCACGGCGATATCGCGCGGCAGGTGGGCGTTGAGCGCCCGCCGCCATGCGTCCTCGTCGAGCCGCGCGCCCGGTTGGAAGCTGACGACCTGGCCCGTGGCGTGGACGCCGCTGTCCGTGCGCCCGGCTCCGGTGATCTGGACGGGCGCGCCGGTCACCCGACGCAGCGCCGCTTCGATCTCGCCCTGGATGGTCGGCCCGCGATCCACCGGCTGCCGCTGGAAGCCGCTGTAGCGGGTCCCATCGTACTCGACGAGCGCGGCGACGTTCACGAGACCTCACCCCCGGCCCCCTCTCCCAGGAGGAGAGGGGGCGTAGAGGAAACTAGACGAGCTCCAGGCGCACCATCTCGGAGGCGTCGCCCTTGCGGCGGCCAATTCTGGTGATGCGGGTGTAGCCGCCGTTCCGGCCCGCGTAGCGCGGGACGAACTGCTCGAAGATCTTCTTCACCGCGCGCTCGTGCGGCAGGTGCTTGAGGATCGTGCGGCGCGCGTGCAACTCGATGGCCATCGCCTCGCGGGCAGTGGTCAGGGCACGCTGCGCCTCCTCACGGTCCTTGATGATGCCGAGCATCTCTTTCTGGAAGCGGGCCAGACGCTCTTCTTTGATCTTGCGGGCCTCGGCGCTCAGGGGGAACTTGCCCTGGGCCTCGCGCTCCTCATTGGAGGCGATCTTCTCGTCGAGCGTGAAGCGGGCGCGGCGCGCGATGGCCAGCGTCTGCTCGGCGATGAAGTCGTCCTCGACGACGGACTTCAGGTGGTTCCACGCCTCCTCGTGGCCGCGGATGGCGATGGCGATGAGGCGCTCAGCCTCGCCGCGCACCGCCTTGGCGCGGGCCTCGGTCGTGGTGACGTGCTCCCAGGTATAGAGGCCGTCAATCAGGCTGCGGATAGCCGCCCGACGGCGCGCCTCTGGCATATTGATGCGGTTGCCCGCGATACGGTGCCGCATGGACGCTACTCATCCTCCCCGGCGTGGTCTTCGTCGAAGCCATCCCCGTCACTGGGGGCGGGGGGACGGCTCGCGCCCAGATCGGGCAGGAGGCCCCGCGCGATCAGGGTGTCTTTCAATTCGTTGAGGCTCTTCTCGCCGAAGTTGCGCACGGCCAGCAGGTCATCCTGGGTCATCGTGAGCACCTGACCGACCTTGGTGATGCCGCTGCGCTTGAGGCAGTTGAACGCGCGCACAGAGAGATCGAGCTCTTCGATGGGCGTATCGTAGATGCGCTGTGGAATCGCGTATGATGTGGCGCCAGCCGGCAGGGTCGGCGCTTCCACCTCGCCAGTGACGGTCTCATGATGGTCCGCGATCATCTGGAAGTGCTGCACCAGCACCTGGGCCGCCTGGTGAAGGGCGTCTTCGGGGGTGAGGGAGCCATCGGTCCAGATTTGCAGGGTGATCTTGTCGAAGTTGGTCATCTGCCCGACGCGGGTGTTCTCGACGGTGTAATTGACCTTCTCGACGGGCGTGAAGATGGCGTCCACCGGAATCACGCCGATGGCCTGGCCCTCTTTGCTCTCGGCGGGGACGTACCCCTTACCGTTCTCGACGACCAGCTCCATATCGAGGTGGGCGTCGGGCTCATCGAGCGAGCAGATGTAGACATCCGGAGTGACGATCTCGACCGTGGAGGGCGCCTGGATGTCGGCGGCGGTGACGACGCGCTCGCCGCTGACCTCGATGCGCATGGTCACCGGGCGGTCAGACTGGGAGCGCAGGCGGATCTTCTTCACGTTGAGGACGATGTCGGTGACATCCTCGCGCACGTGCGGAATATCCTGGAACTCGTGCGAGGCGCCTTCGATCTTGATCGAAGTGATCGCGGATCCGGGCAGCGACGAGAGCAACACGCGCCGTAGCGCATTGCCGAGGGTCCTACCGTACCCTGCCTCCAATGGCTCGATGTCATAACTCGCGTAGTTCGCCTCGGTCTCCACGGGCGTAATGCGAGGCAGAGCGATTTCTAGCACGGGGATCCCCCTCCTACCGCTGGTAGAACTCGACGACCAGCTGTTCGTTGAAGGGCAGCTCGAGGTCTTGCGGGGTCGGTGCGGCGAGCACACGACCCGTAAGTGCGTTGGGGTCAACACGCAGCCACGACGGGACGCCTTTCTGCGCCAGCAGCAGCATCCGCGCCTTGAAATATTCTGTTTCGCGGCTCTGCGGGCGCACGGTGATCTCATCGCCCGCCTTGACCATAGCTGACGGAATATCGAGCCGGCGCCCATTGAGTCGGAAGTGGCCGTGGTTGACGAGCTGGCGCGCCTGGGCGCGCGAGTCGGCGAAGCCGAAGCGGTAGACGATGTTGTCCATCCGCATCTCGAGCAACTGGATCAGGTTGTCGCTGGTCTTGCCAGGACGGCGCGCGGCCAGGTCGAAGTGGCGCTTGAACTGGCGCTCAAGGATGCCATAGGTCTTGCGGACCTTCTGCTTCTCGCGCAACTGGGTCGCATAACCAGAGGCCTTGCGACCACGGGCGGAGCCGTGCTGTCCGGGCTTGGAAGGCCGGCGCTCGAGTGTGCACTTGGTGACGCACTTTTCGCCCTT
>DASTKI010000238.1:0-10851 GCA_035716045.1 Ktedonobacterales bacterium
ACGCCGCCGCCGCGGCGGCGTCAGCCTCGGCGATCTGGGCCGCCCGGCGCGCGCCGACCAGCTCGCGCACGGTGCGGCCACGGCGAGCCGCCTCCGACTCATATGAGCGCAGCGCGCGGAGGCTCTCCATCGTCGCCATAACGGTATTCAGCGCGTTCGTGCTGCCCAGCGACTTCGAGAGAATGTCGCGGATGCCGACGGCCTCCACCACCGCGCGCACCGCGCCACCGGCGATGACGCCCGTGCCGGGCGCCGCCGGCTTCAGCAGCACCTCGGAGGCGGAGAAGCGCCCGCGCACCTCGAACGGGATCGACGTCCCGACCAGCGGCGCCTCGATCAGGCGCTTCTTGGCGTCCTCGACGCCCTTGCGGATCGCCTCGGGCACCTCAGCGGCCTTCCCGATGCCAACCCCGACGTGGCGGGCCTGGTCGCCTACCACCACCAGCGCGCGGAAGCTGAACCGCCGCCCGCCCTTGACCACTTTCGACACGCGGGCGACCTGGACGACCGTCTCTTTCAGGTCGAGCCGCGTTGCGTCAATCTTCGGCATGTCTGTACGATCTCCTCAGATCAGCGAATGCGCTCGCGCCTAGAAGTCGAGGCCGCCCTTGCGGGCCCCATCGGCCAGCGCGGCCACACGTCCGTGATAGATATAGCCGCCGCGATCGAACACCACCCGCGTAATGCCCGCCGCCTGCGCGCGCTGCGCGATCAGGTGGCCAACCTTGAACGCCTGCTGGATGCGCCGGTTCGCCTCGATGCCGCGATACGCCTCTGGCGTCGCCTCATCGCCCTCGCCGCCAGTCTTTGGCGTCGTCTTGATCGTCGCCATATCCGCGTCCCGCGAGGTGGCCGCTACCAGCGTGCGCCCCTGCGAGTCGTCTACGATCTGCGCGTAGATCTGGTTGGCGCTGCGGAAGACGCACAGCCGCGGGCGCGCAGTGCTACCGGCGACCTTCTTGCGTACGCGCAGGTGGCGGCGCAGGCGCGCCTGATTAGCATACTGCTTCTTAATCATGGCTACTTCTTCTTCCCGCCAACCTTGCCGGCCTTGCCCGCCTTGCGCCGGATGACCTCACCAGCGTACTTGATGCCCTTGCCCTTGTAGGGCTCCGGCTTGCGGATCGCGCGGATGTTCGCCGCGACCTGGCCGACCAGCTGCTTGTCGATCCCGCTCACCGTCAGTCGCGTCGGCGACTCCACAGTAAACGAGATGCCCGACGGCGGCACGACCATCACTGGATGCGAGTAGCCGACCGAGAAGACCAGGTGGTCGCCCACCTTCGCTACGCGGTAGCCCACGCCGCTGATCTCCAGCGTCTTGGAGAAGCCGCCACTGACACCCAGCGCCATATTGTTGAGCAGCGTCCGCGAGAGGCCGTGCAGCGACTTGCTTGGCTTGCTGTCGTCCGCGCGCGAGACGGTGATCGTCCCGCCGTCCTGCGTGATGGTGATCGTTGATGGGAAGGCGTGGGTGAGCGTGCCCTTCGGCCCGGTGACCGTCACCGTATTATCGGCCGCCACCTCAACCTTCACACCGGCTGGCGCCGTAATTGGCGCCCGTCCGATACGAGACATGGTTCGCCCTCCCTACCAGACGTAGCAGACCACTTCGCCCCCCAGCCCCTGCTGGTAGGCTTTGCGGCCCGACATGACACCCTGCGGCGTCGAGATGATTGCCAGGCCCAGGCCGCCGCGCACCCGCGGAATCGCGTCGCGCCGCGTGTACACCCGCAAACCTGGCTTGCTGATGCGCTTGAGCTGCGTCAGCACCGGGCGCTTGTCCACATAGCGCAGGGTAACGATGATCGTGCCCTGCGGCCCGTGCGGGTTCTCTGGCCGCGTGTCAACCTGAAAATCCTTGACGTAGCCCTCCTCCTTGAGGATGCGCGCGATGGCGATCTTCATATTGGAGGAAGGAATCTGGACGCGCGTATGGCGCGCCATGATCGCGTTGCGAATGCGGGTCAGCATATCCGCGATCGGGTCGGTCATATTCATGCCGCGTGTTCTCCTCGCCCCGTCCTACCAGCTCGACTTCGTCACGCCAGGAAGCTCGCCCCGCAGCGCGCGCTCGCGGAAGCAGATGCGGCAGAGACCGAACTTGCGAATGTAGCTCCGCGGCCGACCGCAGATCTTGCAGCGGTTGTGCTGCTGCGTCGAGTGCCGGGGCTTGCGCTGGGACTTGACGATCATGGACGTTTTTGCCATCGTTGCCCCCTCCAGGGCGAGGGACCGGGCTTCGGCGCGTCGCCGGTTTCCGGGCCCTTTGTCCCGCTTTTCTATGCGGATGATGCGAATCGCGTGGATACTCTCCACACGCGCGTTGACGTATCTCTGTTCAGGCGTATAGCGCGTCGTCTCCGTCGCGCGGACCCAACTTCTTTACTTCTTGCTGAAGGGCATCCCCATCAGCGCCAGGAGCCGCCGGCCTTCCTCATCCGTGCGGGCGGTGGTCACAATGGTGATCTCCATGCCGCGCACCTTGTCAATCTTGTCGTAGTCAATCTCTGGGAAGGCCAGTTGTTCTTTCATGCCCAGCGTGTAGTTGCCGCGCCCATCGAAGGCGTCAGCCGGCACGCCCTGGAAGTCGCGCAGCCGGGGCAGCGCCAGCGTGATCAGCTTCTCCAGGAAATCGTACATCCGCTGGCCGCGCAGCGTGACCATCACGCCAATCGGCATGCCCTCGCGCAGCTTGAACGCCGCCACCGAGCGCTTGGCGCGCGTCACCACCGGCTGCTGGCCAGTGATGTCAGCCAGGTCACGGCGCGCATTCTCGATCGCCTTCGCGTTCTGGATCGCCTCGCCCAGGCCGATGTTGATCACGACCTTATGCGGCGCGGGTACCTGCATCGGGTTCTTGTAGCTGAACTCTTTCCGCAGTCCTGGCACGACGTCGTTCAGGTAGCGGGCGCGGAGTCCGGTCGCGGTTGTGGTAGCCACGGCTTAGTCCCTCGTATGCTCTTCAATCGGCTTGCCGCAGCGCTTGCATATGCGGCGCGTCCGCAGCTTCTGATCCGCCCCCATTGGGACGCGATCATGTCCAATGCGGGTCGGCTCGCCACACTCAGTGCAGACGACCATCACATTCGACGATTGCAGCGGCATCGGCTTCTCGATGATGCCCGCGGCGACCCCCACGCCCGCTCGCACGTGCTTCTTGGCGATGTTGATGCCCTCGACGATCACTTTGCCCTCGCGGGGCATCGTGCTGAGCACTTTCCCGCGCTTGCCCCGGTCTTTGCCGGCGAGCACCAGCACGGTGTCTCCCTTATGCACATGTAGCTTGGCCAGGTGCAGGGGCTTCCGCTCTTTCTCTTTCAGATTCGCCATATGCGCTCTGTATCCTTTTCCCTTGCCCTTTGGCCGTTGTCACGACCCCAGCCAGGCTGGGCCTGGCTGGCCCGTGGTCTCGTCCGCTCACCAGCGGGCGTCCACATCTCGCCGCGCGCCGCTCCTGGCCCACATCGGACCGTCCAGCGGCGCCCGGCGCTGTCTGCGCGCCCGCCCTGGTATCCTCGCTCCAGCTAGAGCACTTCCGGCGCGAGTGAGATGATCTTCATGAACGCGCGCTCGCGCAGCTCGCGGGCGACCGGGCCAAAGATGCGGGTACCGCGCGGGTTGTTGCCCGCCGAGATGATCACCGCCGCGTTGTCGTCGAAGCGGATATGGCTGCCGTCTGGCCGCGCATACTCCTTGGCGACGCGCACGACCACCGCCGTGACAACCTCGCCCTTCTTGACCGCGCTATTGGGCGCCGCCTGCTTCACCGACGCCTTGATGATGTCACCCACACTCGCGATTTTGCGGTTGGAGCCGCCCATCACGCGAATGCACATGATCTCTTTCGCGCCGGTGTTATCGGCCACCTTGAGCCGGGTTTGTACCTGGATCATGGCTTAGCCCTCCACCTCCGGCTCGAGCTCCGCCACAACCTGCGCCACAGACGGCGCCTGCGCCGCACGCCTCATGATCTCTACCAGCCGCCAGCGCTTGTCTTTGCTCAGCGGGCGAGTCTCTTCGATGCGCACCATGTCGCCCATGCGCGCGTCGTTATGCTCGTCGTGCGCCTTGAACTTCGTGGTGGACTTGTACGTTCGCTTGTAGAGCGGATGCCGCTTGAGCGTCTCGACGGCGACGACAATCGTCTTCTGCATCTTGTCGCTCACCACACGGCCCGTCCGCTGCTGGCGGCGCGTGGACGTGGACGCCGGCTTGGGCGCGGCGGCCGCGGTGGCCCTGGTCGCGCGGGCGCGGGTAGGCTTGGCGGGCGCCGCCGTCTCCGGCTTCGCGGCCTTGGTCGTTCTGGTTGTTCTCGTGGTCCCCGTCGTCCCGGTGGTCTTCGGCGCCCGCGGCGCCCGCGGCGCCCGCGGCGCCTTCTGGCCGCCGGCTGGCGAGGATGGCGTGGATTCGCTCATCTCTTACTCCTCTCCGGCGGTTTCAACGGCCAGCTCACCGCTGGCCTCCATCACCTCAGCGTGCCGTAGCTCGCTCAGGTGATGAGTCAGCCGCGCGATGTCGGCCCGAATCTTCGGGAACTGCCGGTTATCCTTGACTTCTCCGCGTGTCTTCTGCAGGCGCAGCTCGAACAGCTTGCGTCGCAGGTCAGCCAGCTCTTGCTGCGACTGTTCCTCGCTCATCGCATGGATTTCGCGGCGTCGCTCATTCAGTTTCGACACCTTCGCCCTCCTGCTTGACGAGGAACTTGGTCTTGATCGGCAGCTTATTGGAGGCCAGGCGCATCGCCTCTTTGGCCACCTCTTCGCGCACGCCGCCAAGCTCGAAGAGAATCCGCCCTGGCCTGACAACCGCGACCCAGTGATCGGTCGCGCCCTTGCCAGAGCCCATGCGCGTCTCAGCGGGCTTCGCCGAGACCGGCTTGTCGGGGAACACCCGAATCCACACCTTGCCGCCACGCTTGATGTAGCGGTTCATGGCGATACGGGCGGCCTCGATCTGCCGCGCCTCGAGCCAGACCGGCTCGAGCGCCTGCAAGGCGAACTCGCCGAACGCGATGGTGTTGCCGCTGTGCGCGGCCCCCTTCATGCGCCCGCGATGCTGCTTACGATATTTGGTTCGGTTTGGCGCCAGTAACATGTCTGTTGCTCCAGTTCGCTGGCCGCTGCCATCCAGGCCGCCTCATCCAGAGGCGAACCCAGACAGCCCAAGACCAGCGAGAACATCATGAGCATCGGACGCTTGCGCGCGTCCTCTGCGCGACTACTCGTCCGACGATTCCGTCTGCGGCGCCTGTGCGGGAGCGGACTGCTCCGCGCTCGGAGTGGGCGCCTCAGCCGGCGCGGCAGTTGGCTCAGCGGGCGCAGCCTGCGGGGCTGGCTGGGCGACGGGGCGTGGCCGCGGGGCCGGGCGCCCCGCGTTGGCGATGCCTGTTCCACCCGCGGCGCCTGCCCGCGGGCCGCCTGTGCGCGGGCCGCCTGTGCGTGGGCCGCGCTCATCACGGCGCTCGCCGCCGCGACCGCCGGTGTACCCGCCGCGACCGCCAGTGTACCCACCGCGACCGCCGCGGTCGTCGCGCCGCTCGCCGCGGCCACCGCGCTCATCACGGCGCTCGCCCCGACGCTCGCCCTCCAGGCTGACCTGGGTGGCCGCCGACGCCGCGCCAAGGCCCGCGGCGCGCGCCTTCTCCGGCAGGATGTCGCCGTGGTAGATCCAGACCTTGATGCCGATCACGCCATAGGTGGTGTGGGCCTCAGTCTGGCCGTAGTCAATGTTCGCGCGCAGCGTCTGCAGCGGCACGCTCCCCTCGACCTCTTTCTCGACCCGCGCGATCTCGGCGCCGCCCAGGCGACCGCCGCAGACGATCTTGATGCCCTTCGCGTTGCCGCGCATCGCCTTCTGAACGGCCTGCTTCATCGCGCGGCGGAAGGCCACGCGCTTCTCCAGCTGCTCGGCGATACTGCGCGCCACGAGGGTCGCATCCACCTCAGGGTTGCGAATCTCGTGGATGCTCAGGCGCACCTTCTTCCGAGCCTTGGCGTCTACGCCTTTGTTGATCGCCGCCTCGAGCTCAAGGCGCAGCCGCTCTACGCTCTCACCGCTGCGCCCGATCACGATGCCCGGCTTCGCCGTATGCACCGTCACCGAGATATTGCCGGCCACCCGCTCGATCTCGATCTTGGAGACCGCCGCATTCGCCAGCCGCTTGTTGATGTGCGCGCGCAGGACGCGGTCCTCCGCGAGCAGATCCTTGTAATCACGCCGGGCATACCATCGTGACTGCCAGCCTTCAATCACGCCCAGGCGGAAGCCGGTAGGATGTACCTTCTGGCCCAATCGAGCGCCTCCTCTGTCCGCCTACGCCTGCCGCCGGGCCGCGCGCCGCGCGCCCGCCGGGATGTCGGCTGGATCGTCTGTGACGGTTACCGTGATGTGCGACGAGCGCCGCAGGATGCGTGAGGAGCGCCCATGTGAGCGCGCCCGCACCCGCTTGATGGTGATGCCCTCGTCCACGACGGCGTTCATCACCCACAGCCCATCCGGGTCCATCTCATAATTGTTTTCAGCGTTCGCCGCCGCTGACGCCACGACTTTATACACGTCGATCGCTGGCGTATTCGGCAGGAACTTGAGAATCGCCAGGGCCTCGCCCACCCGGCGGCCGCGGATCGTCTCGGTCACGCGGCGCACCTTGCGCGGGGGATGGCCCACGTTCTTCGCGGTAGCCCATGCTTGCATGCGAATCGTTTACCTTCCCGCGCGTTAGCGCACCGAGGTGGTCCGCTCGCTCTTGCCGCCCGCGTGCCCGCGGAAATGCCGCGTTGGCGCGAACTCACCGAGCTTGTGGCCCACCATGTTTTCCGTGACGTAGACCGGCACGTGCTGCTTGCCGTTGTGCACGCCCATCGTCAGCCCCACCATCTGGGGGATGATCGTCGAGGCGCGCGACCACGTCTTGATCACGCGCTTGTCCCCGCTCCGCACCATCGCCGCGACTTTCTTGAGCAGCGATGGGTGGATGTAGGGGCCTTTCTTTGTCGAACGCGACATAGCCTCTTGTTCTCCTCAGGCGTTCCCGCAAGACGCCAGTTGCGCCTTAGCGGCCCCTACCGGCGTTACGCCGCCGGACGATAAACTTGTCGGTGCGCTTGTTGTGGCGCGTGCGGTAGCCCATCGCCGGCTGGCCCCATGGGGTCTGTGGCTGTCCGCCGATTGGCGCGCGGCCCTCGCCGCCGCCGTGCGGGTGGTCTACCGGATTCATCACCGAGCCGCGCACGTGCGGGCGGCGGCCCAGATAGCGCGAGCGGCCCGCCTTGCCCAGGCGCACGTTCTCGTGATCGAGATTGCCTACCTGGCCAATCGTCGCCATGCAGTTGATATGGACCAGCCGTTGCTCGCCGGAAGGCAGGCGCACCTGCGCGTAGTCGCCTTCCTTCGCCATCAGCTGCGCCGCCGCGCCCGCCGCGCGGACGATCTGGCCGCCCTTGCCCACATACAGCTCGATGTTATGAATCATCGTGCCAGTGGGAATGTTCTTGAGCGGCAGCGCGTTGCCCACGCGAATCTCGGCCTCCGGTCCGCTCATCACGCGGTCGCCGACCTTCAAGCCGTTGGGTGCGATGATGTAGCGCTTCTCGCCGTCGAGATAGTGCAGCAGCGCGATGCGCGACGAGCGGTTCGGATCATACTCGATCGAGAAGACCTTCGCCGGCACGCCATACTTGTCGCGCTTGAAGTCAATGATGCGGTAGCGACGCTTCACGCCGCCGCCGCGGTGCCGCGACGTGATGCGGCCCTGATTGTTGCGTCCCGCCTTCGAGACCTTCTTCGCCAACAGCGAGCGCTCGGGCCGGGAGCGGGTGATCTCCTCGAAGGAGGAGACCGACATCAGGCGACGCCCAGGGGACGTCGGCTTATAGGTTCGTACGGCCATGTCTGTCCTCCCCGGCGCGGCTTACGCCTGCAGCTCCGCGATAGACTGGCCCTCGGCCAGCGTCACAATCGCCTTCTTCCACGGCCGGGCCTCCTTACGGTAGATGCCCCGGCGCGTGCGCAGCGTGCGGGTCTTGCCCGGCATGCGCATCGTATTGACCTTGACGACTTTCACCCCAAACAGGGCTTCGACCGCCTGGCGGATTTGCGGCTTGCTCGCCTCAAGCGCCACTTCGAACGTGTAGCGCGGCAGCCCCTGCGCCCCATTGGGCGCTTGGCCGCTCTCAAGCATCACGCTCTTCTCGGTGATGACGCCCTGCTTGATGACGTCCGTATGTTCCATGGTGGTCTACTCCCCCGCCTTACTGGCGGTGGCCGCGGCAGCCACGCGGCGGGCCTTGCGGCGCTCCGCCGCGCGCGGATGACGCTTGGCCGTCAGGGCGTCATCCGCCTCGGCGCCGAACTTCTCGATGATGCGCTCCACCGTGGCCACGGGCATCAACACGGCGTCATATTTCAACAGCTCGACGACGTTGATGCTCTCGACATGCCCCACCTTGATGCGGTGGATGTTGCGTGCGGAGAGGATCACATTCTCGTCCCGCTCAGGCATCAGCGCCAGCACGTTGCGCTCGATTGGCAGCGCCGCAAGCAGCGTCTCCATGTCCTTCGTCCGCGGCTCCTCGAACGTCAGCGAGTCTATCAGCAGCAGGCGGCCGTTGGCCACCTTATCGGAGAGCGCGCTGCGAATCGCGAGGCGCTTCATCTTGCGCGGAATCGCGCGATCGTAGGTATGCGGGCGCGGGCCGAAGACATTGCCGCCGCCGCGCCAGTGTGGCGCGCGGGTCGAGCCCTGGCGGGCGCGGCCGGTGCCCTTCTGGCGGTACGGCTTGCTGTTGCCGCCAGCGACATGCGCGCGGGTCTTGGTCGAGGCCGTGCCCTGCCGCCGGTTGACCAGCTGCGCCGTCACCACCTGGTGCAGCACGGCCGTATTGACCGGGGCGCCGAAGACATAGCTATCCAGGTCAGCTTCGCGGAGGACCTGGCCCTCCATATCATAGACACTCGCGGATGGCATCTTCTGTACTCCTCACCCCGCTCTAGGCGCGCGACGCGGCGCTTCGCGCGGCCTGCGCTATCTGCGCGGCGCTCTTGCGAATGAGCACGATGCCGCCGTTCGGCCCTGGAATGGCCCCCTGGATGACTAGCAGGTTGCGCTCCGGGTCCGCCTGAATGACCTCCAACGCCTTCACTGTCACGCGCTCGCCGCCCATCCGGCCAGCCATGCGCGTACCCTTGAAGACGCGGCCCGGCGTGGTGCCTGGGCCGATCGAGCCAGGCCGGCGCGCGCGGTCAGACTGACCGTGCGTGCGCGGACCGCCGCGGAAGCCGTGCCGCTTCATGACACCAGCGAAGCCCTTGCCCTTCGAGGTTCCAATCAGGTCAACCTGCTCGCCCTCGTTGAACATGTCAACTGTGACGACCGAGCCGACTTCCGGCTGCGTTCCGTCAATGATCTTGACCTCGCGCAGCACCTTGAACGGCCCCATCGCCAGCCCCGCGCCACGGCGGCGGCGAGCGCTCGCGCGGCCCTTCGCCTGTCCTGCGTCCGCCGCCTCGGCGACCTCAGCCTCGGTCTCGGACGCCTCGGCGCCCTCGGTCTGCGTGCTCGCGCGCTTGCGCGCTTCCTGCCGGGCCTTGGCGCTCTCCTGCTGCTGCTTGCGGCGCTGCCGCTCGGTCTGCGGCAGGCTGTGCCCCAGATGCCCTAGCATGGGGCGCGTCTCGCGCTTGGCTTTCTTCTCGCCGAAGCCGATCTGCGCCGCCTCGTAGCCATCTTTCGCCTTCGTGCGGACCTGCGTGACAGTGCAGGGGCCCGCCTCGATGACCGTCACGGCGATGGCCGTTCCGTCGGCCCCAAAGACTTGGGTCATGCCCACTTTGCGGCCTAGCAATGCACTCAACATTCGCCCTTCTCCTGGGCGCGCGCGTCACGAGGCGCCAGGCGCTCGTTCCACCAGCCAACCGGGCCAGCATGCCCACCTGGCTGGTACCGTGCCCGCGAGGCTATCGCGCGCCTGGCGCGCTCACTCGCAGATACGGCGGCGACTCTCTCCGCTAGGAACCGTACGGCTCCTAGCGCATGGTCGCGCATTCCGAGCTTCTCGCCCCTCGTGCCGACGCCCTGAACCCGACGCCTGATCGCGCCGGCAAGGCGCCGCCGAAACGCCTGGGCTTCCGCCTCAGGCGTTCAGCAGCTTGATCTCGATGTCCACGCCTGCCGGCAGGTTCAGCCGGGTCAGCGAGTCCACCGTCTTCGGGTTGGGGTCTACGATGTCAATCAGCCGCTTGTGCGTGCGGATCTCGAACTGCTCGCGCGAGTCCTTGTCAATGAACGGTGAGCGAATCACCGTCCACTTCGCGATCTCCGTTGGCAGCGGCACCGGCCCTGAGACGCGCGCGCCAGTGTTCTGCGCCGTCTCGACGATCTGCGTCGCGCTCTGGTCCAGTATCCGGTGGTCATACGCCCGCAGCCGGATACGGATGCGCTGCTTGGTTGTGGTCGCCATACCCACTCTCTCTTTGCCGCGTCGCCGATGTCGCCCGCATGCGTACGCCACCGCGCGACATCGGGGCATAACAAGGGCATGTATAGAAACGAGCGGAGCGGTGTTGCGAGCACGCTCCTATCCAGGAGTCATGCCTCCTCAGCCCCACCGTTCCCCTCTCCTCCGCGGAGGAGAGGGGGCCAGGAGGTGAGGTCGCCCCCTCCACACATGTATCGCAGGCCCCGCTCCCTATTCCAGGGAACGGGGCCTGCCTGCGCGTTAGACTTCGACCTTGGTGACGGCGCCGGCGCCGACCGTGCGGCCGCCCTCGCGGATGGCGAAGCGGCTGCCCTCCTCCAACGCCACCGGCGTGCCCAGCTCGACCGCCATCGTGATGTTGTCCCCCGGGATCACC
>DASTKI010000239.1:0-2875 GCA_035716045.1 Ktedonobacterales bacterium
GCGCCAGCGAGAGCGCGAGGCCGCCCGCGCTGGCGGGCGCCTGGGTGGCGCTGAGCGCGCGCTCGTCGGGCCAGAGCGGCCGCCATGCGCCGGTTTGGGCGTTCATGACCGCGAGAACGCGCGGCAGGTCGGTCGCCTTCCGCTCTGAGACCAGCCAGCCCTGCGCGCCCGCCGATGCGAAGGGGCGCGTCGCCGCGACCGCGGGCCCAACCTGCGCGAACACATACGCCGCAACAGTCACGGCAACCAGGGCCACGCCCGCGATCGCGAGGAGGGTGGCCTTGCGCCGCGCGGGCATGCGATCGGCGCCCCAGCGCAACCAGCCCACGCTGATGGTGAGCGCGGCGAGGATGTCGAGCCTCCAGCCGCGCGGATCTAGCGCTGGCGCGCCCGCGTCGCCAGCCGCGCCGCCTGGGTCCGCATCCACGATGGGGCCAGCCAGGAAGTATTCGCCTCCCGCTTCCGTCTCCACCTCCTCTGGACCGTCAAGCGCGGGTGGCTCGTCCTGCGCGGGTGGTGGCTCTATGGCTGACGGCGCCAGGCCCGATGCGCGCCCAGCAGCGGCGGAGAGCAACGCGTGCTCTTCAGGGGAGAGGGATAGGGCGGCCGCAATCTGGGAAATGGTGTAGGGATAGGCGCGCACGCGCTCGCCACGCTCTAGCTTGCCAATGGTCGAGGGGTCTATGTCGCAGGCCTCGGCCAGCGCGCGTTGTGTCAGGCGCGCGCGCTTCCTGTACGTTCTGAGGAGCGTGGCGAAGGAACCTGTATCAGGCATAGCGCGCTCCAGACGCACGCGTGAGACGACGCATATCCATGAGCGTCAAACGCCGCCTTTCCCCTTCAAACCACAATATCCTGCCACGTGGGCGCCTCTCACGCCCCCTTCGCACTCCTCCTCCAGCGCCGCACACGCCTGATGGAATCGCACAGCCGCGCGCCTCCTATCCTAGCACTTGATCTGGCGCGATCTCAAGCGCATAGGACATGGAGAATCCGGGCCAATTCAGGCATAGAGCGCTGCGCGGCGCAGCTGTCCACATGAAGTGTCCGCATTGTGCGGGGCAAGTGTCCTGAGTGTCCGGCTGACTTGAGCCATAGGCTCCGGCCATAGTGGTCACAGATGGCCGGAGCGGCTGGCCACCTGGGCTCGCGCCCCTAACCAGGCGCATGACGAGGAGGACGCCAATGGCGAGGAACGATGATGAGCGGGCGCCCGATGGCGCGACCAACGCCCCTGAGCGCGCGGTGGAGCGGATGGATGGCGCCGTGATGGATAGGCTGGAGGAGCTGGTAGCGTTGAGGCGCTTGCGCGAGGCGCTAGGACTGGGCGATGGAGAGCCGCAAGTGCCGGAGGAGGCGCCGGACGGGCGGTGGGAGCGCAGGCGCCCACGCATGGGGAATGATACGCCGCTACGCCCCGCGCATTGAGCTTTCGTGACCGATCCGAGCGGACGCCATGTGACATGGCATGGCGCCCGCTCGCGCTCACCTCACATGCAGAACGTTGCGCATCTCCAGCGAGGATGCGGTGATCCTGCCAGCCATCCAGCAGTATGGCCGCCCGGCTTCTCCGGTAACGTCACATTCTCGCCTGCTTACCGCACAAGCGAGTCACGATCCGTGCGGCGGCTACCCGGCGCGGGCGGCGGCGAGGCGGCGCAGTTCGGCGGCGCGGCGGTAGAGGGCGACGTACTGCTCGGCGGAGGCGTCCCAGGAGTAGTCGGCGAGCATGGCGCGCTGCATGAGGTCCTGCCACTGCGGGCCGAAGCGGTAGGCCTCCAGGGCGCGAGCGACGGCGGCGAAGAGGTGGAAGGGGCTCCAGGCGGTGAAGCTGAAACCGTTGCCGCTCCCTTTGCCGCCATCGCCCATGGGGTCGAACTCACAGACGGTGTCGGCGAGGCCTCCGACACGGTGGACAACGGGGATGCAGCCGAAGCGCATGGCCTGCATCTGGGTGACGCCGCCCGGCTCGACGAGTGAGGGCATCAGCAGCATGTCGGCGCCAGCGAGCACGCGCTGGGTGAGCTCGGCGCTGAAGGTGCGCTGGAAGTTGAACTGGCGCGCATAGCGGGCGGAGAGGCGCTGCATCATCTTCTCATAGCGCGGCTCGCCCGCGCCCTGGGCGACAATCTGCGCGCCCTGCTCGAGGATGGGGGCGAAGGTGAGATCGAGCAGCTCGAAGCCCTTGGCGCGGTTGAAGCGCGAGATGATGGCGATTAGCGGCACGCTCTCGTCTACTGGCAGGGAGAAGCGGCGCTGCAGGGCGCGCTTGTTGGCGGCGCGCCGCTCGATGGAGAAGGCGTCGTAGTGCGCCTCGATGGCATCGCTGGTCGCGGGATCGAACTGCTCGACGTCAATACCGTTGAGGATGCCGTAGAGGCGGTCTTTGCGCGCGCGCAGCAGGCGATGCAGACCCTCGCCGTACTCGTCGGTGAGGATCTCGGCGGCGTAGCGTGGGCTGACGGTGCTGATGAGGTCGGCGTACTCGATGCCGCGCCCCAGCAGGTCTACGGCCTCGCGCTGGTTGTCTTCCGGCTGGAGGAAGGGCTTCTGCTCGATGCCGGCGACTTCGAGGATGCGGTAGCCAAAGATGCCGTGATACTGGAGATTGTGAATGGTGAGGATGCTGGCGGCGGATTTGAGGATGGGGTCGTCGCGGTAGGTGGTCTTGAGCAGGTTGGGGGTGATGCTGGCGTACCAGTCGTGGCAGTGGACGATGTCGGGCGACCAGCCAATCTCGCGGGTTAGCTCCAGCGCGGCGCGGTTGAAGAGGATGAAGCGTTCGCCGTCGTCGGGGTAGCCGATGGTACCCTCGCGAGCGAAGTAGGCGGGGGCGTCTATGAAGTAGACGTGCGCGCCGTCGGACTGGACCGCT
>DASTKI010000240.1:0-6649 GCA_035716045.1 Ktedonobacterales bacterium
CTTGCCGAAGGACCCCTTGAAGGCGCGCTCCAACACCGGCTGGATGAGTGGGCGCCACGCCAGACAATCGCGCGCGGTGACCAGATGGATGGTCGAGCGCATCAAGGCGATGCGAACTACCTGCCGGTCAGTCAGCAAGCCAGACAACTCACCAGGCTGGAAACCTTCCAGCCGCGCCCAGAGGCCAACATATGGCGCAAGAGGCGCCTGCGCCTGCATGCCAGCCAGGCGCTCAATCGCTTCGATAGCGCGAAGCTCCACCCGCCCTAGCAGGTATTGCCGCGCAAGCAGGGCGCGGTTGAGCGCGCGCGCAATAAGCGCTATTGCTGCGGCCCCTGATGTGGCGGGTACTGCTCGCCGGAATAGCCCGGCTGTGGCGGGTAGCCGGGCTGTGGCGGGTAGCCCTGCTGCTGGCCATATGCGCCCGGCTGCGGCGGATACTGCGCCTGAGAGGGATACCCTGGCTGACCGTAACCCGCCTGAGAAGGGTACCCCGGCTGACCGTAGCCCGGCTGCGGTGGGTAGCCTGGCTGACCGTAGCCCGGCTGGGCCGGATAGCCCGGCTGCGGTGGATAGCCCGGCTGCTGGCCGGTGTACATGATCCGCTGCGCCTGCTGGTTCTGCTGCGCTTGCAGCTGGTTCGCCATCACAATGCGACCAATGCTCCACAGGATACGGACGCCACCGATGATGACGAGGACCCCGCCATATACGGCATTGCTGGTATCACCCAACACCAGTGATACGAGCAAGAGGAACAGGCCGAGGACGGCGACGCCGATGCCCAGAATGAGATAGACGATGTTTCCGGCCTTCATGAATCCCATGCGATAATCCTCGCGCTACGCGCTGCCGCGCCCATACAGGCGCTGTCCGCGCCACAACCTGGCTCAGCCATTGTAGGCGCGGGTCGCCTGGTGGTCAAGCGAGAGGTATATTCGCGCTAGATTCGTACGCTGCGCACGTCCATGATGCCGTCGGTGGCGCGGATGCGCTCGACGGCGTCTTCCGGCGGCGCGTCATCTAGTGAGAGGGCCATCAGCGCCTCACCGCCAGGCTGTCGCGCCCGCCCAGGCGCCATGGCGGCGGCCACCGTGCCCACATCCATGTGCGAGATGTTGACGCCCGCCTCGCCCAGGATCACGCCCACTTTACCGATCATGCCAGGCCGATCAATATTGCGCGCCAGCAGGATGTGACCGCGCGGCGTGAAGTCCGTCGCGTAGCGGTCCACCCGCACGATGCGCGGCTCGCCCCAGGTGATCGTGCCCGCCAGCGTCGTCGTCTCCTCGTCGTCACCATCGGGGCTGACGCGCACCGTCACCAGGCTGGCGTACTGCTCATAGGCCGTCGAGCGGCTCTCCGTGACCTCCAGCCCCCACTCCTTCGCGACGACATGGGCGTTCACCAGGTTGACGCGCGCCTCAGAGATGGGCTCCAGCAGTCCCCGGATCAGCGCGGTCGTCAGCGGCCGCGTATCGAACTGGGCCAGCTCGCCCGCGACACTCAACTCGGCGCGCTTCAGCGGGGCGGGGCGCAGCTGCGTGCACAGATGGCCCAGCTTCTCCACCAACTCCATCCATGGCTCCAGCGCGCGCAGCGTCTCCGGCAGGATCAGCGGCGCGTTGACCGCCGCGCGCGGCGCCTCGCCACGGAACACGTCGCGCATCTGCTCGGCCACGTCCACCGCGACACTGACCTGCGCCTCCTCAGTCGAGGCGCCCAGGTGCGGCGTCACGATCACGCGCGCATCGGCGATCAGCTCCCGCAGCGTCGGCGAAGTGAATGGCGGCTCCTTGGTGAAGACATCCAGCGCGGCGCCAGCAAGGCGGTTCTCCTTGAGCGCCGCCAGCAGCGCCTCTTCGTCCACGACGCCACCGCGCGCGCAGTTGATGACGCGCGCGGTGGGCTTCATCTTCGCCAACTCCTCCACGCTGATGAGGCCGCGCGTGCCAGCGTTGAGCACGGTATGCAGCGTCACGAAGTCCGACTCCGCCAGAAGCTCATCCATGCTGACCAGCTCGACGTTCAGCTTGCGCGCGTTGTCGGGGTTGGCGTAGGGGTCGTGGGCGAGCAGCCGCATGCCCAGGCCATTCTCGCCCGCGCGCCGCGCCACCTCCGAGCCCACCTTGCCCAGGCCGACGATACCCAGCGTCTTACCGCGCACCTCGGCGCCGACGAACTTCGACCGCTCCCAGCGGCCCTCGCGCATCGCGTCATTGGCGGCGGGGATGCGACGCGCCATCGCCAGCAGCAGCGCGATGGTATGCTCGGCGGCGGCGACGATGTTGCCGGTCGGTGAGTTGACGACGATGACACCGCGCCGGGTGGCAGCCTCGATGTCTATATTGTCCACGCCAACCCCCGCCCGGCCAATGATGCGCAGCTTCGTAGCGGCGGCGATGGCCTCCGCGGTCACTTTCGTCTCGCTGCGCACCACCAGCGCGTCATACGCTGGGATGGCGGCGATCAGGCCGTCCACGCCCAGCCCGTGACGCTCGTCCACCTCCGCGAAGCCGCGCAGGATCTCGATACCCTCGGCGGCGATAGGGTCAGCCACAAGCACGTGTGGGCGGGCGCTGCTCTGATCGCTCATTTGTCTCTCTTCGCCTTCAGTACTCTTGTCGTGTTCTCGGTTCAGTTGCGCAATGGCGTCAAACGAGCGATGGAGCGTATGCGCCCCCGCGCACACGCTCCATCATCTCATTCATCGCATCACGCTCGCAGCTCTCCGGATCAGATGCGCGCGGCGGCGGGGACCTGATAGCCAAGCGCCTTGAGCTGTCGCTCCAGCGCGTCCATGCACGCCGCCATATCCGGCTCATGCACGTAGCCAAGGTGGCCGATGCGGATGATCTGGCCTTCCAGCCGCTCCTGCCCGCCAGCGATCACCACGCTCTCCTGCTCGCGCAGGGCCTTGGTGATCGCCTTCGCGCCAATGCCCTCCGGCGCCTTGACGGCGGTGACGGTGTTGGAGGCCACGGCGGGATTGGCGAAGAGCTCCAGCCCCATCGCGACGGCGCGCTCGCGGGTCAGGTCGGCGCAGCGCTGATGGCGCGCGAAGATCGCCTCGCGGCCCTCCGCGCGCATCATCGCCAGCGAGACATCGAGGCCAAAGAAGATATTGACCGGCGGTGTGTAGGGTGTCTGGCCCTTCTCAGCCGACTTGGCGGCGCGGGTGAAATCCCAGTAGAAGCGCGGCATGCGCGACTGCTGATGCGCGGCCCACGCGCGCTCGCTGACGCCGATCATCGCCAGGCCGGGTGGAACCATCCAGCCCTTCTGCGAGCCGGTCAGCACGACATCCAGGTCCCAGGCGTCCATCTGGAGGTCTACGCACGACAGCGAGCTGACGGCGTCCACGCAGATGAGCACGTCTGGGCGGACGGCGCGAATAGCCTTGGCCAGCGCCTGAATATCGTTCATCACGCCGGTGGAGGTCTCGTTCTGCGTCAGGAAGACGCCCTTGGCCTCCGGCAGGCGGGAGAGCGCCTCCGCCACGGCCCGCGGATCGGCGGCCTGGCCCCACTCCGTCTCGACGCGCGTCACGTTCAGCCCAAAGGTTTCACCGACTTTCGCGAAGCGCTCGCCAAAGACGCCAATCGGCGCGGAAAGCACGGCATCGCCGGGGTTGAACAAGTTGACGGCGGTAGCTTCCCAGCCGCCGCTGCCGGATGAGGGGAAGGTGAGAATGCGCTGCGATGTCTGGAAGAAGTACTGGAGCTGCTCAGTGACCCGTCCGAGGATCTCGGCGAACTCCGGCCCGCGATGGTTGATCATCGGGCGCGTCAGCGCCTCGGCGACCTGCGGGGGGATGGGCGTCGGCCCCGGAATACGGAGGTTCTGTTCCATGCCGGCTTTGCCTCTCAGCTGGTGAGTGGTGAAATGTGGGAAATCGTCGGTCTCGTGATCAAGCGTCCACAGCGAGACCGCGCCGTCTCACCACGCTCCATGTTATCCTTAACCACCCATCTGGGAGCGCCTCTGGGACGTCCGGACAAAGGAATGTCTGGCGTAGTCAGACGCGAGAGGGCAGGTGGTTGGGATAACGGCTGGAAGGGTCGTTCCTCCCACTCAGCCAGCGCCACGCCGCGCCGCTACACAATCTAAAGTATACGGAGCGGCCCGCCGCGATGTCAACGCGCCCGCATGAAACCCGCGATGCGTCGCATATATCCAGCGCGCCGCGCAGGCGGCCAGCGGGCGCAAGCGCCGCGAGGCGCAGGCGCGGCGCCACGAGCTCCCTGCTATGGCTCAGCGGCGGCTAATATGAGACGGAGAACCTTGCGCCTGAGCCGCTCGCGACTGTGATCGTGGCTACCGTACTCAGTTTCGCGCACCCGTAGGTCTTGTCGTAGCCGGTCTTGATGTACACGTAAACACTGCTATTGGGCGGAGTGGTCATGGTCAACGGCGCCGGAAACGCCTGCCACTTGCTGCTGAGACCAGCAGTGTTGTACTGCCATCCGCTGGCAGCAGGGGCATTGCTCCACGACCACCGCGCGTCCACCGCGCTGATGTTAGTCAGCTTCTGCGTGGCGACACAATTCGTTGGAGTCTGAGGAGCAGGCGGGTAGGGCTGGAACCTGAGGGGACTGGCGCTCGCCACCATGGTCGGTGTACGCAGCGGGGTAGCGGTCGGGCCGGGGGCAGGCGCTCTGGTCGGGGTGGGCGTCGCTGTCGGCGCGACCGTGGGCGTGGTCGCTGCGATCGGCAGAGTGCTGATCGGCGTTGTGGACGTTGTAGAGGTGGTGGGCCCTGTGGCCGATGCCTGGGAGGCGAAGAGGACGCGACCGGCCCCAAAGGCGCCCAGCGCCAGAACCGCTAGCGCAAGGATGCCCGACACCACCGCCACCAGCCACTGGAGGCGGCGCTGGCGCAGGTTCCTGGTCGCCACGCTCCGCCGCCGGGCGATGCCCGCCGTAAGGCCTGATAGACCCCACCTGTCCCATTGTGTGTCTCCAGCAGGAACCATGCGCGGCTGAGCTGGACGTCGAGGCGCGTCTATAAGACTCGCGCGCTCGCTCATGTACGTGCTTGAGCCCCGGGCGACCATAGCCCGGCGCAGCGCCTCGGCCATGCTGGACATGTCGGGGTAGCGCAGGTTGGGATCGGAGGCCACCGCGCCCAGGACCACATCCGCCAGCGAGGTCCACAGAGCAGGATTGTACTCCGCCGGGGACCGTGGCGCTTCGGTAAGCGCCCGAGCCGCCACGTCGTAGGGTGTGAGCCCCTCATGGGGCACATGCCCGGTGAGCAATTCGTAGAGGACTGCGCCCAGTCCATACACATCCACCCGTTGGTCGGCCACGGCCCCGCGCAATTGCTCTGGGGCCATGTACTCAGGAGTCCCAACTGGCAAGCCCGAGCCAGACAGCGTGCGCACTGCGCTCGCGTCGCGCAGCGCTTCCACCTCCCGGGCGATCCCGAAGTCGCTCAGCAGCGGCCGACCTTCGTCGTTCAGCAGGATATTTTCGGGCTTGACATCCCGATGCGCCAACCCCTGGCGGTGCGTGGCATCCAGCGCGTCGGCGACCTCTACGCACAGGGCCACCGCCTCGACCGGATCCAGAACGCCCTCCCGTATCATCCGCTCGCGCAGCGACTCCTTGAGCACAGGCATAACGAGGTAGAGCAGGCCGCGCTCCTCGCCGAAATGGAAGATGGGCACGATGTTGGGGTGGTTCAGCGCCGCGACGGCCTGCGCCTCGCTACGGAAGCGGGCCACATACTCAGGATCCCGCGCAACACCCCTGGGCAGCACTTTAACGGCGACCTCACGGTGGAGGCTTCGGTCATAGCCGCGATAGACCTCTGCCATGCCGCCAGCGCCGAGCAGGGAGATCAACTCGAAACCGCCCAATGTAGAGCCGGTCAGGCCGCCGGGCGCCGCGTCCCGGGTCGGATCCGCGTCTCGCTCACCCACGTGCATACCTCTCGTCGCACGAGCTGCTGATCAGGCGAGGGGACGATGGTCCACGCCTCCGTCCGAGTTCCATCCGAGTTCTGGCCAAGGTCCATCCGAGCTGTTCGGTCCGAGCGCTGTCCACAGCCTGCTCGCGAGGGCTATTGTAGGTCTCTAGCTGCTACCTGTCAAGCAGCGCCGTAATCAGTACCCCACCGAATCAGGCGTGATACCGCATCAGGGTAGGGTTGTCGCACCTAAAGCGAGCCTTGGCCAGATGTCCGACATGCTCACCAGACCTACTATGCATGGGCGCGCGGCCATGGCCGCGCGCGCGGCTATGCGACTGGCGAGGAGGGGTGCTTCAGTCAGGGCTGGATGAGCTTGCAGGTGGAACCGATCCCTTGTTAGAGAGCGCCACAAACAGGCAAGCATAGGTCAGAGTGACCAGATCTGGCTGTGCGGCTGGCATCATGAGTTTGCAGTCCAATAGACCGCTCATGGAGTGAATTGTTCGCAATGGTAAGCGGGCGGAAGCGATGCCTCCACCCGCTCGCCTGTGTCATTCGTCGCTCACGCAGTGAATGACTGTATTGTCGCCGTACAACCGCCGTCGGTGAGCGAGCGAGCTACTCCACCGTCACCGACTTGGCGAGGTTGCGCGGCTGGTCCACGTTGCAGCCGCGCGCCAGGGCCACGTGGTAGGCGATCAGTTGCAGCGGGATGACCGAGAACAGCGGCGTG
>DASTKI010000241.1:0-5650 GCA_035716045.1 Ktedonobacterales bacterium
GCGCTTGTCGGTGTAGCGGCGGCGGATCATCATCGAGGCGGCCAGCCGCTCCAGCTGAGTCAGGAAGGCGAGCAGGCGCTCGGGCTGATCGTGGTAGCGCGAGATGTAGACCATCGCCGGCGGGACCCAGTCGGTGTTGTCCATGCGGCTGAGCCAGCCGAGCAGCGTATTGACCTGGGCCACGGTTGCGCGGTCGGGATGCTCGTAGCTGGCGTTGACGACGACGTAGAGCGCGTTGCCATACGGGACGATGGTGTCATCAATCAGGCGTCGTGGGTCGTTGATCGCCTTGAAGACGCCCTCGCGGAACTCGTCGAGGATGCTGCCCTGCTGGCGCGTGCGGCGGAAGATGGCGCGGATGTAACCGAAGAGCGCGTTGAAGTCATCGCGCCCCAACGACTCTTCGACCTGCTCCCAGCGCAGCGTGAACTCGCGCTGCTCGACTTCGGGAATCTCGCCAATGATCTCGGCCTTGAGGATGTCGGCGTAGGAGAGATCGAGGCCGCGGTCGTTGAGGACGGAGAAGATGCGGTAGGCGGAGCTGAGGTCGGGGGTGGAGACGACGACCAGCAGGCAGCGCTGCACCAGGAACTGCGCCAGTCGCACGCGGCGCGCCTCAGGCAGCTTGCCTAGCTCGCGGGCATAGAGGCGGGCGTTCTCCAGCATGTTGCGCTGGCTCTCGTTCAGGTCTGGCTGGATCTGGCCTTGCAGGCGCTTGACGCCGTCCTCGCTCTGGATGTACTGCTGGAAGAAGCCAGCATCGCGGTCTTTGGGGCGCAGGCGGTAGCGGGCGGGGATGTTGTTGAGCGGGTCGGCGGGCTCGTAGAGCCGCCGCGTGATGCTCTCGGCGAATTCGGCGGGGACCATCGCGCGCAGGGTGGCGAGCAAGATGGTGAGCGTGATGAGGCGCTGTTGGCCATCCACGATCTGCGCTTCAGGACGGTCGCCCTTGATGAGCACCACGCTGCCGAGGAAGTAGGGGTTGAGATCTTCGACGAGCTCCTCGGAGGTCCCCAGGTAGGTGAGCAGGTCTTCGAGCAGTTCGCCCGCATGCTCGGTTGTCCAGGCGTACGGGCGCTGGTAGGGTGGTACGGAGAAGGCGTAGCGCTCGCTGAAGACTTCGCCGATGGGATGCTGCTCCCCTTTGATCTCGACCCGCGCCACCACCACGCTCCTTTCACCTCGCCCGCCGCTCGACTATCGCGCGGGCAGTGTATCATAACGAGCGCGCGAGGACAGACCTGGTGTGATGATGTATTGCGTGATGGGGTGAAGGATGTGAGGAGGCGATGATCCGTGAGCGAGCAGCGTTCGACAGTGGCGAGGCCCATCTGCCCAGAGTGCGGCTCGGACAGCGTTGTTCCGATTGTCTATGGCTTGCCAACCTACGAGACCTTCCAGCGGGCTAAGAGCGGCGAGTTTGTCCTTGGTGGGTGTTTCCTGTCCGATGAATCGCCTGGATGGCAATGTCAGGCGTGCCACAAGCGGTTCGGCTCCATTGTCGAATGTGAGACGAGCGGCTCCAGCTATCGTCAGGCGCTTGTGGAGTTGGAGTTCTTCGTTGACGATGATGAGGGCGCTGATGACGATGAGTACGACCCGGCGTCCACACACACATCGGACTGATTGGTTCCCAGGGGCGGTCGGGCAACTGGCTGGTGGGCGCTCAAAGCTCGGCTTGCGTGGTGGGCGGGGTCGCTGTGCGGTGGGTGTAGGTGGCGACGATGGTGTTGTCCTTGTCGCGGGCCACCTTCGACACGTTCCAGCCTTCCGCCGCCAGGCTGGTGGCTCCTTGCGTATATTCGTCGTCGGTGGCGTAGCGGCGGGTGATGGGGTTGGGCGGCGGTGGCGGCGGGATGACCGGCGCGGGCGCTGGCAAGACTTGCGCTTCGAGCGCGGCGATCTTCGCGTCAAGGGCGGCGTGGGCGGCGTCTCTGACCTCCCCCGCGCGCCGCCATGCCTGAATGGCATAGACGGCGGGCATGAAGAGCCAGCCATAGAGCGCCAGGGTGGTCGCCAGGGTCCACCAGCGCCCGTTCTTGCCCTCGGCGCGCCAGACATTCCACGGAATCGCGCCATGAAAGCTGGAGAAGTCGCGCCAGTCAATGACGGCGAGCGCGATGGGCAGGCCGAGGAGAATGAGTGGGATGTTACCGCCAAGCCCCAGCCCTAGCCCCACGATGAACACCGCCAGCGTCGCAATCGCGCCGAGCGGCGTATGCAGCCAGCGCCCGACCCCATTGAGCGTGGCGAGATGCTGTCGCTGCGTCTCGGCTTCTTGCTCGCGCATTTGCTCGATCTGGCGCCGCATCTCCATCAGGTCGCGGCCAGTGAGATGGACCTGAACGTTGGGCCGGGATGGCCCGAGCGTCTGCGAGGTAGAGTAGCGAAAGCGCACTCCGAACAGCCGGAATGACTCCGAAATGGTGCGTCGCGTCGGCACGGCTTCCATCCTTTCTGGCGCCCTCAGCCGCGATGCCTCCCTGATCGCTCGATGGTTCTACGGCGACGATAATGGCGCGCGTATGCCCTATGGAGTGGCATGCTCCCATCTTCGAGGACGAATCAGAAGGGATAACAGTCACGCTGCGATATATTCGCCTGTGAGCGGAGTAGGGGCGTCCCGCCAGCGCAAGCGCGGTTGCCGGAACGGGGGTGAGCGGCGCCGGAGGCCCGCGAGACTCCTTCGCGGGACTCCTTGCGGATGTGACTCCTGCCGCCGAAACGGCGAGGCGAGGCGCGGAGCTGGCGATCGTTCACCCAGTCCGCGCCTCGCCTCGTATCGTGGCGAGGGTTGGCAGCGCCGTTCGCTACTGCCCAATATCATCCGCCCTACGTCACGTACCTATGGAAGTAGGCCGTAGCGCTGCGCCAGTACGGGGATGCTGGCCTGGTCCATGGTCAGACCATAGCGCTCCTGGATCGCGCTCACGCGCTGCAGGTCTGGCTGGCCACCGCTCGCGGCGGCCAGCGCCTCCGCCATGTCTTCGAAATACCGCTCGAATCCCGCGGGCGTGAGGATCTCCAAGAGGCGCGCGGGCGTATCGCCTGGGTTCCAGAACGCGTGAGGGATGCCGCGCGGCTTGCGGATCGTGACGCCTGGGCCAGCCTCGTAGTCCTCATCGCCAATCAGGACGCCAGCCGTCCCTTCCGCCACATAGGTAATCTCGTCCTCGTTGGCATGGGTATGGACTGGTGAGCCCATCGCGTGCGGCGGCACGACATACTCGACGACCGCCAGGCGTCCGCCTGTTTCCTCACCGCGCGTCAGCAGCCGCACTCCTAGCTTCCGCAGCCGCACGAATACGCCAGCGTCAGCCAGTACCACGCCTGACGTTAGCTCGCTCGTCAACATAGTCATCACCCGTTTTCACTAAACAGTGACGTTTACCGATGTGGCAAGTATAATGAGCGCACGCGTTCGTGTCAATATCAATAAACATGAGTGTTCACTGAATGAGCCAGAAGCGCGCCTACCAACTCAAGCGACGCGCCGAGCGTCAGGATGAGACGCGCCGCCGCATTGCGGCGGCGACCGCCGCGCTACATCAGGAGATCGGTCCCGCCGCGACGACGATCAGCGCCATCGCCGAGCGCGCGGGCGTCGAGCGCCTCACCGTCTATCGCCATTTTCCTGACGAAGGGGAGTTGTTCCGCGCGTGCCAGCAGGTCTTTCGCGCCGATCATCCACGCCCGGATATCGCCGCGTGGGAGGCCATCACGGAGCCCGCGGAGCGGCTCCGCCGCGCGTTGCGCGACACCTACGCTTACTATCGCGAAACCGAGGCCATGACGGCCAATGTGATGCGTGACGCGCCGGGCATGCCGGCGCTGGCCGCCATTCTCGACGATATCCCGCGCTATCACGCCGCGGCTCATGAGCTCCTGTTCGCCGCGTTTGCGCGCGCTGATGTGCGTCTCCCGCTGCTACGCGCCGCGATTGGCCATGCCCTCGAATTTGACATCTGGCGCTCGCTCGTCCGGCGACAGGGACTCTCAGACGAGCAGGCGGTGGAGGTCATGGTGTCTTTCGTCAGTCACGTGGCTGACGCGCGGTAGTCCTCCTCGCCTGGCGGCGGCATGGCGCGAGGCGATGCGCCGCCTGACCCAATGCGGTTGCGCGCCGTGGCGTGATGGGTTATGCTCTAGCGGAGCGGGGCCAGCGCTCCGCGTTCCATGCGCTTCCCCACGCGAAAAGCCGCCATGGCGGCGCCCACCCCAACGAGGCGAAATATGCTGAGCAGCGTCACCCGATCGATCCCCTCCCCCATCCGCCAGTGGCTCGCGGCGCGCGATTGGCCGCTGATCGTGCGGCGGCTCTCGGTCGTGACAGCGGCCGCCCTGTTCCTGGTGCATGTGATGGGCGCGCTGGTGACGGACAGCGGCTCCCAGGCGGGTTGCGGCAACTCCTGGCCGCTCTGTAAGGGGCAGTTCATTCCCGCCCAGTTCGCCCGCTCCACGCTGATCGAGTTCAATCACCGCTTCGCCGTCGCGCTGGTGACCGTTCTGCTGATCGCGTTGATCGTCGGTGTGCTGGCGCTCTGGCGCGACCGCCTGGAGATCAAGATCCTGGCGCCGCTGATGTTCGTCTTCCTGATGGGGCAGGCGGTATTGGGCGGGCTGGCGGTTATGAATCCCACCTCGGCGGTGATTCTGGCGTTCCACTTCGGCGTCTCGTCGCTCTCGGTCGCCAGCGTCTTCGTGACCGCGCTGTTCATCCATGGCTTTGACCGCTGGGATAGGCTGCGTGACCGCGCGGCGTCTGGTGGGTTCCGCTGGCTGGTGTGGGGCGTGACGGCCTATACCTACGTGGTGATCTATCTCGGCGCCTATGTGCTGCACACGAATGCGTCGCTGGCCTGCGCGAGCTGGCCCCTGTGCGACGCGGGCCGCCTGCTGCCGCCAAACGTGGAGCCAGCGATGATCAACATGACGCACCGGATGGCGGCGGGCATCCTCGTGCTGCTGATAATCGGCATGTTCCTATGGGCGAGCCGGATGCGCCGCGCGCGCCCTGATTTCTATTGGGCGAGCGCGGTGGCGATGGGTCTCATTCTGGCGCAGGCGCTGGAGGGCGCGGTGGTGGTCTTCACGCGCGCCAGCGTGTGGGCCGAGGTGATGCACAGCGCCTTCATCGCGCTCTTCTTCAGCGTGATGTGCTTCATGGTCCTGCAATCGCTGCGTCGCCCAGCCTCTGTTCGCAACGCGCCGCCCGCGCAGGGCAAATCGCGTAGTAAGGCCGCGCCGCGCCCCACCCGCAACGCCACCGCGGCCATCGGCGGCCACTAGCTGGCGACCTCACCCCCAGCCCCTCTCCCATAGGGAGAAGGGAGCGTCGTCGTTTGGCTGCTCCTATCTCTCCTATACCGAGCGGTCAGGCGAGGCGGCGCCGCAGGCGCTCCGCCAGGGCGCGCTGCTCGGCTTCGGGGAGCGGAGGGAAGTCTTTACTTTCGATCAATTCGAGGCCGCTGGGCAGCTTCTTCGTCACGAGCTCGCCGCGTATCATCTGATCGTTCAGCGCGTCCCCCGCGATGTGCGGCGCGAGATGCAGGTGGAGGTGCGGGACGCTGTCGCCGAAGACATAGATGTAGACAAGTTGCGCGCCGGTCTCCTCGCGAAGCGCGCTGGTAATCCGCGCGAGCGTTGGCCC
>DASTKI010000242.1:0-6230 GCA_035716045.1 Ktedonobacterales bacterium
TCGTACCGAATGCCGTAGAATGGCCTGCGTGTCGGTGGACATCCAACCGTCTCGCCGCCCGCTTTGGTCTCCGACGTGACTGGAAACCGCGATTGTGAGTCCGGATTCGGTCATTCTAGAAGGGTTCATAACAGCCTCTAGTTCGCGCCTTGCCGAAAACGCGGGAATATGGACTACAGCAAACTGCAGAAAGGCGAGACAGGCAGCTGGTAAGCAAGCTCGGTTTGACGCAGCAGCCACCGCAGCTTGCCTGTCAATCTTTCGCAGATTTGCTCTAGGGTCTGTCTATAGCAACCGCCGCGCTCTTCGTCTCGGCTTGCAGATGACAGAGGCGTCGCGTTCTTGTTAGCCTGTTGGGCAGTGAACGTGTAGGCGATGTGAGCTAACTCGACAGTCCTGCAGACCCACCTCACCCAAAGCGCGCGGCGCTCATTTGAAGAGGTCGGAGGCGGCGTCCATGATGATGTCGGCGCCTTTGCCGTCGGCGCGCTGGTAGGGGTAGCCGCGGACGATGACGAACGGCGTGCGGTTGACCTTGCCCGCCACAAGCTCCGCCGCCGAGGCGACCTCGTCGGCCACCGCCATCACGCTGGCTGACATCACCCGGCCAAAATCGTCTGGCTGGCCGCGATAGTCCGCCAGTGGCGCCATCCCGGACACGCCCAGCGCCACGTTGACGATCCCCAGCCGCCAGGGCCGCCCGAACGAATCGCTGATGATCACCGCCACGTCCACCCCCGCCAACCGCCGCAGATCCTCGCGCAGTTGAGCAGCCGAGGCATCGGGGGCGCGCGGCAGCAGCAGCACGGCGTCCTCACCAGGCACGTTGGAGGCGTCCACTCCTGCGTTGGCGCAGACGAAGCCATGTCGCGTCTGCGAGATGATCAGCCCGCGATCCATCCGCACGATACGAACGCTCTCGCGCAGCACGACCTCCACCTGGCGCGGGTCGCGGCCCCACTGCTGGGCATAGCGCAGCGCGAGGTCTGACGGCTCGATGGTCCGCAAGTCCACCAGCAAGCCCTCGACTTTGGAGACAACCTTCTGGGCCACCACCAGGATATCGCCATCCGCCAATGAGACGCCCGTTGTCTCTGCCACCTCAAGCGCCATGCGCGCGAGGTCGTCGCCGGGCCGCGCCTCAGGCGCGCCGCGCAGACCGATGATCTGGATACCGTGGACCTCAGAGCCGCTCATAGTTCCTCCCGCGTGGCCAAGATGTTCGCGGAGACGCGCCCCGTCGGGCGCCACAAGCCAGCCGCGATAAGCTCATCGAGGTCGGCGGGTTCATCCACATCGAAGGCCGCGCCCGGCGCCCTATACAGCAGCGCAGGCGCTCCCGCGCGGCGAGTCAGCCGCCGGTGACGCGCGAAGCTGCCACGCCCGTAGGCCAGCGGCGCAAGCTCCGGCGGGCGCGCCAGCAGCAGGTTGGTGCCATCGCGCGCGCGGTCGGTCGCCAGCGCTACCAGCCGCTCATGCAGCCGCCCCATCGCCACGAAGCGCCGTACCTCGTCGCCGCTCAGCAACGGCAGGTCGCCTAGCGCGATCAGCAGCGCGCCTGCCTCCTGCCGTACCGCCCAGGCGCGCGCCAGCGCCAGCCCGGCGTTCAGCCCGCGCCCCGGCTGCGCCAGCGGCTCCGCGCCCTCCGCAGCCGCCCACGCCAGCGCCTCTGAATCAGGGCTGACGACCGCGACGCGCTCGACCACGCCCGACGCCCGCAGCGCCGCCAGCGTGCGCCCCGCCAGCCAGAGCGCCAGCGAGCGACGCTCTTGGGGTGTGAGGGCGCCCGCCAGGCGCGACTTCGCCCGGTCGAGCGCGTTGAGCGGGATGACGCCTACCAGCGCCGGGCCGCTCATGGCCGCGCCGCCCGCAATGTGGCCGCGAAGGCCAGGACCTCGCGCGCCAGCCGCTCGCGGTCCGCCGCGTCGCGCATCAGGATATCCGTCACCAGCGGGCGAACGCCCAGCGCCTCGATCTCCGGCGCCAGCGCGGCGTCGGCGTGATCGAGCGCCAGCCCGTCCAGCAGGTCGCCATACCAGCGCGCAATTCCCAGCGGCGAGACAGGGAAGCCCTGCGCCTCCAGATTGCCAGCAGCGGGACCTTTCACCGCCTGCCCACCGATGATCGGGCTGACCGCGACGACCGGCGCGCCCGCCGCCTTCGCCGCCATGATAGCCGCGCGCATGCCGCCGACGCCAAGGATCGGCCCAATGCTCAGCAACGGATTGGATGGACAGAGGATGATCGCTTCAGCCTGGGAGAGCGCCGCCAGCGCGGCGGGCGTCGCGGTCGCTGATTCGATGCCCTCCAGTCGCACGCCCAGCACGGTGTCCTGATGGCGGCGGCGGACGAAATACTCCTGGAAGGCCAGCGGGCCAGCGGGGGTGTTGACGATGGTCGCGATGGGCGCGTCGCTCATCGGCAGCAGCGCCGCGCTGACGCCGAGCGCCGAGGCCAGCGCCGACGTGACCTCGCTGAGCGTCTGCCCCGCGCGCAGCCGCTCGACGCGCACCAGGCAGGTGGCCATGTCGCGGTCGCCCAGCCAGAACCACGCGTCCTCGCCATAGCGGCGCAGCATGCCCAGCGCGGCGTCGGTGTCGCCCGCGATGCCCCAGCCAGTGGCTTCGTTGGCAAGATCGGCCAGCGTGTACATGACGGTGTCCAGGTCGGGGCAGACCCGCAGGCCGTAGTGGTCGAAGTCATCGCCGGTGTTGACGATGACGCTGAGGCCAGCTGGCGGCAGCGCGCGGGCCAGACCATGCGCCAGCCGCGCACCCCCGACCCCACCTGCAAGCGCGACGATCATACGCTACTCAAACCCATACGTGACTACGCGCTCGACTGGCAGATAGATCGAGACACGCTCTTGCTTGCTGAACTGCTCGGCCATCAAGTGGGCCGCTATCTCCTCGCCATTATAGCGAGCGGCGAGCCGGTGGATGTCCTCCTGCGCGATCGCCTGTTCGTTCACCAGCTCGGCCTCGCCCACGATGGTGACATAGCGATAGCCGTTTTCGATGCAGACCGAGACGCGGGTGTCACGAGCCAGGTTGCGGCTCTTGAGGCGCGTGGCGGTCGTATTCATGACGATGATATCACCGCGCAGTTCATACCACATCGTGGTCTGTTGCGGCGTGCCATCGCTGTTGATGGTCGCGAGGACGGCGAATCGCCGCTCGTTGAGGAATTCTCTGATTAGAGGTGCAAGCGCCATGCGTGGCTTCTCTCCGATTCGTGATGATTCCGTATGGTTCCAGCCCTGGCGCCCCCTAGTGAGCGCTGGCGGGAAGGACGAGCGCCTAGCGACCCGCGACGCTGATCTTCTCGACCGCCGGGATGACCTCAGCGCCCATGAGATCGAAGAACTCAGGCTCGTAGACACGGGGGGTGTTGAAGATGGCGTGATCAATCCCCAGCTCCGCCTGCCGCTGGAAGTACTCGATCGCCTGCGCGGGCGACATACTGCCGTCGCGCCCATCCCGCGTGATGGTGAGCGTGCCGAGCGTCGTCTTCTCGATCTCGGCGTAGGGGCGGCCTACGGCGTCGCAGTGCGCGCGCAGGACATCCAGCTTGCGGCTCACCTCGGCCTCACCCAGGCGGGCGAAGAGGTTGCAGGCGTCCGCGTATCGCGCGACCAGCCGCAAGGTCTTCTTCTCGCCGCCGCCGCCAACCAATATCGGCGGATGGGGCCGCTGCGCGCTGTTGGGCGAATTGATTGGGCGTTCCAGCGTGTAATGCTTGCCCTCAAATGGCGCCTCATCGCCATCCCACATCTGGCGCGCGATGCGCAGCGTCTCCTCCAGCCGCTCGAAACGCTCCGCCACAGGCGGAAATGGTACGCCCAGCCCGTGATGCTCCTGCTCGTTCCAGGCGGCGCCAACACCAAAGTAGGCTCTGCCCTGCGAGAGGACATCGAGCGTCGTGGCCGTCTTGACGAGAATGCCTGGATGGCGATACGTCACACCAGTCACCAGGGCGCCGAGGCGCAGATGGTTGGTGCGCCCCGCGGCGAAGGCCAGCGCGCTCCAGCTCTCCAGCATCTCGTTCTCGGGCGGCCCCTGCGTTCGAATCTGGAAGAAGTGGTCCATCACCCATAGGCTGTAGAACCCGGCGCGCTCAGCCTCTTGCGCGATCGCGCCGAACCTGGCGCCCAGGTCGGCTGGACCGCCCGGATACGTGAAATTAGGAACCTGCAGACCGACTCGCATGAAGCTTGTTTCCTCAGTTAAGGTGTTGCGCTCGTTCGATAAGTTGACAAAGAGCGCTCGGTTAGCCGCATGGGAGTCATCTTCCAACCCATCCAGCCAACCGAGGCGCTCCGATGACAGGCGATTTCGGCGACTTCTGCGCCTGGATGTATGCGTTCATCAGCGACCTGTTCGCACCACTTGCCGCGCACCTCACGCGTCCTGCGCTCCGCCCATCCGTAGCGATGCGGAGTTGACCACGCTGGCGATTGCCAGCGAATGCCGCAGGTGAGGCCTGGAGGCGCTCCTGCTGAGTCGCTGGTAGGGGCGCCATGACCTCTTCTCGCGTCAGCTCGAACGCTCCTGGCGCAACCGTCGCCGCGGCGATCTGGCGCGCGTCATCAACCTCCCGCGTCAGGCGGTCCCGCGGGTCCTCGATGTGGCTCCGGGATGCCCAGTACATCATCGTAAGCCTGTCCGTCCCCATCGTCCAGTTCTACCACGCGCCGCAGGCCAGCGTCGAGTGGAAGCGCAGGGGCCGCCTTTGAGCATTGCTGCTCGAAAGAACAGGCCATCTTTGGCTACACGCTGCGTCTGCTCCACGCCAGCGCGGCGTCATAAGCCAGCTGACCCGCCAGTCGCATGTCGAAACCGACCACGCTCATAGCTTCTGTGGCCCTGCAGCTCGCCCTTACATCAAGCCTGCCACGCATACCTTGCGCGCCTGGCTCAATCGCTTGCTCGGTGTTCCCGATGCGCTTCACCTCAAGGCGCTCGCCTTCCCTCACAACTAGCATAACGCCCTGCGAGCGCAACTCACTCTTACTGGGAGCATGCCGGTATTGCGCTTACTCGCTGGAGGCTCCCACCGTTGACGGCGCTCGCACGCGGACATGGCCCCTCCTCGTCGAAATGGCCGGCGGCGCCTTCGCCTCTGACCGGCGCGCATTCCCAGCCTTGACTATCGCGCAGCGCGCCGCTGGGGGCTGGGCGCCAGTGGTACGATGTGTGTGCGGAGCCGCCGTGAGCACGATGGGCAGGCGCAATGGGAGGCGCGGAAGGGGACGTGGCGTATGATTCCTCGCGAGATGATGGCGCTCATCGCGCGTCGCAAGTTAGTCGCTGAGGTGCGCGTGGATACGGCGACGCAGGCGCTGAGTGTGGTGGACGCGCTGGCGGCGGGCGGCATCGGCGCGTTCGAGATCGCGCTGACGATTCCCGGCGCGTCGGAGATTCTGACGCACTACGCCACGCGCGGCGACATCATTGTCGGCGCGGGCGCGGCGCTGGAGGCGCAGCAGGCGCTCGACGCCATCTCCAGTGGCGCGCGGTTCATCGCCTCGCCGATCTGCGCGCCGGACGTCGCCCAGGCGTGCCAGGAGAAGGGTGTCGCCTGCGTGCTCGGCGCGCTGACGCCGACTGAGATCATCGCGGCCCAGCGCGCGGGCGCGGAGATGGTCAAGCTGTTCCCGGTGGAGGCGATCGGCGGCCCAGCCTATGTGCGCTCGCTGCTGCGCCAGCTCACGCATATCAGCGTGCAGATCTCGGGGGGCTTCTCCGTCGAGCACCTCATCGAGTACGCCGAGCTGCCTATCCGCTCGATCGCTCTGGGCGCGCTGCTGGCGCCGCCGACGCTGGTGGAGCGCGCGGCCTGGCAGGCGATCACCAACCGCGCGCAGGCGTTCAGCCAGTTCGCGAGCAACCCCCACGCCTTCGCGGCGCAGTTCCTGGCGATGCTGGCGCCGCCACGCCCGCAGCCGCGTCCAGCGGCCAACCTGCCCACCATCCCGATAGCGCCCGGTGCGATCCCAGGTGGCGCGATCCCAGGTGGCGCGATCCCAGGTGGCGCGATCCCAGGTGGCAAGCTAGATGACGCCCCTGGCCTCGTACGCCCACCCGCCGCATGGCAGGAGTCAGGCGCCGCCGCCAGCGGCTCAGGCTCTGGCAGCGGCTCAGACTCGTTCCGCCCCATAGATTCGCGCCCGCTGCGGCTGGGTGACGATGAGGACTGGCTTCGGTGATGAGCGCGCGGCCACGAATGGG
>DASTKI010000243.1:0-6369 GCA_035716045.1 Ktedonobacterales bacterium
CTCATCTGGGGTGAAGAACAGGCCGATCTCGCGCGCGGCGGACTCGAGGCCATCGGAGCCGTGAATGACGTTCAGCCCCAGACTCACCGCGAAATCACCACGAATCGTGCCAGCCGGAGCCTCCCAAGGCTTCGTTGGGCCCATCATCGCGCGTGTCACCGCGATCACGTTCGGCCCCTCCAGCGCGCCGACCACCACCGGGCTGGAGGTGATGTGCTTCACCAGCCCCTCATAGAACGGCTTGCCCTGGTGCTCGGCGTAGTGGCGCGCCGCCAGCTCGGGCGTGATGCGCATCAGCTTGAGCCCAACGATCTTGAAGCCCTTAGCCTCGAAGCGCCCAACCACTTGCCCGATCAGGCCGCGCTGCACGGCTTCTGGCTTGACGATAATCAGCGTTCGCTCCACAGTGAGATATCCTCCGGTCGAAGGTCATACCGAATCGGTCTTCGGTGTACAGAGGCGCGCCGCCTCCGAGAGGCGCCGCGCTGTCTCTCCCCCGCTCCACTCCGCGCGGGTGAAGAGGGCAGGGAGCCAGACCTGCTCCATCAGGGGCAGTCCCCCGCAGTGTACCGCATGAGCCAGCGCGCGTGGCGGCGAATAGCGCCTAATAGCTGCCGATCTGCTCGGCCAGACGCAGGCTCGCCGCGCCCACCTCCATGCGCACGCGGCCCAGGTTCGCCTGCACGGCGCAGCGCACGATGATCAGCATCTCGCCGCTGTCGGTGACGAGAATGGTCCCGCCCGGCGTCTCGAAGGTCGCGTGGCGGATATCTCCCCCGCCAAGCTGCTCGATGTAGCGCCCGGCGGCGTCGTAAGCCGCGGCGGCCATCGCCCCCAGCAGCTCCTCTTCCTCTCCTTCGAGCGTACTGGCCACCACCAGCCCATCCTTGCCGGTGAGCAGGGCTCCGGTCACCCCATCTATCGCCAGCAGGCGCTGCAATATCGTTTCCAAGGTCATCCCCTCCTGGCGCGTGGGTGGTCGAGCGGTCTAGTTGTCGAGCGCCTGGGTTAGCGCGACAGCGCGATTGTAGGATTCGAGCGCGCCGAGATAATCACCCTGGCGAATGCGCGCATCCCCAAGCAGGCGGTGCAGCTCAGGATGTTCGGGCCGCTCGGTGAGGCAACCCTCCACATCGGCCAGCACATCCGACAGCAGCTCCGGCGCGTTACGCACCACCGTGCGATATTCCACGATCGCCTCGTCTATCGCGCCCGAATCGCGATGGCCGCGCGCCTGCTGGAGCTGTGCGGCGTAGTCGTGCGGGTCTGGTCCCGATGGCTGGCTCTCCGCCAGGGATGACGCGAGAGGCGCATGCTGCGGCTCAGGTGGAAACTCCAGCGAGGGTTCGAGCGGAGGCTCCGGCGGGAGGTCGAGCGGAGGCTCGGATGGCGGCGCCTCGCGCCCCGCGCCCTGATCGCCGTAGCCATACGGATCGGGCGCCGCCGCAAAGGCGGCCATGGGCGCTTCATGCGGCGCGGCGAGCGCATCGGACGCGCGCGTCTCCAACCAGCCATCCCCATCTTCCGGCGCGCCGCCCCCGGCGATCGCCGCCAGCGCCCCCGGCTGCAGCATGAACGGTGTGAAGCCAGCCGCCGCGCCCTGGCGCTCCATCTCTTCGATGGTGGCGTCAGGCGATGGACTTGGGCGGGAAGTGGACGCCTCCCGCGACGCCTCCCGCGGCGGCTCCGGCTCCGATGCCCGCTCTTCCGCGTATTCCGCGGGGCCGCTGGTCACGCGCCCGCGCTCGCTCTCTGGCTCGCCGCGCGGGCCGCTATCGGGCCAGCTCAGCGCATCCGCCAGCTCGTCCGGCCATGGGGAGATTTCATCGGCGTCCACGACCGGCGGCGGCTCCAACTCCGCGAACATCTGCCGCAGGTCCGCCGATGATGGCGGCGACAGCGACCCCGGCGGCATCGAGGGCGCCGAGGCCGACGGCATAGACATGGGCGGCATAGACATGGGCGGCATAGACATGGGCGGCAGCGATTCCGATGGCAGCGACCCAGACGGCGCCGATGGCAGGCTGGGCAGCGAGGCGACCGGAGGCGCCGGCGGCGGGCCGCTCTCACGCGCGTCGCCGCTTGACTCCGGACCCGAAGCGTCCACGTGGCTATTGAGCAGCGCGTCCAGGGAGCCGGTTGGGCGGCTGCGCTGCAGCTCATCTCCCATGGTTCGCGCGCCCTGCGCTTGGAGCCACTGCACCCAGCGAATCGCGCGCCGCATCTCAGTATCGCCGAGTGCGAAGCCGCTCTCGGCGATCGCCGGTGGCGGCGCCGCCGCGCCCATGGACGGCGGCGCCGCCACCGGCTGCGAGAACGGCGGCGTGGGTGGCTGCGGCGGCTGCGGCATAGGCTGCGGCTGCTGTTGTGGCGCTGCGGGCTGCTGGGACGCCTGCGTGCCGCGCAGCGCGTCGGGATCGCTGTACGCGGGATTCCAGAGCATCCCCTCTGTCTCTTTGAACATGCTATGGAAGTTCTCCGGCAGGTCATTCGGCCGCGCCGCTGGGGGCGGTGGGAGGGGGGCGGCGGGAGGGGCGGTAAGGTCTGGGCGCGAGAGCGCGCCGGTGTTCACCAGCTCACCCGACACCAGCGGCCGGTTGACGCGGCGCTCCGCTGGTTGCGTCAGCCGCTGCCCGGAGGAAGGCGCGGCGCTCGCCTGCGCCGCCAGGTTGGCCACTGATGAGGGGAACTCGAGCGGCTGCGCCTCGCCCCAGATCAGCATACCGAGCGCGGCATCGCCCGCGCCCAGCCGGTCCGCGAAGAGCAGGCGAGCCGTGCGATGGTCGGGGTCCAGGTCCGCCGCGCGCCGCAGGAATGGCTCGGCGTCCGCGTCGCGCCCCTCGTCATGCGCGACCACCGCCACGATCAGCAGCGGCTTCAGGCAGGAGGGCGCATTGGTCAGCGTGCGCCGCGCCCAGGCCTCCGCCTCGCGCAACCGCCCCGCCCGCCATAGCGTCTCCACCAGCCCGACGTACGCTTCCAGTCGCGCGCTGTCGGAGTTTTCGGCGATCAGGATCTCCCACTCACGAATCGCGTGCGTGAAGAGATCGCCACGCATATAGGTCCGCGCCAGGCCCACGCGCCCCGGCTGATAGGGAGGCAGGCCCAGCCCCAGGGCCATCTCGTGATAGGTTGCCCGCAGCGCCGCATCCTCGGGGCGGATATCACAGGCGCGGTGGTACCACGCCAGCGCCGCGCGCTGGTCGCCATGCATCTGATGCACGATCGCGCGCGCGCAGCAGGCCCGCGCGTCCTCCGGATCGCCGGCGAGCGCGCGGTCCAGCGCCGCCAGCGCCTCGCGCGGCTTGCGCAGCGCCAGGTAGATCTCTCCCAGCACCCGCTGCACGGCCAGCGCGCGCGGATAGAGCGTCGCAAGCTCCTGACAGCGCGGCAGGGCGCTCTCGGCGCGGCCAGCCGCGATCTCGGCCTCAACGCCGCGAAGGCGCTCCGTCAGTGACATCTGCGCGGGATGTCCCATGTGCTGTCGCTTCTCCTGGCTGCCCATAGGCGCGCCACGCGGCGTCCATCCCACCGGCCCGCGTCACGCGCATAGGTTGAGCGCGGCCTTCATTTCGCCCGGCGGCGGCGAATGGCGAACGCCACGCCACGCCACCCGCCGGGCCGGCCCCGCCAGACGCTCGTGCGGCGTTCCCAACTCCCGCCTCTTGATAGCCTCTTGATCGTATCGTATCGTACGGCGGCGCACGTTCCTGGCGTTCCTCGCATTGTTCACATTGCTACGGGCCATTATGCCGTCCTGTATTCAGGCCGTCAAGCGTAGCGACAGGCGGGCCGTCCCACCGGGAAAGCGGCGCCGCCAAAAGTCCCGTTCCCATACGCTCACGTTCACGTTAAGCCAAACGCGCTAGCCCGCTTGGGCTGGGCAGTCCCAGCGAATTGCCCCGATTCCAGGCCCGTGCTATACTCACCGCAATGTCGGTGGCTACCGGCGATGGCGCCACCTGGCTTTAAAGTCACACCATTGTCCCACGCGACCCAGCCCTCCCCTGTCCCGGAGAGCCGGACGCCGCGTATTACTTGTCGCCCATCAGGTGGCTGACGCGGTTTGGCTTGATTCCTGCTGTGCAGGCGGTGAGACTGGCGATGGTCGAGGCCATCGCGAGATTCGCGCCCCGCGCCCGATTCACAGTGAGCGGGGCGACCCAGCGGCCCATATGGGTAGGCGTCGTTGAGCGTTCAGCTCGCGCGCCGTCATCATGGCGATGGCAGGCGATACAGAGCGCGGAAACCCGGTCGCTTATTTCAAAAGCGCGCTGGGCGTTCGCGTACTTGCGCCCCATCTGGTCCGGTCGCGCCGTCCCGCGTGGCCGTCGTCTGTTCCAGGTCTGTTCCAGGCGCGCAATGCCGCGCGCATCCAGATATCCAACCGGCAATGGCGCGCCATCCACAGCGGACGGGGCGCCACCACCCGACTCTACGCCGGGCGTCACCTGCGGACGCCGGGAGAATTGATCATGATGGCTGCCAGTGGCCCAGGAGCATCGCACTCGTTTCACTACAACGCCAGCATCATTGACGTCCTGCTGGCGTATGGCTCGCACGGCGGCGCGCTCTACGCCGCCTACCGTCACCCAGACAATCCGCTGCTGCTCACCCATGTGCGCTGGCAGGGCCCGGCGGGCGAGATGATCGAGACGAGCCGCGCTCCCGATGACATGGCGATGGTGCGCGAAGAGCGCGAAGCCTGGGCGCAGGTCGCGCTCCGCTCCACCACCCTGCGCCCCGACACTGTCGGGCCACACGCTCCCTGGCTCCAGGCGCCGCTCGACCCGCGCGACGCCTACGATCTCGCCACCCGCGCCCAGCGCGCCCGCGAAGAAGCCAACATACTCCCCACCCAGCGCCTGTACAGCGGCTCCTCATCCAGCGCGCCCGCGCGCTCTCCTTCCCACGCTAACGGCACACCACCAGGGCTTGGCGCCTCCAGCGCGTCCGCCTACCCTCCGCAGGCGCCGCAGATGCCGCAGATGCGCGGCCCGTCGGGTGACGCCGGCCAGGGCTTTGACAACCTCGGACCTTATGGCGGCGGGCTCTCTGGCGGCTCGGGTGTGAGCCAGACTACTGGTTCCTGGACGCGCGACGCGTATCAGCATGTCGAGTCACAACCCGATCAGGAGATCATCGTCATCGCCTGCATCGAGATCGAGATGCCCAGCCTCATGACCGACGCCCCCCAAGACTTCACCCGCGACTTCGCCCGCGACGTGGCGCTCAACTTCAGCCGCGCCGCGCGCACCATCCCACAAACCCGCGAGACGCGCGGCTGGATGCACGGCTCGCGCATGACACTGGGCGCGCTGATGGCCCTCGGCACCGGCTCACGCCCCGCCTCGCGCATCGAGATGGAGCACGCCGCCGACACGCTGGCTGGCGCCCTCGCCAGCCGCACCCTGCCCTACGTCCGCCTGCGCTTCGCCGATATGAACGAATGGGCCCAGGGCGTCCTACTCCCCGAATAAGGGCATAGCGGAAGACGCGGCGCGCCATGAGCCGGACTGATCGCATGCTGGCGATTGTGCTTGAGTTACAGGCGCATCGCTGGCGGCGCGCCGAAGACCTCGCCCGCGCCCTGGAGACCAGCAAGCGCACCATCTACCGCGACCTGGAGGCCCTGGGGCGTGCGGGCGTCCCGCTCATCTCCACTCCGGGCCGCGGCTATACGCTGGTCGAGGGCTACTTCCTTCCGCCCGTCAGTTTCACCGCCGACGAGGCGACCATCCTCTCGCTCGGCGCCGACGTCATGGCGCAGAGCTTCGACGCCCAGTATCGCGCCGCCGCCCAGAGCGCCGCCAGCAAGATCACCGCCGCCCTGCCGGAGCGCTTGCGGGTGGACGTGGCCGCGCTGCGCGAGCGCATCCTGGTCGGGCCGGCGGGCGAGGCGCTCCAGCCGGAGACCGCCGCCACGCTGCGCGCGCTGCGCGGCGCGGTGATCGCCTGCCAGCGCGTGCGCTTCCGCTATCACACCCGCTACCCCTCAAGCGGCGACGCCCATGACGAGCCGCTCTGGCGTAAGGCCGACCCCTACGCGCTGATTCGCGTTCGTGGCGCGTGGTATCTCACCGCCTATTGCCACATGCGCAAGGCCCGCCGCAACTTCCGCCTGGAGCGCATCGAAGCGCTGACCCTGCTCGACGAGCGCTTCACGCCGCCCCCCGGACCTCCGCCACGCCCTCAGCGGCCCGACGTAACGGACGGCTTCGAGGCGCGCGTCCTGTTCGATGGCGAGGTCGCGCGCTGGGTCCGCGAATCGCCCTCGTTCTTCACCATCGCCCAGGAAGACGCCGCCAATGGCGGGCTGCTCGTCACGCTGCGCCTGCGCAGCGACGACCAGATCATGCAGTGGCTGCT
>DASTKI010000244.1:0-20195 GCA_035716045.1 Ktedonobacterales bacterium
GTGCCCGCGGCCATGCAGTCCAGCGCGCAGAGCTGCCCGTCGTGACGCTCGACGAGGCCGCCACGCTCGATGGCGCTGACATCGTGCCAGGATTCACGACCCCAGTAGCGGCGATCTTTGGCTAATCTCCGCCAGCCATGACTAGGCGGGTATGCCACGCAGCGCGGGCCGCAGCGCGCGGCGATACAGCTCCGATTGCAGGGTCTCGTGGGGATCGTAGGTAGACTTGAGGGTGGCGAACGCGGCCAGCGCGTCGGCGGGGAGCATCCGGAGGGCCTGCTCAGGGGTGAGGGTGCTGTCCTTGGCGAAGTAGAGCCGGCCGCCGTGGTCGAGGGTGATGTCATTCAACTCGCGGGCCAAGGCCAGCATGCGCTGCTCCTCGCCGCGATGGACCGGGAAATCGAGCGCGAGGGAATAGCCGTCGAGCAGGTAGTTGAGCGTGGCGTCGCTGGCGCGCTGCTTCTTCATCACCGCCAGCGATGGCGGCAAGCCCGCCGCGTGCGCGTGGCTGATGAGCGCCGCGAAGCCCTTGCGCGCCGACTCCAGGGGCAGGAACGCCTGATGCTGGATCAGCCCGCCCGGCAGGTAGGAATACTGCCAGTTGGGGACCACATCCAGCGGGAAGTTGGCCGATGGGTAGGGGACGCGCTCCCACTTGTAGGAGGCGTGGCGGCTGCCCATCGTCCACTGCGCGAGGTTGGCGAGCCGCGCGCCCGCGTGGGAAGACATCGGGCGCGCCAGTGTAGGAATCAGGTTGGCAGGCAGGCGCCGCAACAACCGCGCGGTTCCCGATGGCCAGTTGGCCCAGGCGCTCGCCAGTGTCTCGGCGGCGCGCGGGTCCTCGCCTGCGGCCAGCTCGCGGCCCTCCGCCAGCAGCCCGCGCCCCAACGCCGAGCCGGTGGCGCTGGCATCCACCCAGGCCACCATATCGCTGACTTCGGGCGCGGCGGCCTCCATCGCATCGAGCAAGGCGGCGAGCGAGCCGAGCGCGGAGCGCCGCTCGTCCACCATCCCTGACCAGACGCGCGCCATCCGCAGCGTCAGCCGGGTGAAGACGCCGAGCAGGCCCATGCCGCCAATAGCGGCGCGGAACAGGTCGGGATGGCTGTCGCGGGAGCAGGTCAGCCGCTCGCCGTTGGGCAAGGCGATCTCGAAGCTGAGGATGTGGTCACCGAACGCGCCCGCGCGCCAGTTGTTCTTGCCGTGGATGTTCGCCGCGGCCGCGCCCGCTATGGTTACTACACCCCGACCGGGGACGACGGCCGGGCGCCAGCCGTCGGGCAGGACGCGCCGCCAGAGGTCGGCGATGGTCACGCCCGGCTCGACGGTCGCCACACCGGTCGCTGGGTCCCAGATGAGGATGCGGTTGGCGGCGGAGCAATCCAGCGTCAGGCCGCCTTCGAGGATGGAGGCGTCGCCGTAGCTGTTCCCGCCGCCGCGCAGGCAGACCGTCGCGCCGCGGGCGTTCGCCTCCGCCAGCGTGGCCGCCAGCGCCTCAGCGTCCGCCGGGCGGGCGAGATGGCTCCGCGCGCGGTCGCGCATCCCCCAGCCGGTGATCAGCCGCTCGGGCTCCTGCAACGCGCGCTCCATTCTACCCCGCCAATCGCTTCATCACCCCGGCGGGCAGCAGCTTCACCAGCCTCAGGATGACGCCCCAGTACCATGGGGTATACACGACTTCCGGCCCGCGCGTGGCGGCGTCCGCGATACGCCGTGCGACCGCGCCGGGCGCTGCGGTGAGCGCGCGCGGCGTCTCCGCGTCAGCGATCATGGGCGTATCCACGAATCCCGGCTTGATCGTCACTACACGCACGCGCGCGCTGGCCAGCCGGTAGCGCAGCGACTCCAGATAGACGCTCATCCCGGCCTTGCTCGCCATATAGGCGCTGTTGCCCTTGCGGCCCCGGTCGCCCGCCACCGATGAGATCCCCACGATCGCGCCCGTCTTGCGTGGAGCGAAGTAGGCGGCGGCCAGATCGAGCCAGCGAATGGCGCCGAGCAGGTTGACCTCGATCATCGCGCGCTGGTCGCCAAAGCTCCACCCGCCCGGACCGGGCGGCGGCATCACCCCGGCGGAGTAGACCAGCAGGCGCAGCGGCGCGCCCGCCTCCTCCATGTCGGCGGTGATGTGCTCGAACAGCGGGACCGCGGCGAGATAGTCGCGCACATCGAATGGGTAGACGCGCACGATATCCCCACCCTGCGCGCTCGTGATCGCGGCGGCCAGTATCTCCAGGTCTTCCACGCGCCGGGCGATCAGCGCCACGCGATAGCCGCGTCGCGCCAGCTCGCGCGCCACCTCCGCGCCAATGCCACTCGACGCGCCCACCACGACCGCGCCACCGCTCGGCGCTACATATCGCACGCCCATCGCCGCTCCCTCATACGCTGAAAACCGCGCCCGGCGCCGCCGCAGCGCCATCCCGGCCCTAATCCGCAAGCGCCCCCAGCCCTAATCCGCAAGCGCCCCGGCCCTGAAGGGCTGGGGCACGCGACGGCGCCAGGAATGGCGTCCCCGCCCCGCCTGTAAACCAGGACATTCATGCCCACGCGCCGTGCGCCGGCCATTCATGGCCGCGCCACCCCTTCGGCCCCACCGTCGCGCGCCTCCCCCAGCAGCGTCTCGACCACCGCCCATTCGGCATCGCTCGTCACGGCGGGGTTCGGGCCATTGGGATGATAGACTCGCACTTGCGCGCCGCTGGCCAGCGCCAGTCCCGCCAGCCCCACCGCGCCCGGCGCCCGCAACGCCCGCGCCAGCAGGTCGCGGCGAATGACGAGCGGCGGCTGAAGGCGGGTCAGACGGGAGCGGGGCAGCGTCTCGATCACGCGGCCATCCGCCACGCGCTTGAGCGTGTCTTTCACCGGCTCTCCCGCCAGCGCCGCGCCGCCCTGCCGCGCCGCGTCCAGGCCGGTCGTCAGCGTCGCAGGCGTGATGAGCGGGCGCGCGGCGTCATGCGCGATGACCCACTCGCAGGCGTCGGGCAGCGTGGCCAGCCCCGCGGCCAGCGACGCGCGCCAATCCGGCTCGCTGAGGACAACACGCGCGGTAGGGGATGACGCCGCCAGCGCCTCAGCCTGGGCGGCGCGCTCCGGTCGCGCCACGATGACCACCACCGCCACGCCGGGCGCCGCCAGCAGCGCGCCCAGCGACCAAGCCGCCAGCGGGCGCCCGCGCAGATCGCGCCACAGCAGCGCCTCGGCCTCAGGCGCGCCGGGCGCTGGAGCCGTCGCGACGAGCAGCGCGCCAGCGATGGGGGGCGCGGGCGCGGGTGGCTCGTGACTGGATGGTGGTATGGCGCTCATTCGGCGACCAGATCAGCGGCGCTCAGGCCGTGCCCGTGCGGCGGGCGGCGGCGATGCTCGGCGCGGTCTGCTTTGGATGCGCGAAGATCATCCGCCCGGCCACCGTCTGCAAGACGCGCGTCACCGTGACCTCGATGGTGGATTGGATGTACGCCCTGCCGTTCTCGACGACGATCATCGTGCCGTCATCCAGATAGCCGACGCCCTGGCCGGCCTCTTTGCCCTCCTGGATGATCTTGACCGTCATCTCCTCTCCCGGCAGCAGGATTGGCTTCACCGCATGCGCCAGTTCGTTGATGTTGAGCACCTTCACGCCCTGGAGCTCAGCGACGCGGTTGAGGTTGAAGTCGTTGGTGATGATCGCGCAGCGCCACTGGCGCGCCAGCTTCACCAGCTTGGCGTCCACCTCGGTGACGTCGGTGGGGTCGGCGTCGGAAATCTCAACCGGCACGCTGGAATCCTTCTGCAGGCGCTGGAGGATCTCGAGCCCGCGACGGCCACGGTTGCGTCTCATGCCGTCGGCGGAGTCGGCGATATGCTGGAGCTCCTCCAGCACGAAGCGCGGCGCCACGAGCGTGCCGGTGACGAAGCCGGTCTGGCTGATGTCGGCGATGCGCCCGTCAATGATGGCGCTGGTATCGAGCAGGATGCGGTCGCTGGTCCGCTTGGCGCCGCGCCCCGCCAGACGGTCGCGCAGGCGCCCACCAGTCTGGTCACGCTCTTCGTGCTCTTCGTGCTCCTCGCCCTCATCCCGTGGCGCTCGCCGCGCGGCCCGCCCGCTGAACGCCATGGTGGCCAGCCGGGTAAAGTCGCTCTTGCGCAGGACCGCGATCGTGACACCCAGCCAGGCGCAGAGCACCGCGACAGCGGTGGGGACCCAGCGGCCCAGGTCAGCGAAGGAGAGTTGTGATAGGGGGATCGCGAGCAGCGCGGCGATCAGCAGGCCCACAACCAAGCCGATCACCCCAGCGACGAGGTCACTGACCTCCGCCTTGCGAATCTGCTCGCGAATCCAGTGGTAGGGGGCGATGATGATGAATGGCGTAAGCGCCATGAAGATAAGTCCGATAAAAAGCGCGATCCCCACTACCGCCAGAAGTGGCAGGTTCCATTTCTGCGCCGTGTTGAGTGTACTGCCGACGTCGTATGCCAACGCCGCCGCCGCCACGAAGACAATGGCGCGGACGATCATTCTGCCAGACATGCGAAAAACTCCTCTCGCATCACGTATTGGCGAGCGCCAGTTCATCAGGAATGGTGTGAGATTCGATGCGTCTTGTAGCGTCTCCCCCAGGACGCCTCACAACCATGAGGCGCGGACGAGTGGCAGCATGCTAGAGCCCGCCCACCCTCGTTGCGGAGCGAAGAACCGGCGGGCGCCGCAACCTACTGCGGCGCGCCCGCTGACGCTCGCTCCTTCAGCGCCATATTCTGTCTACCAAGTGTAACATACCTGGCGCTTCGGCAGAGTGTTTGACGCCACTTTTTCCTGCCATTTTCATCACGCTCAGGTCTCATTCAATGGATGCGTGTCGGGCGTTCAGGCTAATGGCTCCCTCCCTGCTCTGATTCGAGCGCCATCTCGATCGCCGCGGAGAGCGTGGGCGCGTACAGCACTCTGATCCCCTCTACTCGCTGGCTCTCGTCACGCGCCGTCCCAGCCCCGCGCGCGGGCGGCGCGATGATTTTGCGGAATCCTAGCTTTGCTGCCTCTCGCATGCGCTGGGCCAAACGGGGCACGGCGCGCAGCTCGCCCCCCAAACCAACCTCGCCGACTAGCGCCAGATCGGGCATGACCCGCCGCTCCAGGAGGTTGGAGGCGATGGCCATCGCCACCGCCAGGTCCACCGCTGGCTCGCTCAGCTCGAAGCCGCCCGCCACATTGACGTAGACATCCTGCGTCCCCAGCCCCAGCCCTACCCGCTTGATCAGCACCGCCAGCAACATCTGTAGGCGATTGCGGTCGAAGCCGGTGGCCGTCTGGCGGGGCGCGCCGAAGACGGTCGGCGTTACCAGCGCCTGCGTCTCCACCAGCAGCGGGCGCGTGCCCTCCATGCTGACGACGACCGCCGAGCCGGTCGCCTGGCCCCTGGTCTCGGAGAGGAACAGAGCCGATGGATTCGGCACGTCCACCATCCCGTCGCCGCGCATCTCGAAGACGCCGACCTCGTTGGTTGCGCCGAAGCGGTTCTTGACGCCGCGCGCCAGGCGGTAGGTGTGGAAGCGCTCGCCCTCCAGATACAGCACCACATCTACCATGTGCTCCAGCGTGCGTGGCCCGGCGACGGAGCCTTCCTTGGTGACGTGGCCGATCAGGCAGACGGGCGTGTGCGTGCGCTTGGCGGCGCGCATCAGCTGTAGGGCGCACTCGCGCACCTGGCTGACGCTGCCGGGCGAGGAGGAGATTAGGCCCGTCGCGATGGTCTGGATGGAGTCCACCACCACCAGCGCGGGCCGCTGCCGCTCGATGACCTCGACAATCGCCTCGACCTCGGTCGCGGGCAGCAGGAAGAGGCGTGGGTCCATGATCCCCAGCCGCTCGGCGCGCAGCTTGACCTGCTGGGGCGACTCCTCCGCCGAGACGTAGAGCGCGTCGGCGCCAGAGCGAGCGATGTGCCCCGCAACTTGGAGCGCCAGCGTGCTTTTGCCAATCCCCGGCTCGCCGCCGACCAGGATCAGCGAGCCTGCCGTCAGGCCGCCGCCGAGCACGCGGTCCAGCTCGGCGGAGCCGGTGGGGCGGCGCTCCGTGGCGACGGCTGAAACCTCTGGCAGCGGAATCGGCGTGACCGATTCCACGCGCACGCTCGCCGGGGCCGCGCGGCGCGCGGGCTCCGGCGGCGCCTCCACGAGTGTATTCCACGCGCCGCAGTCGGGGCAGCGCCCCAGCCACTTCGCGCTCTCATAGCCGCACTGCTGGCAGGTGAACTTCGTCGCTTGCTTTGGCATATGCGCCTTCTACTCCGGCCCCAGCGCCCCTGGAGCCGCCAATCGTGCACTACAGGTGACTACGCGCCGCCGCCCAGCTGGGTTGGGCGCGGCGACCAGGCGTCTACCGCTCGAAGCGCGCGCGCGAAGTCGAGGGTGTGACGGATGATCTCGCGCGTGCGGGCGTCGTCGTCGCGGGCGTCGAACCCGTGATGGCCAGACGGATGGTTGAGGACGTCCAGCGGCATGTTCGCCGCCAGCGCCGCCTGGATGAAGCGGTCTATCCCCGCGTTCAGCAATGGATGGTCCCGCCCGGCGCGCGCTACCAGCACGGGCGTCGTGGCGCCACCCTCCTCTACGGTGGCGGCGGGCGAGAACCGCGCGAGCCGCGTCATCGCGGCGCCATCGCCCGTCCGCTCCTCTCCCGACGGCATCGGGCGCAGGTCCATCACCGCGTAGTACGCGATGAGGCAACGCACGTAGGTTGGGCGCTCGCGCAGTGGGCGGGCCAGAAATGAGCCGCCGCCGGAGAACGCCCAGAGACAGATCTGGTCCGCGTCCACGCTCAGCTCGTCCGCATGCTCGCGCACGTAGGCGGTGGCCGCCGCGATGTCGGACTCCGCCTGTTCGAGCTGGTCGTAGTCGCTGTCCTGCCTGTAGCTGTGGAAGCGGTGCTTGAACGTTACGCCGACCCATCCCGAGGCTGCGGCCAGCGCGCCATAGCCGCGGTACACGCCCCACTCCGTCGCAGGTGGTAGCTCTGGTGGGATGGGGCCGCCGTGGATGAACATCACCGCTGGTCGCCGCTCGCCAGGAGGCAGGTCCAGCGGCGGGTAGATATCCATCGGCAGATCGCCTTCCGGTGTGCGGCGGTAGGCGACGCTCCTGGGCGTCACGTCATCCATTCCGGGCGCGTGGTACAGGAGCGGCGCCCGGAGCCACGCCAGCGGGTCAGCCTGTTCGTCTGCCATGTATGCGTCTCCTGTCGTGGGGGACTACCTCACCCCCCCGACCCCCTCTCCCCATGGGGAGAGGGGAGTCCGCGTGCTATACCGCTGGATGAGGTGGGGCTGAGCGAAGCGGCGCAACGTACACTGCGGTTACACAAAATACGCCATAAAAGAGGCGGGCGCCGGAGACCTATCGCCTCCGGCGCCCGCCTAATGGGGTCGCGCTGACCCCTGAACGCTCCCATCAGCGGGAGGGCTCATCGCCCGCCGAGAGCGCGGCCTCCGGCGGGGCGGGAAGCTCGCCGATGAGGTCGTCCTCGCGCCGCTCGCGCACTTCGAGCTCCACGGTGCCGTTGCGCACGACCGCCTCCACGATGTCGCCGGGGCGGAACTTGCCTTGCAGCAAGCCCTCCGCCAGCGGGTCCTCGATCAGGTTCTGGATCGTGCGGCGCAGTGGCCGCGCGCCGTACTGCGGATCGTAGCCCTTGTCCACCAGCATGTCCTTGGAGTCGTCGGGCGCGAGCAGCTCGATCTGCTGCTCGGTGAGCTGGGTGCGCACGCGGTTGAGCAGCAGGTCCACGATCTCGCGCACATCCTCGCGGCGCAGGCTGCGGAAGACGATGATCGCGTCAATGCGGTTGAGGAACTCAGGCTTGAAGGTGTTCTTCAGCTCGCCGGTCACCTTGTCGCGCATCGAGTCGTACTCGGACTGGAACGCCTTCTCCTTGTCCTTGGACTGGGTGAAGCCGATCGCGGCCTCGCGGTTGAGCAACTGCGCGCCAACGTTCGAGGTCATGATGATGATCGTGTTGCGGAAGTCCACCGTCCGGCCCTTGGCGTCGGTCAGCTTGCCGTCCTCCAGGATCTGGAGCAGCATATTGAAGACGTCGGGGTGGGCCTTCTCGATCTCGTCCAGCAGAATCACGCTGTACGACTTGCGCCGCACGGCCTCGGTCAACTGGCCGCCCTCTTCGTAGCCGACATATCCGGGAGGCGCGCCGACGAGGCGGGCAGCCGCGTGACGCTCCATGAACTCCGACATGTCTATCTTGACGAGCGCGTCCTCGCTGCCGAACATGAACTCGGCCAGCGCCTTGGCCAGCTCGGACTTACCGACGCCGGTGGGGCCAAGGAAGATGAACGAGCCAATCGGGCGCTTGGGGTCCTTCAGGCCGGCGCGCGCGCGGCGCACGGCGCGGCTGATCGTCTCGATCGCCTCGTTCTGGCTGATGACGCGCTTGTGCAGCGCGGACTCCATCTCCAGCAGGCGGGCGGACTCTTCCTGCGCGATGCGCATGACCGGAATGCCCGTCCACATCGAGACGATCTGGGCGATGTCCTCTTCGCCGACGGTTGGCTTGTCGCTGGTCTGGTCGCGCTGCCAGCCCGACTCCAGCTTGGAGATGCGGTCGCGCAGCTTGACCTCGCGGTCGCGCAGCTCAGAAGCGCGCTCGAAGTCGCCGCTGTCCACCGCCTCGTTCTTCTCGCGCAGGACCGCCTCCAGGCCGCGCACCGCTTCCTTCAGGTTGAGCGGCGCGAGCGAGCGGCGCATGCGGACGCGGCTGGCGGCCTCGTCTATCAGGTCAATGGCCTTGTCTGGCAGGAAGCGATCGGTGATGTAGCGGCTGCCCATCTCGGCGGCGGCCTTGAGGGCGGCGTCGGTGATGGTCAGGCGGTGGTGGTCTTCGTAGCGTGAGCGGATGCCCTTGAGGATCTGGATCGTCTCGTCGACGGTGGATTCGCGGACCATCACATCCTGGAAGCGGCGCTGCAGGGCGGGGTCCTTCTCGATGTACTTGCGGTACTCATCGAGCGTCGTGGCCCCGATGCACTGGATCTCGCCGCGGCCCAGCGCCGGCTTGAGGATGTTGGCGGCGTCCACCGCGCCTTCAGCCGCGCCCGCGCCGACCAGGGTATGCACCTCATCAATGAAGATGATGCAGTCCTGGCTCTGGCGGATCTCTTCGATGATCTTCTTGAGCCGCTCCTCGAACTCGCCACGGTATTTCGTGCCGGCGACCAGCGAGCCGACATCCAGGGTCAGCAGGCGCTTGCCGGTCAGCGTCTCCGGCACCTCGCCAGCGATGATCTTCTGCGCCAGCCCCTCGACGATGGCCGTCTTGCCGACGCCCGGCTCGCCGATCAGCGCCGGGTTGTTCTTCTGGCGGCGCGAGAGAATCTGGATGACGCGCTCGATCTCTTGCTCGCGGCCCACGATGGGGTCGAGCTTGTTGGCGCGGGCGGCGGCGGTCAGGTCAATGCCCATGGAGTCAATCGTGGGGGTCTTGGAGTGCTTCTCGCGACCGCCCTCGCTGCGTGAGCCGCCCGACTGGTTGAGGACGAGCGTGACCTCGCTGCGAACCTTCTCCAGGTTGACGCCCAGGCTCTCCAGCACGCCAGCGGCGATGCCCTCGCCTTCGCGAACGAGGCCGAGCAGCAGGTGCTCGGTGCCGATGTAGTGGTGACCCAGGCGGCGCGCCTCATCCACCGCGAGCTCGATGACCTTCTTCGCGCGCGGGGTCAGGCCGATATCGCCCAGGACGATGCGGTCGCCGCGACCAATGATGAATTCTACGGCGCTGCGCACTTTGTTGAGCTCGACGCCGAGGTTGCTCAACACCTTCGCCGCCACGCCGTCATTCTCACGCACGAGGCCGAGGAGGAGGTGCTCAGTCCCTATGTAGTTATGGTTGAAGCGCTGGGCTTCTTCCTGAGCCAGGCTCAGAACTTTCCGGGCTCGCTCAGTAAACTTGTCGAACTTTTCGTTCACCTGATATCCCCCCTTTCACGGTAGAGGGTGGAACCGAGCCTCTCCGCTACAGGCAATCCTGCTCCCATGATACGTCATCCGTATCGAGAGCGTCAAGAAGAGGAACCGCGCAAAGCCGCATGGGAAGCGGATTTGCGGGCATTCCACTCTTGAATGGCGCCGTAGCGTCGCCCCGCTCGGCGACTCTCCACGTGGAAAGGTTCCTCTGCTCTCGCGCGCAGCCGGAACGCGTATTGCCACGGATTCCGGCTGGCCAGATGGCGGCGAGCGCCATCCGTACGATCGCGCTGCCGCTTCTACGCTGTTCATCATGTATGAACGCGACTCCGCCCGAATGGAGCAGCGGCGCCGTGTGCGGAAAGCGCTCAATGAGCGCTGCCGCTGGCGCGCTTGCGAAGTCGCGGTTATCTCGCTCAGGCCGTCGCCCGCCCTACATCGTGCCGACTGCGGATCGCGTCTTGCGCCCGCATGGGCGCGCTCGGGGCAATCATCGCCCCATTCGAATCCACGTCCCCAACAACCGCCGCGCGGCCCTTCAGGGCCGGCGCGCGGATCGCGGGGCATAAATGCCCTGGCTTTCGAGGCCAGCTCCGGGTATGTGTGATACCCGTCCCGGTCTGTCTACGCGATTGCGCGGACAGTGGTATTGATAAGTGTACCGCATTGTAGCCCGCGCGTTCATCCCCTGGCGAGATACAACAGGACAAACAGATAGAGCAGGCCGCGAAGACCTGCCCATCTGTCGCCCGTGCGTTTGGGGAGGCGCCTTGTTCGCGCCGCGCGCTTGTCGGGTCGTCGCCGGTCAGCCGATGGCGGCCATTCCGCGCTCCTCGACTGGCGCGAACTTCAGCCCTTGCGGCCCGACGTATTCGGACTGCGGGCGGATCAGGCGGTTACCTACCATCTGCTCGAGCACGTGCGCCGTCCAGCCAGCCACACGGCTGATGCCGAAGGTGGCGGGGTAGAGGTCACGCGGCAGGCCAACCGAGTTCAGCACCGCGGCGGAGTAGAACTCGACGTTCGTATAGAGCCGCTGGTCGGGCTTGCGGCGGTTCAACTCCTGGATGGCGTAGTCCTCAGTCCCCTTGGCCAGGGCGAAGAACTCGGGCGTTGAGGCCTGCTTGGCCATGACGCGCAGGATTTCGGCGCGGGGGTCGGTGGTCTTGTAGACGCGGTGGCCGAAGCCCATCAGCTTCTGGTGGGTGTTGAGCGCGTTGTCAACCCACGGCTTGATGTTGTCCGCCGAGCCGATCGCCTCCAGCATGTCCATCACCAGCGCCGGGGCGCCGCCGTGCAGTGGGCCTTTGAGCGCGCCAATCGCGCCGACGATCGAGGAGCCGAGGTCGGATTCTGTGGAGGCGATGACGCGGGCGGTGAAGGTGGAGGCGTTCATGCCGTGGTCCGCCAGCAACACGAAGTATGTGTCGAGGCTGTGAATGTGGTTCTCGGGCGGTACCTCACCGGTGAGCATGTAGAGGTAGTTGGCGGCGTGGCCCAGGTCCTGGCGTGGGGCGATGGGCTCCAACCCGCTGCGCAGCCGGTGGAAGGCGGCGACGATGGTGGGGAAGCGGGCGGTCAGCGCCATGGCCTGCTCGACCGTCGGCGCGCCCTTGATCTGGAGGAGCGCGGCGACTAACGAGGCCTCAGTGCGCAGCGCGTCCATCGGATCAACGGTCGTGGAGAGCAGGCGCAGGCCCGCGCCGCCATCGGGCAGCGCCCGCTGGGCGCGCATGGCGCCGTTCAGCGCTTCCAGCTCGGCGCGCGTGGGCAGCGTCCCCTTCCAGAGCAGGTGGCAGACCTCTTCAAAGGTCGCCTTGCCCGCCAGCTCACCAATCTCGTAGCCCCGATAGACCAGCCGTCCCTCTTCGCCGAAGACATGGCTGATGTGGGTCTGGGCGACCACAATCCCCTCGAGCCCCTTTGCTGAGGTCATAATGCTGTACTCCTCTTGACTGTGATTTGGCTGTGATCTTGCGCGGCCCCGCGTGCTGCGTGGCGCGATCTAGCCGCGCGCGCGGCGCGTGGCAGGTTATCAAGTCCCATCACTACAGTATTTGCCAGCGGCGCGTCATCGGTGACGCCGCCGCCTATCAATCCGCTCGTTTACACAATCATAGTTGATTTATATTGATTTGTCCAGCCTGTGTTCGACCAGTTTGCAGGGCGGCGCCAAAGCGCGCGGGGCTCTGGCCCTGGCGCGTCAACGGCCCCGGCGCATGAATTCGCGCCTGGAGCGCCATGGGGCCACAAGGTCTGCCTTCGCGGGCCCTGCCTGGCGCGGCCCCTGACCATGTGTGGCTTCCATGTGACCTGGCAGGCGTCGGGATTCCTAACGCGCTGACGCGGTCCATATGCTGGATAGGGGCGTCACTCGGCCCGGACGGCTGGGGGAGCGCCGCTGGCTTGCCCCGCGGCGCTGTTGCCCGCGCGCGGGATCGAGAAGGTAAAGACGGCGCCCTGGCCGGGCTCGCTCTCCACCCAGATGGAGCCGCCGTGGTTGACTACGATCTCCTGGCTGATGAAGAGACCTAAGCCCAGCCCGACGCCTGAGCCTGACTGCACCTGGACGCTGGGCGCGCGGTAGAAGCGCTGAAAGAGCCGTCGCCGCTCGTCGGGCCGCAGCCCTGGGCCGTGGTCGGCCACAGAGACGAGGTAGTGATCGCCCGCTTCGCGCACCTCGAGCGTGACTGGCATCGTCGGTGGCGAGTATTTGAGCGCGTTGGAGAGCAGGTTGTCCACGACCTGGCGCAGGCGCTCGATATCGGCATGGACGGGCAGGGATTCACGATCGGGCAAGAGCAGGTGGATGACGCGCTGGGTCGTGAACTCCTGCTCGCGCGCGGCGTCGCGACAGATGGCGCCCAGGTCGGAGACCGTCATTGTCAGCTTCAGCCTGCCCTCCTGGATGCGTGAGACATCAAGCAGGTCGTTGATGAGCCGCTCCATGCGCAGGATGGCGGCGTTCATGCGCTCCGCCTGCTCCTGGGCGCGGGGCTCGTCGCTCGCGCGCATGCGGCGCGCGAGCATCTGCGAGAGGATCTTGAGCGTGGTGAGCGGCGTCTTCAGCTCATGCGAGACGATGCCCAGGAATTCATCTTTCTGGCGCTCGATCTCGTGGATATCGGTGATGTCCATCAGCGCGCCCACCGCGCCAATCACTTTGCCCCGGCCGTCGCGCATCGGCGTCCAGCGCGCCAGCGCCGGGATATCGAGGCCTGTGTCGAAGCGATGAATGATGACCCGTCGCTCGACCGGCTCATTGCGCGTGCGAGCGATATAGAGCGGATCATCCTCCGGCGCCAGGAGATTCCCGCGCTCATCGCGCAGCTCGTAGGTAACGCGCGCCTGGCCAGGCGCGCGGCCGCCCGGCCCCTCGCTGAGGCCAAGCATCCGTAAGCCATAGGTGTTGATGCGCAGGTAGCGCCCGTTGGCGTCGGTGACGTAGATGCCGGCGTCGGTGGAATCGAAGATAGTGTCGAGCTGAATGGCGGTCTCGCTGACGCGCTTGAGCGCCTGCTCTAGCTCGGCATAGAGCCGGGCGATCTCCATGCCGACCGCCGCTCGCCGCGTCAGTCCCTGGATCAGCGTCAGGTCCTCCGGCGCGAGCGAGCGCTGAGTCCCCTCGATGAGGTAGAGCGCGCCCAACGGATGTCCATGCGCCTCGACGGGGACCCGAGCGATGATCACAGGCTCGGTGCCTGGCTGGCCGCCAGCCTGACCGGATAGCCGCAGCGCTTCGAAGCTCTCGATCTCTCGCGGGAGCATTGGCAGCGCGCGGGCGACCGAGGCCTGGGCCAGGGTGGCGAGTCCACTGTCCTCACCCGCCGGCAAGCCGCTCGCCGCTACGCGGCGGATGATCCCGTCGTCCTCCACCAGATAGAGCGCGCAGGCGGTGGCGAAGGCCGGGGCGATGAGGGAAACGAGGCGCGTCGCGATCTCTGTGTGGTCCAGCGGCCCGACTAGCGCCTCGCTCGCCTCGGCGAGCAGAACGAGCCGGCGTTGGGCGCGCGTCGCCTCCTCGCGGGCGCGGGCCTCGGCCTCATGCGCGCGCGCGCCCTCTACCGCCTGCGCCACGCGCGCGCCCGCTACGCGCGCCAGTCGGATGTCATCGGTAGTGAAGTGGTTCTCCGCGCGCGCGCCCAGATAGAGCAGGCCGATCACCTGGTCCTCGATCAGGAGCGGCGTCAGCAGCATCGAGTGGACGATCATGCTCGCCAACAGCCGCTCCGGGAGGAGGCCGCTCTCGCGCATCACCGCTTCCGCCCCATTCACAACCGCGGGGGTGCGCGAGCGCAGCACGCCGCCGACGACGCTGCCATCCAGCGGCAGGCGCATGGCGCGGGCGAACTCACGTCCCGCGCCCGCCAGCGCGCGGGCCTCCAGGGCGTCACCGGCCTCGTTGATGAGAAAGACCGCCGCGTTTTCCAGGCCGAGCGCCGGACGGATGCGGTTGAGCATCGCCTCGATGAGATCATGCGCTGGCAGGTGGATCAGGGTGGCATCCGTAACCACCTCGATCACCTGGACCCAGCGGCTGGCTACGGCGCGCTCCGCCTGCTGGACCTGACGGGCGCGAGCGGCGCCCTCTTCCTGGCTGACGCTGTCTGGCGCGCTGGGAAACGGTGTCACCAGCAGGATCGAGCCGCCAGGCTCGCCCCCGATCGCCAGCGGCTCGCGCGCGCAGCGCGCCTCGAAGACCACGCCATCGCTGCGACGCCACTGGCAGATCCTCACAGGCGCGCTGAGCGCGCCTAGCTCAGAGGGCGCGCCATTCCCCTCGGGTCTGCCATCTGAGATGGTCGCCGTCACCCGACGGAACTCATCAATCCGCTTGCCCAGCAGCTCGGCTTCCGAGCGGCCGAGCAGGGCGCGCAGCGCGGGATTGGCGTACCAGATACGCTCGTCAGCGGTTAGGCCGCAGACCCCATCGCTCATCCGGCTTGCCAGCGCGGCGAGCGAATGCAGACCAATCATCTGCGCGGGCGGCGGCGCGTAGCTCGCCCCAACCTCATGCGGCGCGCCATGGACGCCGTCGTCATGTGGACGACGGCGGGGCGTTCTGCTGGCATTGGGAAGCGTGTTCATCGCGGCTGCGCCTATCCGGAAACGATTCCATTCAGGAGGCTGACGGCGCGCTATCCCCTTGCCGGGGCGCCCACCATTCGCCATTAGGGTACTGTATACTACGCAGCGACAGATTTCACGGTTCAGGCGTCACAATCTAGAAACTGAGGCGATCTAGATATACTTCAGACGCGCCACGGCGAGACGCCGCTACCGGGGCGCCCCTCACAGCGGGGGGGCGCCGGGCGTCGCGAGACGCCCCCCGGCGGCGCGGCGCAGGCGGTCCCACAGGGCCAGCCCCAGCCCGGCGCGCGGCCATGTATGCGCCAGCAGCGGGTCGCGTCCCCGCTCATCCAACCAGCGCAGCCCGGCGTAGAGCCTGCGGGCCGCCTCCGCTGGATCATCCGCCGGGCCGAGCCGCGCTACGACCACGCCCAGGGCCTCCAGCGCAGGCGCCTCCTCGTCGGGCGCTAGCGCCCCTACTGGGGCGCCCGCCGCCAGCGCGGCGCGGGCCGCGGCCAGCACCGCCGCCGCGCCCGCCGCGCCGGTCGCGTCATAGACCACCAGGCGCGCGCGGGGGGCGTAGTGGCGCTCCAACTGGCCGGGCGCGCGGTGAATGCTATCGAGAGGGCTATGCGCGCCGCCACGCGCGCCGCCATGCTCGCCCGGCCCTAGCGTCGCGGGCAGGATCGCCCGCAACTGCTCCAGCGTAACCGCGCCGGGGCGCAGCAGGCGCGGTGGGTCGGTGGTCAGGTCGAGCACGGAGCTCTCCACGCCCACGCCGCACGGGCCGCCATCGAGCACGCAATCAATGCGGCCATCCAGGTCTTCCAGGACGTGCGCCGCCGCCGTCGGGCTGGTGCGCATGAAGCGATTGGCGCTCGGCGCGGCGATGGGAACGCCCGCCGCGCGTAGCAGCGCCTGGGCCACTGGATGCGAGGGCGCGCGCACGCCGACCGTATCGCCACCCGCCGCGACGACCGGCGGGATGCGCTCGGCGCGCGGCAGCACCAGTGTCAACGGCCCCGGCCAGAAGCGCCGCGCCAGCTCCCAGGCGACGGGAGGGATGTCGCGCGCGATGCTGTTCAAGCCGGTGGCGTCGGGGATATGGACGATGAGCGGGTCGCTGTAGGGACGCTCCTTGGCGGCGAAAATGCTTTCAACCGCCGCCGGGTTGGTGGCGTCGGCGCCCAGGCCATAGACCGTCTCGGTTGGGAATGCGACCAGCTTGCCCGCGCGCAGCAGCGCCGCCGCCTGGGCGATATGCGCCGCCGGCTCGCCCTCGGGCGAGACCGCCAGCGTCAGCGTCCGGCGCTCCGTCATGCCATGCTCCCAACCTCGCCAGCGCCCTGCTCGGCTCCATCGCTCATGGAGTGGCCATCCTGGCGCCCGTACAGCATACCCATTCTATACCTTCCGCCGCGCTCGCTCGTTAGTACCAGTGTCACGTGCGTGCCGGAGAGCCTGGCGCCACCCGTCGCACACTACAGGAAAGCTGGCGGCACGCCAGCTGGTCGCCCATTGCCCGAAGCGGCCTGGTGGGTGTATAGTAGTGCGCGATTGCTGAAAATACCCACTTCCATCAAACCTGACAACCATCAATCACACCGTATAATGACGCTGGAGCGCGCGTCAGGCTCCTCATCGCCCTGGATGGGTGGGGGAATGCCGCGCCCGCGCTGGCGAGGGGGAGAGCGTTGACGAAGCAGCTCCGCCTGGCGTCCGCCGCGCAGACCGATGTTGGACGCAGACGTGAACGGAATCAGGACAACGTCACCAGTCACGTCCCTCCTGAGCCGGAACTCCTCGAAGAGAAGGGCGCCCTATATGTCGTCTGTGACGGCATGGGCGGGCACGCCGCTGGCGAGGTGGCCGCCAAGCTGGGTGTCGAGACGATCCGTGATGTATATTTCACCATGCGCGGACAAGATGTCATCAGCTCCATCGCTCAGGCCGTCAAGTCCGCCAACGACGCGATCTACTCAGCGGCGCGCGCGACGGTCGAGTACGGCGGGATGGGCACGACCTGCGTCGCGCTGGTGATCGCTGGTGGCCGGGGCTATATCGTCAACATCGGCGATAGCCGCGCCTACATCCTGCGCGATGGCAAGATGCGCCAGGTGACCCAGGACCATTCGTGGGTGGCCGAGCAGGTGCGCGGCGGCGTCCTCTCTGAGGAGCAGGCGCGGGTGCACGCGCACCGCAACGTGATTACCCGCAGCCTTGGCACGCAGCCCAGCATCACCGCCGACCTCTTCGTCGAGACGCTGCATGATGGCGACCGCGTGCTGCTGTGCAGCGACGGTCTGCATGGCTACGTCGAGGAAGCCGCGATCTTTCAGGAGATCAGCTCGCAGCCATCGCCACATGTGACGGTGCGCAACCTGATTGACATGGCCAACGCCAATGGCGGCCCCGACAACATTACCGCCGTGGTGGTGGATGTGCTGGAGGCGCCCGACGTTACCGCGCCGGTCCCGCTGCCGCCCAACGCGACCACGCCGATCGAGGAGGGCGAGACGCAGCCGCTGCCCGTGCCGCCTGGCGTCGCGGCGGCCAGTGGCGCGCTGGACAAGACGGGCAAGGCAACCAAGCCGATCAAGACGCCCGCCGCGTTGGAGCAGGCGGAGCAGGCGAAAAGAAAGGGCAAGCGACAGACCGGGCCAGGCGTGACCGCGCTGCGCATCCTCGAAGTCGCCGCGCTGATCCTGATTGGCGTCAGCATTTGGTACGCGGGCTTCGGGCCGCTGGCGACGACACGCCAGGCTGACCAGGCGACGCAAAAGACGCTCTCCCAGGCTCAGGTGGTCGCGCACACGGCCGCCAACCAGAACCCCACCGACGCCCTGCAAGCGCTGGCGAAGGCGCGCGAATCGCTGCTGACCAGCATGGCCAACCCCGCGCTCGATTCCTCGGTGCGGGCGCAGGCGCAGGCGTTCCTCGACGTGCAGTTCGCCTCGGCGGTACAGCTGGCTTTGCAGCGCTATGACGCCGCCGCCGGCATCACACACCTGGCGTTCAATAGCGCCGCTACCTACACGCTGGCGTGCGCGGCCCCTGGCTCTACGACGCCTACGGCGCTGACGGCGCTCTCATCGCTGGTCGCGCTCCAGGCGCCCGCGGGCAAGACGCCCATCGTGCCCGACACACAGCTGCTCTATGCCGTGAACGGCGGCGCGCTCTACCAGATCGCCATCGCGCTCGACGCGACGGGGAGTCCCCGGCCCGGCGCCATCACGTGCGCGAAGGTGGCGTTGACGGGGGTGACGACGGTGACGTCGGTCGCGGCCAACGGCCTTGCGTTGGACGCGCTGGTGACGACGAGCAAGGGTGTGAGCGTGATCCGGATCACGCCACAGAGGGCGGCCAGCGGCGCGCTGCCCGCTGTCAAGGCGCAGACTCTCTTCGCTCCTCCGGTCAAGCAGGGGACGCCGGGCGCGATCGCGGCGAACGGCGCGGCGATCTATCTCGCCTTCAGCGGCGGGGCGACCCCGCCGACGGGCATCTGGCATTTCCAGATTCCCAGCAAGGGGACGGTTCCCGCGCCAAAGACGCTGCCTACGCCTCAGCCGGTGACTTCGATGCGGTTCGCCGCGGGCGCGCTGTTCATGTCGCTGGCCGACGGTAGTCTGGGTCAGCTCGATGCCACGACGTTCCAGCCGGTCAGCGTGCTGGCGCCGCGCCCGGTCATCACCGCCAGCCCGTCGGCGTATACGGCGGCGACGCCTGTACCTACGGCGACCGCGCTGGGGGTGACGCCGTCGTCCACCGTCGGGACGGGGGCGGCCTTCGGGGCGGGCTCCACGCTGGTCAGCGACCCGCTCAATCCCGCCCAGATGCTGCTGGCGGATGTCAGCCTGCACCGCATCGTGCGGCTGACCGCCAACACCAGCGGGCCAGGCGCCGGGCTGAGCGCGCAGTACGTCTACGGCGACATGACATCTACCTTCACGATGCTGGCGCTGGGCGGCTCCGGCCAGACCCTCCAGGTCTACGCCTGGAACGGCGCGCAGCTGATCGCGTTCCCCATCCAGGAGCCCGCCGCCTGAGCGTGACGGGCGCGCCGCGACAGCGACCGCGAGGTTTGCGCTGACCGCGCGCGATTGGGTATGGTGAGGGGTACGCGCCCATCGCACGGCTTCTCGCGCACGCTCGCGCCATCTGGCGCGGGGCGCGTCATTTGCTTGCTTCCTGATTACCTCTAAGGAGATAGGCGTGGCATCACGCAAGTCCGCCAAGACCGCCAACGGCGCCGCCAGCGCCGTCCACTCGCGCCTCGCCACGGCGCTGCGCACGGCCACCTGTGGCGAGCTAACCGCCGCCAACGTCGGCGCCGAGGTCGCGCTTGCTGGCTGGGTCGCGCACCGCCGCGACCACGGTGAGTTGATCTTCATTGACCTGCGCGACCGCTACGGCCTGACGCAGGTCGTCTTTGACTCGCAGGCCAACCCCGCCGCCCACGCCATCGCCAGCGAGGCGCGCCTGGAGTACGCGCTGCGGGTCGAGGGTGTGGTGCGGCGACGCCTGCCCGGCAAGGAGAACCCCGCGCTGACGACCGGCGAGATCGAGATCGAGGCGCGCCACGTCGAGACGCTCAACCCCGCGAAGACGGTTCCCTTCCCCATCGCCGATCACGTCTCCGCCGCCGAGGAGCTGCGCCTGCGCTACCGCTACCTCGACATCCGCCGCGACTCGATGCGCAAGAACATTGAGCTGCGCCACCGCGCCGTCAAGTTCATTCGCGACTACATGGACGAGCGTGGCTTTCTGGAGGTGGAGACGCCGATCCTGACCAAGAGCACGCCGGAGGGCGCGCGCGACTACCTCGTGCCCAGCCGCCTCTATCCTGGCGAGTTCTACGCGCTGCCCCAGGCGCCGCAGCAGTTCAAGCAGCTGCTGATGGTGGCGGGCATTGATCGCTACTTCCAGATCGCGCGCTGCTTCCGTGATGAGGACCTGCGCTCCGACCGCCAGCCGGAGTTCACCCAGCTCGATGTCGAGATGTCGTTCGTCGCCGAGCAGGACGTGATGGGGCTGATCGAGGAGCTGCTGATCGAGCTCATCCCGAAGACGACGAGCAAGCGCATCCAGCAGATCCCCTTCCCGCGCATCTCCTTCGCCGACGCGATGGACATCTATGGCATTGACCGCCCCGATCTGCGCTTCGGTCTGCCGCTGCG
>DASTKI010000245.1:0-27783 GCA_035716045.1 Ktedonobacterales bacterium
AGCTGGGGCGCACAAACCGTCTGTTTTAGAACACAGCCTTGTGATTGTAACCCTGGGCAGGCGGCATGTCAAGCGGGATAGCCTCGCCGAGCGCTGTAAAATACCAGGAGGCGGCGAGGCGCTTACTGGCGCCTGGACACCCAACAGCAGCGCAGGCCCACCGCACCCATGGCCGCAGCGCCAGTGGCGATACGCCGGGGTGAAGGTGGGTCTTCGTGCGAGCGGTCAGTCTCGCGCCAGACTGGCCGCTCTCAGGATGCGCGTGTTGCCTTCGGAGGCTTTGGGGTTAGAAGCCGCCTGTGCCGTTTGGCGTGCCGTTGCCAGTCGGGCCATCCCAGCCGGCTGCGGCGGCGCAGAGATCGCTGCCGCAGCTCGCCGTGCTGCCGCTGGTCACGTCATTCAGGCTGCTGGTGTGGCTGTACGAGTAGGAGCCATAGGTGACGCTGCTCGCGTTGCCGGCGAGGGCATAGACGCTCGCGATGATCGGCGACGACACGCTCGTGCCGCCAAAGACCAGCCAGCCGCTGATGCCCTGATAGGAATAGCTGTCGTAGACCGAGACGCCGGTGTAGGGGTCCGCGACCGCCGACACGTCGGCTACGGCGCGCATGCTGCAGCTCGCGGGCGCCGCGGTGATGTTCGAGACGGTGGACTGCCAGCTCGGCTGCGGGTCGTACTTGCTGCAGCCGCTGCCAGTGCCCTCAGTGCTAGTAGTGCTCCAGACGCTCTCCGTCCAGCCGCGCGAGTTGCTGGAGCGTGACAGCGAGGTGCCGCCAACCGACGTCACGTACTGCGAAGCGGCGGGATACTCGACGCCATAGCCGCTGTCGCCAGAGCTAGCGGTAATGGCGATGCCAGGATGATGGAAGTAGGAGGAGTCGAACGAGGTGTCGCTGCTGGAATCGCCGCCGCCATAGCTATTGCTGATCTCGGTGGCGCCCAGCGCGGCGGCCTCATTGACCGCCGTACCGAGGTTCGTCATGCTCGAGCTGCTCGCCTCGACCAGGAGGATGTGGCAGTTCGGGCAGATCGCGCTGACCATATCAAGGTCGAGCGAGATCTCCTGGGCCCAGCCGCCATTCGCGCGCGGCATCTTGGTCCCACCGGTCTGGTTGACCTTCCTGAAGCAGCCGTTGGCTGTCGTGCAGGCTGGCAGGCCGAAGGTGGAGCGGTAGACGGCGAGGTCGGACTCAGCGTTCGGGTCGTCGTAGGCGTCTACGATCGCGACGGTCTGGCCCGCGCCAGCCGTAGATGAGGGGAGGTTATAGGCTGACTGGAGGTCAGCGGGATTGTAGCCGCTCGGGCTGCTGGCATTGGGATGGGCGCTATCAAGGCGCAGGATCGCATCGCAGCTCGCGCTGCCCGCGAGGGCGGCTCCGCACGAGTGAACGAATGAGTAGCGCGAGGTGGGCGCTTTTGTGGCGGCGGAGGCGCTGTGAACGAACGCCGCGCTCAGCGCAAGGGCGGCGACAGTGGCCGTTGCGGCTGAGGCAACCAGGATACGACGCAGTTGCATGTAGGAGACACTCCTCATTGAGCTTGATACGAGATCGAGCCACAGCGCGACCAAGGAACGCTGGCGCGAGCGCCCCTTGACGCGAATCCAGGAATAAACACACTCCGACGCCTTGCGTGTGGTGGCGCGGAGGGCCTGGCGAGGGAAATAGGGATATGGAAAAGACGCGGGAATGAGTATCACGTTAGGTTGTCGCGGGCGCACAAAGCCTGGGTTGAGTTAGTGGCCGCGCCAAACATGCCGCGAGCGTAATGAGGCGATCCCAATTGCGGCAGATGGGATCGCGCACCCAAGATATTGCGGTGGATTCTCAGGGATATTGCGTAGGGATCATTGGGCGCTGGAGCAAGTATACAGGACGGCTGGGAAAAGTCAATAGAGCAGTGTTAGGCGCATGTCGGCGATGACGATGCCCATTGTGAATGAAGCGGACCACGAATCGTCAGTCGCCGAGATAGACGGCGCGGGCGCGGTCCACGGCGGCGAGGCGCTGATCGCCGAGGCGGGCGTAGACCTCGCCGCGGGCGCTGTAGGCGTGGGCGGCTTCCGGCTCGCGGTCAATGGCGCGGTCGAGGGCGTTGAGCGCCTCGCGGTAGCGTCCGATGGCCATCAGCGCCAAGCCAATGACGAGCGGCCCGCGATATTCGTTGGGTTGGCGCAGCTCCATCAGCTCGCCCAGATCCAGCGCCTCATGCGAGCGGCCATCGTCGAGCAGGATGCGGGCTTTGAGCGCCAGCGCCTCGGAGTCGTCGCTGTCGGCGGCCAGCGCGCGCTCGATCACCTCCAGCGCGTCCGTGAGGTCGCCGTTCACCCGCAGGCGGTCGGCCTCGGCCAGCGCCATACGCGCCAGGATGAGCCGGGCGCTGGCGCCCTGTCGCTGTGGCGGCGTGGGGACATCGCAGAGCCGCAGCCGGCCCCACGCCGCCTGATGATCGAGGTCGGGCGAGGCTGGCAGGGCGATCAGCGAGCCGAGCTCATCGAGCACGATCTCTTGTCCGGCGCTCAACTGCTCGCCCAGCGCCAGATTGTCCGCTACATCGAGCAACAACGCCTGCGCTTCCGTCTCCAGCGCCACCGGGATGTCGGCGAGGTCGAGCTCGGGCCTGCCGAACTTGCGCAGCCCATGCGTATGCAGCCAGCGGCGGTCGGCGCCCCACGCCTCGTTATGGATGGTGAGGTGGGCGCGCGGGCCGCTCGTCAGCGCCGCCGCGAGCAGCTCCGCGCCCCACGTAGTCTGCGCTTGCGGATCTACGACGGCGCCTTCCGTTATGCTGACGAGCGTTCGCAGGACGCCTAGCGCCCAGCGCTGTGTCTCCAGCGCATTCAAGACAGGGCCAGTGAAACGAGTGTCCAGCGCCAGCGTGCCAACCTTGAGCGTCCGCGTGTCATTTGGGCCGAGCCGCCGCGTGAGCTGGTTGAAGGCGGTTTCGCCCATGCTGTCGAGCGCGGGGCTCTCGTAGCGCGCGACGATGAGCTTTGCCTGGCCAGGATGGGAGCGGAGGAGATACGTTCCGACTCTGAGGCGGCGACCTGGGGTCGCGCCAGGATCGCGCGGGGGCGCTGGGGTGTACTCGGCGGCGCCCAACCCGGCGGACGCGAGCGCCTGGATTACGGTCGCTTCGTTGGGTGGCTCGCTATAGCGCGAGATGAGAAGGTATTCGGTGACGAGCTCCCGCGCAGGCTCCATCTCGCTCCCTCACGCTGAATGACTGGCGGCTGAGGCCGCGCCTAACAGGGCGGCGTCCGCCGCCCCCAACTCTGATGTTCGCCAGGCGCTCGTTTCCGCCCCGCCCGCGCCCCATGCCCGCGAAGGCGCCCCACACGTCAAGGACGTCGCAGGCGCGGGTATACCCGCCAGCCTGCCAGAGCATGCGCGCTCCGGGTGGGCCTCTCGCTTCGCCATTGTAGCATGCGACGCCACCCCGCGCGTAATAGAAACCGGCGAGCGCCAGGCTGGACTTTTGGGCTGGCGCGCGGCGAGTGACGCGGCCTCCTCGTTTTGGCTTTCATGGCAGCGCACGACAGGATTAGCGGCCTTCACCAAGCGACCTGCGCGCCAGAAGTCCCATGGTGGCAAATCGAATACTGCCTGTTCGTCCATAGGGACTATAACGCCCTCTGTTCGGCGGGCAAATGTGCGCCAGAGCCGGCCAGGCAGCCGGAGTCGACGCGGTTTGGAATGAAGCGAGGGGAAGCGGCGTCACATGGCGAATCTACCGAAAGACTTACACATCACCTATCAATTGCAGTTCCGCAAGTGCGGTAAGCCGACCTGCGGCACCTGCAAACGTGGCCCAGGCCATGGGCCGTACTGGTATGCCTACTGGCGCGAGGGGACGAAGCTTCGCTCGGGCTACATCGGCAAGGCCCAGCCGGTGGGCCTGCCCGCCGCGGTGGCGCAGCGGGCGGAGGCGCGGCTGGCGCGCGTACGACAGGGAGCGTAGTGGGATCCGCTCTGCACGGTCTTCGCGCAGTCACCTAACCGCAAGCGCGCAACAGGGGGCGCTTCCCACATCATGGGAAGCGCCCCCTGTGTTATGAGCGCCGCGATGAGCTTCGCGAATGATGGTAGCGGGCGCTGGCCGGCATGGCCAGGGGCGCGCAATGATACCAGTGATCTGTCCGCCAGGCGATCAGTGATGATCAGTGATGATCAGTGACGATCAAAGACGATCAGGCGGAGAACTCGTCCAGGATACCCTGCTCGACGAGCCAGCGTGTGAAGCGCAGGCGGCGCGCCTCGCGCGCCTCGGCCGAGCTTTCCAGGCGCTTGGAGATATCAATCAACCGCAAGGCCTCCACCTCGGAGAAGCCCTGGGACTCCAGCTCAACGACTGCGATGGCGCGCTCGGCGGCTTCAGCGGCGCGCGCGGCCTCTGGATCGGCCTTGGTCGTCTGCCGGGTGGAGCGGGACGACTTGCCCGCGGCGTTCTTGCGGGTGGCGCGGCGCGGCTTGGCCGCCCGGACAGGCTCGGGAGCGGACTCGATCGCGCGCCCGTCTGGCGCGATGACCTCCCGATCAGGAGTCTGCTCGACGGTGAGTGGCGTGGTCTCGGACGCCTCTGGGAGCTGATCGCGCGCTTCGATGGCCTCGTCGCGCTTCTGTCGCTCGGTTCTGTCAGTCATGTGGTCACCTCCCGGTGAGTGCGGGGTTCGCGCGTGGCGCGCGCATCCACCTTAACCAGTCTACGTGCCGTTACCACCCCTAGTTGTGTATCTATACGTCGTCACTGACGCTATTCTTTCTGACGAACTCCGCAGCGACGCTCGCATTGCCCTCATGCCCGGCGTATGCTAAGATCGCTACGGAAGCGCTCCGTCTGGCCGGGCGCCCGTTTTGAGGGTATAGCAATCCGCAGGCCCTCTAGCGAGGTCTTCACGCTGTGTCGCACGTGGTCATGCTGTACGCGAAAGCGGGGTGTCACCTCTGCGACGAGGCGCGCGCGTACCTGGAAGACGCCCTGGCGGACCTCGATCGGGAGCTCGATCTGCGTGAGATGGATATCCGGCGCGATGATGAGCTGTTCGAACGCTACCGCTATCGCATCCCCGTCATCACGGTGGATGGTGTTGAGCGGCTCGAAGGACGGATCGAGGCCAGCGCTGTGTGGGAACTGCTGCGTTCCCTCCCCTGAGGGCGTGCTCACTCTGGATGACTCATGCGCAGTATACCGCGAAAGCGGAAGAAGGTATAGCAGGCGATGAATCGGGAGCAGACGCTAGAACGGCTGCGCGCATGGGCGCGGCGCGCGCAATCCGAGGCGCAGTACGCCGATACGCGCGAGGACCGGCTGAAGTGGCAAGGCCAGGCGCAGGCGCTGAGCGGCGTCGCGAGCCTCCTCGCGGAGCAGGGCGGGCAGAAGAGTGACTTCGATATCTGGTCGCAGGTGGTCTACGATCGGGAGAAGAGCCTGGCGGCTTGGCAGGAGCGCCAGAGCGGCCCAGATATCAATATGTACGCCGGGCAGATGGCCGGCTATGATGTGGCGCTGACGGCGCTCAAGGATGTGGATGGGGTCGTCTGGCCACGCCGCGATCCGCACGTTGGCTGACCTCACCACACCACGCGCCCCAACGCATCCTGAAATAGGCATAATTGGCTATGGCCAGGTCAGGCATGCTGGATGGACTGAGCGTCCTCATCGCGCCGCAAGCCCTGAAGGGTAGCCTTACGGCGCCTGAGGTGGGCGCTGCGATCGCTGAGGGAACCCGGCGCGCGGCGCCCGGAGCAGCCCTCAGTGTTATCCCCCTCTCCGATGGCGGAGAGGGCCTGACGCGCGCGCTGGTCGAGGCGACCGGCGGGCGGTCGCTGGCGGCTGAGGTCACGGGGCCGCTGGGCGAGCGGGTTCAGGCTGAGTGGGGGACGCTGGGAGCGCGCAATGCCGCCGGGAAGCAGCAGCCGCCGATCGCGGTATTCGAGATGGCGGCGGTGGCGGGGCTGCCGCTCATTCCCCAGGAGCGGCGCGACCCGACGCGCGCGACGACGCGCGGGGTAGGCGAGCTCATCCTGCAGGCGCTGGACGCGGGCTGCGGCGAGATCATCCTTGGGCTGGGCGGCAGCGCGACGAACGATGGCGGCGCGGGCATGGCGCAGGCGTTGGGCGCGCGGCTGCTGGACGTGGACGGCGCCGACCTGGAACCGGGCGGCGCGGCTCTGGCGCGGTTGGACCGCATCAGCGTCGAGGGACTGGACCCGCGACTGGCGCGGACGCGCATCACGGTGGCCTGCGACGTGAGCAATCCGCTCTGCGGGCCGGAGGGCGCTTCGGCGGTCTACGGCCCGCAGAAAGGCGCGACGCCCGCGCAAGTCGCGGAGCTTGACGCCGCGCTGGCGCGGTACGCTTCGATCATCCAGCGCGACCTGGGGCGCGCGGTAGCCGAGTCGCCAGGCGCGGGCGCCGCTGGCGGACTGGGCGCGGGCCTGCTGGCGTTCACCAACGCGCGGCTGACACCCGGCGCGCGGCTGGTGATGGATACCCTGGGCGTGGCGGAAATGTTGCGTGAGGCGGCGCTGGTCATTACCGCCGAGGGACGACTGGACGATCAGACCGCCTATGGCAAGGTGGTGGGCGCGGTGGCACGGGAGGCCCAGGCGGCGGGCGCGCGGGTCGTGGCGCTGGCGGGGAGCGTCGCGCTGGATGGCGCGGGGCTGGCCGCGCTGGGCGTGGATGTGGCTATGCCGCTGGCGGATGGGCCACTGACGCTGGAGGAGAGCATGCGCGACGCGCGGCGGCTGCTGGCGGCGGCTGCTGAGCGGGCGCTGGGCCTCATCCTTCTGGGCGCGTCGCTCGCCCGGCGGGATCAGGAGCCGGCCGGGATGGATTCGCCGGATGGGTCGGCTGGGCGGCCAAGCTGAGGCCCTGGTCTTCGGTTGGGCGTCCACGCGCGGGACGGCCGGGCGCAGCGGGCAAGATGAGCGTGAAGGTGGTTCCCGCGCCGGGCTGGCTCTGCGCGGTCAGCGCGCCTCCGTGGGCCTGCGCGATGGCCCGCGCGATGGAGAGGCCAAGCCCACTCCCTTCCGCTTTGCCGCTGGATGCGTCAGCGCTTTGGGGCGCGGCGGGCGTGGCGGGCGTGGCGGGCGTGGTGGGCGCGGCGGCGCCAGTTATGCGGCGCGCGCGGGCGGCGCGCTCGGCGCGATAGAAGCGCTCGAAGATGTGCGGCAGGTCTTCCGGCGCGATGCCAGGGCCGTTGTCTTCGATGGTGAGGATGGCCGCGCTGGGCCGCCGGGCGACGCTCAGGCGTACCCAGCTATCAGGCCCCTGCCGGCCATATTTCAGCGCATTGTCGAGCAGGATGAGGAGCACCTGCTTGAGCTGGTCGGGGTCGCCGGGGGCCATGAGCGGCCCAGCTCCATCGCTGCGTATCAGGACCTGGCGCTCGCCTGCGAGGATGCGCGCCTGGTCCACCGACTCGCCCGCCAGCGCGATCAGGTCCACCAGGTGGCGCTCGGCGGGGCGGGCCGTGTCGAGCCGGGCCAGCGTGAGCAGATCGGTCACCAGCCGTGACATGCGCTCCGCCTCGCGCCGGATGGCCTGCAGGACGCGTTCAGCCGTTTCTGGCTCATCCTTGGCGCCGCGCAGGAGCACGTCGGTGTAGCCGCGAATGCTGGTGAGCGGGGTGCGCAGCTCATGCGAGGCGTCGGCGATGAACTGACGCATGCGATCCTCCGAGCGCTGCGTGGCGGCGAAGGCGGCCTCGATGCGCGCCAGCATGGCGTCGAACATCACGCCGAGCTGGCCGACCTCATCGTCAGTGTGCGAGAGGCGCGCGCGGCGGCTGAGGTCGCCCGAGGCGACGCGGCGGGCGGTCTGGGTGAGGCGGGAGAGCGGCGCGAGCGCGGCGGAGATCAGCGGACCGCCCAGCAACAGGCCGAGCGCGAAGATTCCGGCGATCACCAGCAGGATCACAATGCGCAGGCTGGCAAGGGTGACGCGCGTATGGCGAAAGGATGTCACGATCTCGACATAGCCCAGCGCCGGGCGCGCGGGCGCCACCGCGCAGCGCGAGTCTGTGAAGTAGCGCAAGGCGATCAGCTCCACGCCGTAGGTCGCGCCGCGGCTCGTGACCATGTACCCCACATTGGCGAGCTGGCGCGAGCCGCTTCCGCTAGGCGCGCCATTGAAAATGCTGGACGCTCTGAGCGCCAGCGCCCGCAGGCGGGCCATCTGGAGATAGGGCGCGACGCCATTGTCGGCGGTCTGGTCAGCGAGCGGCGCGAGCACGTTTCCGGCGTCATCGAGCAGATAGACGCCCTGGATGCCGCCGGGATGCGAGGCGATGATCGGCTGCGCGATCGCCTGGCGGAAGGCTTCCTCATAGGTGAGCGCGCCCGCGCAGGTGGAGGCCTGGCCGAGCGTGAGCGCGTCGAAGCGTGACTGCGACGCGCCGACCGCGGCGACGGCCTCACTCTGAAAGAAGTCGAACTCGGTGGCGTAGAGCGTGCGCGAGATGAAGACGTTCAGCGCAACGCCCAGCCCTACCAGCGTCACCAGCAGAACCAGCGCGTAACTGGCGATCAGACGCCAGCGAACCGTACGCGGCCACAAATGAAAGCCGCCGCGCGCGGCGCGCGCATCCTCCGGGCCGGGCAGCAGGAGGGTCGGCTCGCCCGCGCTCATCTGCTTTGGCCGTGGCGGCTCACTGGCCATGCGACGCTCGTTCCCTTCCCGCTCTCACAAATGCCACCGCGCCAGCGCCTACCCTTTGAGGACGTAGCCGACGCCGCGCACGGTCTGGATCAGGCGTGGCGCGCTGGGGTCGTCTTCCAGCTTCTCGCGCAGGTAGCGAACGTAGACCTCAATGATGTTGGTTTCGCCCATGAAGTCGTAGCCCCAGACCCGATTCAGAATCGTCTGCCGGTCGAGCACCTGGCGCGGGTGCGTCATGAACAGGTGCAGCAGGTTGTATTCGGTGGCGGTCAGCTCGACGATGCGCTCGCCGCGCTTGACCTCGCGCGCCGCCTCATCCAGAGTGATGTCCGCGACGGTCAGCATACGGCCGCCCGGCCCTCCGGCAGCGACGATCCGCTGCTGGCGGCGCAGTAGCGCGCGCACCCGCGCCAGCAACTCATCGAAGCTGAACGGCTTGGTCAGATAGTCATCGGCGCCGGCTTCAAGCCCCGTCACGCGGTCACGCACCTCGTCCTTGGCAGTGAGCATGAGGATGGGAATGTTGGAGGTAGCCTCGCTCCCGCGCAGGCGGCGGCAGACCTCCAGCCCGTCCATCGTAGGCAACATGACGTCGAGGATGATGACATCGGGATGGACACGCTGCGCCAGGTCAATCGCCACGTAGCCGTCGCCTGCCTGCTCGACCTGGAAGCCCTCGTAGCGCATGCCGAGCTTGATGAAATCAACGATCGCCTGTTCATCGTCCACCACCAGCAGGCGCAGCTTGCGTTCGGCGGCGCCTTGCTGCCTGGTGGATGCGTTCCCTGCCCCCGGTTCGTGCTGGTTCACGGCTGGCCTCGCGCTTCATAAAGCAGGCGCGCTGGTGGCGCGCGGGGTCGGCGGCGCCTGTCTCGCGTCGCATGCGTTCGGCGGTGATTATACCATTGGCCGTATACGGGCCTGGCTCTGCGCGATGGCCCGGAGCGCGAGGTCGTTCGTTTCCTCAGAAACCTCTCAGCATATGGGACAATTCGGGGAGAATCTGCTCGCCATAAGTACCGAGCGCATCATTTCCCGCCATCTAGCCGTCTATACTCAATAGAGAGCCCCAGCAGCCGTCTCCCCAACGCCTGTCTTTCTCTGCGGTGAGTCATGCCCGCATGATCTTGTGTGACCCACCATCGTACCTGCGTTCTCATTCGACGCTCGCGTCCGCCAGCGCGCCCATCATCCCACCGGGGGCGAATCACGCCCACCGGCCACATTTCATAAGCGCTGGCGCGTGAGGAGCGTCCCGCGCGCCAGCTGGCGCGACGTGTCACCGATCTAGGGTGGGAGACGCCTGGAGCTCGTATGTGCCGTCGTGGGGCGGGCGATGGCGAAGCGCTCCCTCCCAGGCCCAGACGCATCCCGGTGTCGCGTTTGGGCGGCGGCGTTGAGATGAGAGGCGGCGAGCATCATGGTGATCGGAGTCAGCGCGGAGGGGGACCTTCGCGCGGAGCGTGCGGGCGCGTCGCGTGTGGCGGGCGTGGCGCGCCCCTGTGTGACGTATGCGGGTGAGGTGGCGCGCGAGCGTGTCGTGACGCCTGACGGCCAGGACTACATTGTGACCACCGCGGCGGACGTCCGCGCGGGGACGGGCTTTCTGACGGGGGCGTACCCGGTCTCACGGGGCTATCTGGTGATGATGCGCCAGCCGCTGGTGGAGCTGCACAGCGTGACGGAAGATGAGGCGTACGAGCGCCATGCGCAGCTCGCCAGCGTGCTCGCCGAGGCGGGCGCGCGCATCGTGCGGGCGCGTGCCTCGCTGCTGGCGCGCAAGCGCGCCGAGGCCCGCGAGGCCAATGCTGCGCTGGTGGACGAGAGCGCTGTCAGTCCGAATTAGCTTGTCAGCGCGCACGGCGCGGCGAGTGGGGCGCCTCAGGCGAAATATCCTGGGGCGCCCCACTCGCTTAACTCTTAACTTAACTCTTAACTCGCCGGGCGCGTCTCACGAGACCGCATGTAGACGCATCCACACAGAAAGGTGAGGCGCACCACGCCATAGATGTACCAGGGCGGGGGAGGAACGCTCTTCACCTGCCTCAAAGGGGGACATCGCCTGCGCTCTCCTGGCGCACGCCTGGCGTCGAGGGCACGTACGTCACCACATCGCCCGCTAGCTGAAATCCCGCATGCTCGTAGGCGCGGCGCGCAGCGAGGTTCGCTGTGGTGAGGAAGGCGAGATCACAGCCCTGGGCAAATGCCGCGCTGGCCATGTGAGCCGTCAGCGCCGCCGCGATTCCCCTGCCCCGGTATTGCTCCAGCGTGGTGATGCCCACTAGCTCAGTCACGCCAGCCAGCGGCGTGGTATACATCCCCGCGCTGGCTGGGTGTCCATCCAGCCGCGCTGTGAATGCTCTGCCTGCCGCTAGCGTATCGCGGAATCGTGCGGCTTGCTCGTCGGTCGCGGGTTTCGCTGCGGCGGGGTCGAAGCCGAATTCGTTGATGTCCAGATTCTCGCGCGTCTCGTCTAGGGGCGATGCTTCGGTGATCGCAATGAACGTAAGTCCGGCCACTGGAGCCGGGGAGCGCGGTCGTGTCTGCGATGTACACACCATCAGCGTCTCGCGCTGGCGCTCGCTGAAGCCCATCGCCTGCAATGTGGATGCGAGATGCGGGACAAGCTCGACGATCCATTGGATTGCGGGCACGCGCCCCCGCGACGCGAACGCCGCTCGTAACGCCTCGCGCCAGCTCTGCTCCGGCGTCATACTCAGTGGCGCGACGGGGATGGCGAGGTTGCTCTCGATGGCCTCATCGGTAGAATGAAGCAGCACGGTGAACGGACCAACGCGCGTCGGCGCGCACACACGTGCGCGCCGCTCGATCATGTACTGCTGCACGCGCTCCGCGATCGTCACGCCCTATCGCCTTTCCTGACGCCGCTGCCGCGTCCACTACGCCCAGCTCTCTGCCGAGCCGCCCATGATCATCCTACAGATGAGGACGCGACTGCGCCGGTGGTATGTCGGGTGGCTACCGGCCCGGCGGTCGTCTCACGCCCTGAGCGCGCCTCCCAGCAAAAGCCTGCTCATGCCCACAATACACCAAAGAAATCGGTTCCGGCTCAGGGTCCCTCCCTTGAGGCCTGGGGAACGCCGGGGGCGCCATTAGGCGCCGCTTGACCGCTCATCGCCCGACTGCTACGCTCTTGACTACGCGGCGCGAGGCGCTATCAGGCGGGCGCTTCGTGGGTCGGAGTGACCGTGCGCCAGACCGCGCTCCACATGAGACTCACGCCCCTGTGAAGCGACTTGCGCCAAACTTCACAGGGGCGTGAGTATGGTTGCGCCGTTACGCCAGCCCGCTATCCCCCCTGCGCCACCACACATACCGTACAGCGAGCTGGCGTAACGCACTTCACCGCAACGCCGCCACGCCACGCAACCACAGTGTCTAGATTACTGAGTTTCCCCTGTTGGCGCATGAAAAACCACATAATGTAGCTGACAGTTTTGTCAGGTTCGTGAGCCGTCCAGTCGAAGCCCCAAGACCGGGGCCAGCGCCGCGCGCGAGAATGGCATAATGGATGATGGAGGCGCCCCGACGTGGCGCCCAGGGAACGGGCCACGGGAGGACGGGCGCGCATGCGTGTGGAGCGGCTGCGGCTCACGGATTTTCGCAACTACCGTGAGCTGGATCTCACGCTGCCCGGAGGGCTCGTCATCTTTTCAGGGCGCAATGCGCAGGGCAAGTCGAACCTGCTGGAGGCCGTGAGCCTGATTGCGACGACGCGCTCGTTTCGCACCACGACAGACCGCGAGGCCGTGCGCTGGGACGCGGCGGGCCGCTTCGCGCGGATCGTCGGCGATGTCGTGCGGCGGCAAGACCAGCTTGAGATCGAGATCATCCTGGCGGAGACGGCGGAGGAGAGCGCGTCCGCCGGGGCGGATGAGCGAGCGCCCATGCCCGCGTTTCGCAAGCGGGTGCGGGTGAATGGCGCGCCGCGGCGGGCGATGGACCTGGTCGGACTGGCGCCGGTGGTGGTCTTCGCCCCGACGGACCTCGACCTGGTGATCGGCGGCCCCTCTGACCGGCGGCGCCTGCTCGATCTGACGCTCTGCCAGACCAACCGCCAATATTGCCGCACGCTCAGTCAGTACCAGAAGGTGATCGCGCAGCGGGGCGCGCTGCTGCGCCGCATCCGCGACAGGCTGGAGTCGCCGCAGTCGCTCGACTTCTGGGATGATCAACTGACGCGGCTGGCGCTGCCGATCATGCGTGAGCGTGCGGCGTTTCTCGCGCGGGCGACGGTGGTGGCCGCGCGCGTCTACGCGCGACTGGCGAGAGGCGACGGCGAGCTGGACATGATGGGGGACGCGGAGGAGGCCCTGACGGGCGAGGAGCGCGCGCCGGAGCTGCGACTAATCTACAGGCCATCATACCAGGGCGCGCTGACCGGCGATGAAGAGGCGGACGCGCGGGCGATGCGCGCGGCGCTGGAGGGAGTGCGGCGGCGCGAGGTGGCGCAGGGCGCGAACGTGTTGGGGCCGCACCGCGATGATGTGGCGTTCTTCGATGGTGAGATTGACCTGGCGACGTATGGCTCGCGGGGGCAGCAGCGCTCGGTGGCCCTGGCCGTCAAGCTGGCCGAGCTGGAATATATCGAGGCGGCGACCGGCGAGCAGCCGATCTTGCTGCTGGATGACGTGCTGAGCGAGTTGGACGCGCAGCGCCGCGAGGACCTGCTGCTGGCGGTGCGCGACCTGGATCAGACGCTAGTGACGACCGCCGATCTCAGTGTCGCGCCCGACTCGGCGCTGGAGCGCGCGACCGTGTTCACGGTGCGGGGCGGGCGCGTCATCCGGCAGACATAGGCGGACATGGCGCAGCCGCCCACCACGTGAGGCGGGCGGCTGATACGATCATGTGAGCGTCAGGGCGCTAGTGGCTCTCTGAGCGCACCAGGAAGCTGCCGACCGAGGAGGACTCGGCGAGCCGGTTGATGATCCGCACGGCGCGGGCGTGCTGCGGATGGCGACCAAACCGATGCAGCGCCTGCTCGTCGGTCAAGTCCACGACCAACATCGCGTGGCGATAGGCGGCGGCGTTATTCACGCCGTAGCGAACGCGCTCGACGCCTGGGAGATCACATAGCAACTCATAGGCTTCCCGCAGGGAGCCTTCAATGGCCTCCCGGCTCACATCGGGCTTGACCCGAATGATGACCTCGTGCCTGATCATGATCCGGCTACCACCTTCCGCGACGATGATACTCTGGAGCACTCCACCGAATGCGGACATCATACGACGCGCGGTGGCCTATGAGCAATGGAGTTTTGACGCACAAGTGTGACTTGGGTAACATTCGCTCTCCAAAAGGCCACGCGGCCTGCATTGAATTGCGCTACAGGAACAGCCGCTTGAACGACTCCGCCGCCGCCAGGCCAGCGGGCGCTCCGGTCTCCGCCGCGCGCTGACGCCATGACGCGGTGAGCGCGGCGGGGTCCGCCGTCTGGCTGCGATGCTCCAGCCGGGCGGCGATCTTCACATCGAGCGTCGCCGAGATGTCCACGTAATGGTTGCCTGCCGAGGTGCAGAACAGCCAGACTTCGGGCGTGATGTGCGGGCGCAGGCCTTCCTGGCGCAACTGCTCGGGGAAGCTGAGGGGGTCGCGGGCGTAGGGATAGGCGGCGTCGAGCGCGACGCGCCCCGCGACGCGGTGGTCGCGGTGGCAGGTGTACGGTGGCCAGGGCGTGACGGGGTCGTGGGTGAGCAGCAGGTCGGGGCGCAAGCGGCGAATCTCGCGCACGAGCAGCGCGCGCAGGGCGCGATCATCCTCCAGCTCGCCATCGGGAAGGCGTAGAAAGACTGGCTCCTCCGCCCCGATGGCGCGGCAGGCGGCCCGCTGCTCGGCCTCGCGCCGGGCCGCCACAGTCGCGGGCGCCTCATCGGGGTCGCTGGTTCCCCGCTCGCCGGATGTGCAGAGGACGTAGGTCACGCGCCAGCCATCGCTGGCCAGCGCGGCGGCGGTCCCTGCGGCCCAGCTCTCCACATCGTCGGGATGGGCGGCGATGATCAGGAGGCGGCGCGGCTCGCCGTTTACGCCGGTCATCGCCGCGTCACCCGTTGGCCTGCTGGAGCGCATGCAGCTCGTGGATGCCCTTCTCCGCCAGATTGAGCAGTTCATCGAGGCGGGCGCGGCTGAAGGGCTTGCCTTCGGCGGTCCCCTGCACCTCGATGAGCTCGCCTGCGTCGGTCATGACCACGTTGGCGTCCACCTCCGCATGAGAGTCCTCGCTGTAGTCGAGGTCGAGCAGCGCCTCGCCATTGACGATGCCAACGCTGATGGCCGCCACTATCCGCCGCATCGGGTCCACCCGCAGCGCGCCATGCTCCATCAGGCGCCGCGTGGCGCGGCGCAGGGCGATCCACGCGCCGGTGATCGAAGCGGTACGCGTGCCGCCATCGGCCTGGATGACATCACAATCGAGGGCGATGGTGCGCTCGCCCAGCGCGCGCAGGTCCACCGCGGCGCGCAGCGAGCGCCCGATCAGTCGCTGGATTTCGTGCGTGCGACCGCCGATCTTTCCGGCCACGCTCTCGCGCTGCGAGCGTGTATGCCCGGCGCGCGGCAGCATAGCGTACTCCGCCGTCACCCAGCCCTGGCCGCGCCCCTCCAGGAACGGCGGCACGCGGTCCTCGATCGTGGCGACGCAGAGCACACGTGTATCGCCAAACTCGATCAGCGTGGAGCCTTCGGCGCGCTTGAGATAGTCAGGTGTGAGGGTGATAGGGCGAAGCTGATCGTTCGCTCGCCCGCCTTCGCGTGGCATGGGTCCTCGCTCTCAGAGCCGCGCCCCGGCATGGCGAGGGCGCAGGCGTTGGACAACAGCGTAATGACGAATGACGGGTCAGGGGATCGCGTCGCCGGTGTCGGCGAGCATCCGGACGCGTCCATCGGGCAGCAGCTCGACCGTCCAGCTATGGGTGTGGACGAACAGCTGGTTCCAGTCTACCGCAAAGGTGATGATGTAATCGCCCGCCTGCGCGCCCGCCTTGACGACTTTCGCGCTGGCGTGGCCGGGGAAGGGTCCGCGCCAGCCGAGATCGGAATAGTGGATAGCGAAGTTGCGAGCCACCGTGGTCTGGGAGACGGGGAACGTCTGCGCGCTGAGGAATGGTGGCGCCTGGTTGGTATCAGGGAGCAGCGCGCCCAACCCAGCGCGCGCCATGACCACGGCCGTCGCGGCATCGGGAGCTGAAGCGGCGGTTGGACGCGCCAGGCTGAGCGCCACAATGGCGCCGGACGTGTCGGGGACGTAGAGGACGCCATGCACAGCATCAACGGATAGCGGCCGGGCGGCGTCCCATGCGCTAGCGATGGGTGAGGCCGCATAGGGCTGGAGCGACTCGGCGTCGTAGGCTGTGACGTGGTCGGCGTACTGGGCGACGAGCGTCTGCCGCCCGGCGTCCCAGCCGAGCGCGCGCGCGCCAGTCAGCGGGCCTACCGGGTCAGGCGTGACCGTTGGATAGGGTCGCGCGACGGAGAGCGTCACCTCGCCCAGACCAGTGGCGCCTACTGCGCCCTGCCGCCCGAAGAGGTAGAGCGTATTCGCGTTATCAAAGCGCGGGCCCGCGCTCCAGCCCGCTGGCAGCGACGCGCCGCCCAGCGGCTGGAGCGTGCGCGCGCGGAAGGCGAGCAGCACGGGATGGGACGTCCCGCCAGCGACAAGCGCATAGACGCGCCCCTGGTTGGCGTCCACGGCGGGGGTGGAGGCCGAGCCGCCGAGCGGCTGGCTGGCAATCTGCTTGCCGGTCGCCAGATCGAAGGAATAGAGCGCGCCTGAGCCGGGGACGTAGAGCGTGCTCGTGGCGTCATCGAGCGCGGCGTGAGCGGTATCAAGCCCGGCGGGCAGAGGGAGCTGGCGCGCGGTCTCACCTGTCGCCAGCGAGACCATCTGGACCTGCCCAGGGCAGACGAGATACACCACGTCAGACGCGCGCCCTGCTAGCGCGGCGCACTGGCTGAGGTCCGCCGGGGTGATGGAGCGCGCGAGCAGCTGTCTGCTCGTAGCGCCGTCGTAGATTGCGAGCTGGCTGGCAAGCGGAGCGCCAGGGCAGGCGGCGTCGGGGATGCAGGTCGAAGGGGCCTGCGCGCCATAGATGAGCGCGACGGGAGCGCCATGCGATGACGCGAGCGTCCATGCTGAGATGCCTGCTGGGGGCTGGATGGCCGCCGCGACGCGCAGCGGCGGCAGCGCGGGCGCGAGGGTGACCATGGCCGCCAGCCGCTGCTGTGCGACGAATCGCGCGCCTACCAGTGTCGTGACGATGATCACTAGCGGCAGGATGATGGAACCCGCGGCCCACGGCCAGATACGCCGCTTGCGGGGGCGCGGGGCCTGGACAGGGTCAGCGGGTGGGGAGCCAGTCATCATGCGCGCCGCGGTTTCTTTCCCTAGTCGCTAATCGTTCAAGCCGCGCGGCGCATCGGCGCCAACCGCCACCGCGCCCGCGCTGGCTTGCGCCGCTGGTGCGACCGGCCCTTTGAAGAGGCGATAGATCGCCGCGGAGATGCGCCAGGCGAGCAGCACGACGACGAACGCGACGATGATGGCGACCACCAGGACGATGATGCCCAGGATAGGCGCGACGAGGATGGCGATAGCCTTGGCGACCACCACGAGGAAGATCGAGATGAGCGTCAACAGGTCTTCGCCGATCGAGACGATGGGATTGCCAACGCCAGCGGTCGTGGTCGTGGAGGCGACACGGGTGGTGGCTTTGGTAGCGTGGACGCCGAACGCCAGCGCCGCGCCGACGGCGGCGGCGACCCACACGTTCGTATCGCTTAGCGAGTTGGTGGTGCCGGCGACGATCACCGCGCCCACGACCGGGCGAACGACGGTATGGATGATGTCGTTGACGTGGTCGAGGACGGGAAACTTGTCAACCAGGAACTCAACTACCGTCAGCGCGCCCAGCAGAATGAGCATTGGCTGCGAGCCGAGCACGTGGAAGTTGCCGTGAAGCTCCAGCAGTGGCTGGCCGCCGATGTTGATATCGCTCACCACGCCGATGGCGAACAGCGTGGCGACCGCCCGTAGTCCGGCGGTGGAGCTGAGGCCTAAGGCGGCGACGAGCGCCAGAATCGCCTGGCTCGACAAAGGGTCCGTGATAGTGGAATCAACGAGCATCGTTACACCCTCCCCGCGGGCCGCCGCTGCGCCGCCACCGCGATGTGGCGTGAGCATGAGCGACGGGCCAGCCCACAAAACCTGGCGCTAGTGTACCACCGCCAGCGCGCCAGAGATATAACCAGGCTCACAGTTAATGCCCAGTCGATTCATCAGTCAATCCAAATCACCGATGCGGTGCAGGCGAACGAAGTTGGTGCGGGCGCGTCCGGCGATGGGCATGCCGCCGATGACGACCACCTCGTCGCCTGGCTTGGCCATGCCGCTGCGCTGGAGGTCGGCGTCGGCGAAGGCGAGCAGCGCCTCGGTCGAGCCTTTCAGCTCGCTGAAGCGCGGCGTGACGCCCCACCACAGCGCCAGTCGGCGGTAGACCGACTGGAACGGCGTGAAGGCGACGATAGGCATCGCGGGCCGCTCTTTGGACATCAATTGCGCCGAGGCGCCTGTGCGGGTGAAGACGGCGATCAGCTTCGCGCCCGCCTCGCGCGCCAGGGTGTAGCCCGCGCTGGCGACGGCCTGGGCGGGGTCGCCGCGCCGCTCGCTGGGTCGGGTACGGGGGCAGGCGCTCTCCGCCTGGAGCGCGATGCGCGCCATCACCTCGACCGTTTCGACGGGGTAGGCGCCGGTAGCGGTCTCCGCGCTGAGCATGACCGCGTCGGAGCCGTCGAGAATGGCGTTGGCGACATCGCTGGCCTCGGCGCGCGTTGGGCGGGAATGGTTCACCATGGATTCCAGCATCTGCGTCGCGGTAATGACTGGAAGCCCCATTGTATTAGCGCGCTGGATGATCTTCTTCTGCAGCAGCGGCACCTGCTCCAGTGGCATCTCGACGCCGAGATCACCGCGCGCCACCATAACGCCGTCCGCCGCCAGCAGGATCGAATCGAGATTGGCGATGGCTTCGGGCTTTTCCAGTTTGGCGATCAGCGGGATGGTGGCCTCGGCGGCGTAGGCGGAAGGGTGCAGGCCACGCGGCGCGCGCGGGCGCTCGGCTGGCGGCTGCGACGCCATCTCTTCGGCGATCAGCGCCTTGGCGGTCCGCACATCCTCCGAGCGGCGGACGAAGCTGAGGGCGATGAAGTCCACCCGGTGGCGGACGCCGAACGCCAGGTCGGCGCGGTCCTTCTCAGTGAGCGCGGGCGCGCTGACCGCAACGCCGGGCAGGTTGATGCCCTGATGCTCGGCGAGCGCCCCACCGTGGATGACCTCGGTCCTGACATCCTCACCGCTCACCTCGCGCACCCGCAGCTCGATCGCGCCATCGGAGAGCAGGATGCGGTCGCCGGGATTCACATCTCCCGGCAGCGCGTTATAGGTGGTGCTGACGGCGTTTGAGTCGCCAGTGATGGCGCGCGTGGTAATGGTGAATGGCTGGCCGTCACGCAGGGTGACGGGGGTATGGCGCTCAAGCTCGCCGGTGCGTATCTTCGGCCCTTGCAGGTCCTGCAGGATGGCGATGGGGCGCCCTAGGCGCTCCTCCACCCGCCGGACGCGGGCGATGGTTTCGGCATGCTCGTCTTGGGAGCCATGCGAGAAATTGAGGCGGGCCACGTCCATCCCGGCGCGGGCGAGCGCTTCGATTCGCTCGTCACTTCGGGAGGCGGGGCCCAGCGTGCAGATGATGCGCGTGCGACGAAGCGTCACAGCAGCCTCTCCTTCAGATGGAGTGGCGCCGGGCGTGTCCTGATCCGCTGGAAGCATAGATGAGTCCCCAGGTATTCGCGGATAGCTCAGGCGAACGGGCGCCTACTCCGGGAGGCTCGCTTTGAACTTGCCCCAGGCCTCAGTCACCTGACGGCGCAAGTCGTCGAGCGAGCCGTCATTATGGATGACGGCGGTCGCCAGCGGCAGCTTCGCGTCAATGGGAGGCTGAGCGGCGAGGCGGGCGTGGGCTTCCTCTTCGGTGAGGCCGCGCGTCTGAATCAGGCGCTGGAACTGAATCTCGGTGGGGCAAGTCACGATCCACAGGCCATGGCAGAAGGGCGCGTAGCCGGATTCGATGAGCTTGACCGCGTCGAGGACGCCGATGTCGTCCGGCCCCAGCGCGCGCATGCGGCGAATCAGCTCCTCGCGCACGGCGGGGTGAACGATGTCTTCGAGCTGGCGCAGGCGCTCTGGATTGCCGAAGACGAGCGCGCCCAGCGCGCGGCGGTCCACCCCACCCTCGCTGTCGAGCACGCCCGGCCCGAACGCCTCGGCCAGCCGGGGCGGCAGCGACCGGCCCGGCAGATACAGCTCGTGGACGACGGTGTCGGCGTCAACATAGACATCGGCGCCCAGTTCCAGCAGCAGTAGCCCAACCGTGGTCTTGCCGCTGGCGATATTGCCCGTCAGGCCGAGAACGTAGGGCATGACGCGCCATCCTTTCCGCGCTGGCCGGAGCGTGACTTCAGCCGCCCGCCCGGCCTGGGTCTCCGCCAATCACTGGTGGTGTCTCTCCTGGCGTGCTCCGCGAGATCCGCCGCGGCTTAGCTCGCCAGGGCCTGCCATTCGGTGTAGAGGGCGTCGAGCAGCGCCCTCTCGCGCTCGTACTCGTCGCCCAGCTCGCCGATGCGTGTGATGTCGGCTTCGGCGCTCGCGCTGGCAAGATCAGCCTCCAGCGACGCAAGGCGCGACTCATGCGCGGAAATCTCGCGCTCCACCTGCTCCACCGAGCGGACCGTGGCGGCGTCGCCACGCTTGCCGCGCTTGCCAGAGCGGAGGCGCGTGGGCGCGGCGGCGGCGCCTGGCCCAGCCTCCTCCTCGATCTCCTCAGTCGCCGGGCGGGCCTGCGCCCGTTGAGCGGCCTGGAGCTGGCGCTGCGCGGCCTGCGCCGCCTGCGCCGCCTGCGCGCGGAGCGTGCGGTAGCGTGTGTAGTTGCCCTCGTGGACCGTGACCGCGCCATCCTCCAGCGCCCAGATGGTCGTAGCTAGACCGTCCACGAAGTAGCGGTCGTGCGAGACGAAGAGCAGCGTCCCGTCGTACTCGCGCAGAATCGCTTCGAGGGCCTCGCGAGCGGGCAGATCGAGATGATTGGTTGGCTCGTCGAGGACCAGGAAGTTCGCGCCCTGGAGCGTCAGCTTGGCCAGCGCGATGCGGCTGCGCTCGCCGCCGCTGAGGGCGCCCACTGGCTTGAACACATCATCGCCGGAGAACAGGAAGCGCCCCAGATAGCCGCGCGCGCCCTCTTCGCTGAGGTGGCTGACGCCGCGTATCTCATCCACCAGGGTAGCGTTGAGATTCAGGTTCTCGTGCGTTTGGGCGTAGTAGCCGATCTGCACGTTGTGGCCGAGCGTGGCGCGCCCCTCCACCGGACTCAGTTGCCCGACGATGACCCGCAGCAGGGTGGTCTTGCCGCCGCCGTTGGGGCCGATCAGGCCAACGCGGTCGCCGCGCTCGATCTTCGTGTCGGCCATCGCGACGCGCAAGCCGCCGCCATCGCGGTCCTGATAGCCCACGGCTAGCTTCTCGGTCGTCAGGATGATCTCGCCTGGCTCGATGGCGGAGCCAATGTGGAACTTCAGCTTGCCCTCGACGGGTGGGCGCTCGATGCGCTCTAGCCGGTCGAGCAGCTTCTGACGGCCGCGAGCCTCTTTGGCGCGCTGGCCCGCCTTGTAGCGGCGGATGAACTCTTCGGTATGGGCGATGTGGTCCTGCTGCGCCTCGTACTCCTTGCGCCAGCGCTCCAGCCGCTCCGCGCGCATCTGGACGTAGCGCGAGTAGGCGCCGGGATACAGCTCGGCGCGCTGATGGGCGATCTCGATGGTGCGGGTGGTCACGCGGTCGAGGAAGTAGCGGTCGTGCGAGACGACGATCACCGAGCCGCGCCAGTTGATGAGGTACTCTTCCAGCCACTCCAGCGCGGCCAGATCGAGGTGGTTGGTCGGCTCGTCGAGCAGTAGGAGATCTGGCTCCAGCAGCAGCAGGCGGCCCAGCGCCGCGCGGGTCTGCTGGCCGCCGCTGAGGCGCGTGGCGGGCGCTTCCTGCTGCTCGCGGGTGAAGCCGAGGCCATCGAGCACCTGGCGCACGCGCTGCTCGATGGTATAGCCGCCGGCATGCTCGAACCGCGCCTGTAGCTCGGCGTAGCGCTCCAGCGTGGCATTGTAGGCGCTGGCGTCCGCCATGACGGCGGGGTCGCTCATGCGCGCGGCCAGCTCGGCCAGCTCGGCCTCCCAGGCGTGGACGTGGGCGAAGACGGCGCGCATCTCATCCACCAGCGCGCGTGAGGGATGAAAGTCGGCGATCTGCGGCAGGTAGCCGGTAGCGACGCCCGCCGCCAGGGAGACGCTGCCGCCATCCGGATCCAGCTTACCCGCCAGGATGTTGAGCAGCGTGGTCTTGCCGGCGCCATTCGGGCCAACAAGGCCGATGCGGTCCTTCGCGTCCACGCGGAATGAGACGCCGCTGAAGATCAGCTCGGCGCCATAGGACTTGGTAAGATCGGACATCACAGCGACAGACATACGCCCACAGTGTAGCCGAATGGCTGGCCCGCCGCAAGCGAGGAGGTACAGGGGGTATCGAGATCGCCAAGACAAACGAGCGTTGTAGTATGCTGCTCACACAAATGCCTAGGCGAACGGTTAGCGCGCATGTCCACACGCCGCTTGAAAGGAATGATGGGATGTCCGAAGGCGACAATGATTATCGGCGGTTTCGCGAGGCGACCCCCGAATTCTTCATGCACGTTGAGCGGGCATTTGGATTTCTTGAGAACAAGTATCACTTTCGGATTCATTCCCAGGTCGCTGATGCGCTAGAGTATGTGCAAGATGCCAATGCCTGCATGAGTTATGTTGGCGTGCGGGTTGAAGCGCGGATATGGTGGGACTATGCCAGCGCTCAAATGGGTGTCTCGTTCAACGAGCTCAAGTATCCCCGTTTGAGCGCAGCCAACGATTCCGTCTTTTGGGGCGATGCGACGAACCGACCGCACGCTATAGACTTGTGGCAACTCGCTGACTATCTCGGCCACGGTGATGATCCTGATTTTCTGCTCGGCCACAAAGAGCCCAAGTCATATGCGAATTTCAAGGAATTCATGGCGATTCATAATGAGCGCGCGGCGATAATCTATGACAACATGGCTGGCGTCCTCGACGGCCTCGCGCGTCTGACAGAGCGCTATGCGCGGAAAATCTTGCGAGGCGGCGATAGAGACCTGTTTCTCGCAGTGTGGAATCGCTATGCCGAGCGCATGCGCGCCCTCAATGCGCCGGCCGTGGATAGGCGCAATGAGTCGAGCGGTGAAAGCGCTCAAAACGAGTGATGGAGCATCTGCCACTCACCTGCCCACGTCGGTGTTATTCCGGATGCGGGAAGGATCTCGGCGAGCGAGACGCGCTCCAATACTTGCGGTGGCTTAAATCGCAGCGAATCGCGTTCACACCACTGACCTCTCCGCATGGGTAGAAGTCTACCGCTCCTCATCACCTGGGCCGCGCCCACCTTCATCCTCAGCCGAGCCTGAGTCCTCGATGCCGTCAAGCGTGAGCAGGGGGTCGCCGCCCCAGGCGGGCGGCCCACCATCGTCGAGCGATTCTGCTTCGGGGATGTCGGGGTGGGGGCCGAGGAAGTCGCCCTCCGAGCGGCTGGGAGCGGAGCCCGCGGCGCGCAGGATGTCGGTGGCGGAGTGATAGCGGCGGCTAGAGGCAAGGCGTAGATAGACCGCCTCGGGTAGGCCTTTGAGGCGGCGGCGCAACTGGTCGCGCGTGAGGCCCTCGGAGCCAAAATCGAGGTCCATGAGGCGGAGGGCCAGAGTATCAATCTCATCAGCTGAGAGGGCGGCCAGCGCTCCTGGCTCGGCCTCGGGGCGCGGCTCCTGCTCGTAGCCTGGGCGGTCTTTCCGTGCGGGCGGAGTCATAGATAGCGCTCCCTTCCATGGGCGCGGTGTGATTTGGCCCGCGCACACACTTGAGTATGCACGCACATCGCATACCAGCCCAGGAGGATTTAGCGCGGCGCGCTCAGCCGATCTGCCCGATCAGCGCGGCTCGGTACGGGGTGGCCGGCGCGGGTTGGTCGCGGGCTCCAGCGAGGCAGGGCGGAAGGTGTGCCGCAGCGTGCGCGGCGGCTCGCCGTGGCCCAGCGGCTCGGAGCCTATTCCCGGCCGGGCGGACTGGTCCATGCCCTCTGGCTGGTCGTGACGGGATGGGCCACCCAGCCGCGCCTGGAGCATGCGGAGGTCCTCGCAGAGCTGGCCGGCGTCAGCGTAGCGCTGGCTGATGTCGCGGGCCATCGCGCGCGCGATGATGCGCTCCAGGTCAGGTGGCGTGGACGGCTCGAGCTGGCGGGCGGGGATCGCGGTGGCGTAGAGAATCGCATCACTCATCTCGGTGAGCGACTGGCCACGATAGGGGCGCTGGCCAGTCAGCATCTCGTACATGCTGATGCCGAGCGCGTAGACATCCGAGCGGCCGTCCAGCTTGCGGCCTAACAACTGCTCCGGCGAGACGTAGTAGAGGCTGCCGACGACCGCGCCCGCGCGCGTAATGCCGTCCATGCCCTCGATACGCGCGAGGCCGAAATCGAGCAGCTTCGCGCGGCGCCAGCGGTCCACCAGCATGTTCTCCGGCTTGACGTCGCGATGGACGAGCCGCCCCTCCACATGGGCGTAGTGCAGCGCGCTGGCGGCCTGGGCGGCGATCTCGATCACCTCCAGCGCGGGCAGGCGCTTGCGCTCGCGCAGCATGTGCCCGGCGGTGACCCCGACAAAGTACTCCATCACGAAATAGATGTGCTGGTCCTGGCGACCCGATTCATAGACGCGGACGATATTCGGGTGTCTGAGCTGGGCGGCGACGGCAGCCTCGCGCATGAAGCGCGTGACGAAGGTGAGGTCGGCGGAGAGGGCGGGAATCAAGGCTTTTACGGCGAACGGGTGGCCAGTAGTTACGTGCTGGGCGCGGTACACCACGCCCATGGTGCCGCGGCCAAGCTCGGCCTCCAGCAGATAATCACCCAGATGGCGCCCCACCAAGCTACTCACAGCGACGCCCCATTCTCACCATCTACCTCAATTAGACCGCCTGGAGCCTGCCGCGCGCAGGCTGTTCGTTCTAATAACGCGCAGAGCCGACTGACTGTCACGCGGGCAGGCCAGTCCGGAATGCGGTGGGCAGACCCAAGCGAGTTGACGGCATTCCGCCCCTGATGAGACTACGGCGTTCACCTGACACGTCTCTCAGGCGCGTCACAGAAGAGTCAGGTTGACGGCGGCATTAGGTGATGCTAATATCCGAGTGGGTAAGTCAGATATATGTACGGGCTGGACGCTTGTGCAAGCGCATTGGGGCCAGCGAAGGCCGCCTACTGGTGTCCGCGTGCGGCGGTTCAGAATAGAGCTAGACAAGAGAGCGTTTCGATGTTGCCAGCATTCATCCTGCTGCTGCGCGAGGGACTCGAGGCCAGCCTGGTCGTCAGCATTCTGCTGGCGGCGCTGCGCCAGCTTGGCAAGCGCGAGCAGGCGCGCGCGATCTGGACTGGCGTGGGGCTGGCGGCGCTTGGGTCGGTAGTCGGTGGGATCATCATCTTCGTCACCGTGCGCGAGTACGCCGACACGACCGCGCAAACCATCTTCGAGACGGTGACATACCTGGTGGCTGTCGTGATTTTGACCGGCATGACGTTCTGGATGCAGCGCCACAGCCGCACGCTGAAGCGCGAGATCACGGAGAAGGCGACGGCGGCAGGCTCAGGCTTCGCGCTGGGCTTGCTGGCTTTCACGACGGTGGGCCGCGAGGGGCTGGAGGCCTCGGTCTTCGCGCTGGCATTCGCCTTCCAGACGAACGGGCTGCTCTGGCTGACGGGCGCGGCGCTGGGCATCGCGGCGGCAGTGGGATTGTGCTGGGCGATCTATCGCATGGGCTACAAGCTCGACTACCGCGTCTTCTTCCGGGTGATGGGCGTGCTGCTGCTGATCTTCGCGGCGGGCCTGCTGGGCAACGCGGTCCAGAACATGCAGGAGCTTGGCTGGATCACCTTCGGCGGCGCGCACCTGTGGAGCACGGCGGGTGTGCTCTCTGAGGACAGCGTGCTGGGCGACATGCTTCATGGCTTCATCGGCTACGCCGAGTCGCCAACCGCGCTCCAGGCCACCCTCTATGCGCTCTACCTGGCCATCTTCGGCGGCTACTTCTGGCGTCTGACCCGCAAGCCGCAGATCGCTTCGGTGACAGGGCCAGCCTCCCAGGGTACCGCCGCGCCAGCCTCGCGCTAGGCTCGCTCTCCCGCTATTGCGCTCGCTCTACGCCCCGGTGGCTATCTAGCCGCCGGGGCATTGTCGTCTCCTGGGACAAGGCGGCGAGCGCGCTCTTCGCGGTATACTTGGCCGGCCATCCACTACAGCCGAGTTGTCTGAGCTTGTGGATGATTGGATAGATACCGGTCGCCAGACAGCAAGAGAGAAGCGCTATGCTGCTGACACTCACTCGCCACGCGCCGAACGCGGCGGATATTGGCTATGTGCTAGGGAAGAATCCGGCCTCGGTCTTTCAGCGTGAGTTTTCCGGCGGCGTCGTGTGGGCCTTCTATCCGGAGGTCAGCGACGAGCATGTCACCATCGCCCTTGTGACCGAGATAGATCCGATTGCCTTGGTGCGCGGGCCAGCGCCACTGACCCACCTCGGCCAGTATATCAATGACCGGCCCTACGTGGCCTCGAGCCTGACGAGTGTGGCGCTGCGTGTCGCGTTCAGCTCGGCGCTCTCTGGCAAGGGCGCGCATGACGAGCGCGATACGCCCGCGCGCTGGGTCGTGAAGCTTCCTGCGGTCGCATGTGATGCGGGCGAGGAGATGATCACGCGGATACTCGCCCCACTGGGCTATGCCGTCACCGTGACCCAGGCGCCGCTCGACGCGCGGTTTCCACAGTGGGGACCGGCGGATATCTACAGTGTGACGCTGGAGGGAGAGACGACCGCGCACAACCTGCTGAGCCACCTATACGTGTTGCTGCCGGTTCTGGACAACACCAAGCACTACTACGTTGGCGACGATGAGAGCGAAAAGCTGTTGGCGCATGGTGGGGAGTGGCTGGCCGGTCATCCGGAGCGCGAGCTGATCGCGCGGCGCTATCTGCGCTACAAGCGCCCGCTCGTCGAGTCGGCGCTGGCTCGCCTCGCAGAGCGCGACCCGGCGCTGAGCGAGGCTGAGGCCGAGGCGGGCGCTGATCAGCCGTCCGACCCTGCTGAACAGGCGCAGGGTCTGCACGAGCAGCGCCTGAACACGGTGATGGCCGCGATTCGCGAGGTGGGAGCGCGCTCGCTGGCTGACCTGGGATGCGGTGAGGGCAGGCTGCTGACGCTGGCGATGCGCGAGCGGGAGCTAACACGCCTCTTCGGCATGGATGTCTCGTCGGTGGCGCTGGCGCGAGCGGCGCGGCGGCTGCATGTGGACTCGCTATCAGCGGCCCAGCGCGCGCGCTTGACGCTGGCGCAAGGCTCGCTTCTCTACCGTGACGAGCGGCTGGCGGGGTTCGATGTCGCCGCGCTGGTGGAAGTGATCGAGCACCTGGACGCCGCGCGGCTCAACGCGATGGAGCGAGTCGTGTTCCACCACGCCCAGCCGAAGCGGGTGATCGTGACGACACCCAACCGCGACTACAACGTCCACTGGGAGGCCGTTGGTGAGCAGCGGCTGCGGCACCACGATCACCGCTTCGAGTGGACCCGCACGGAGTGCCAGGCATGGGCTGAGCGCGTGGCGCGCACATACAGGTATCGCGCGGTCTGGCAGGGCATCGGCCCGGAAGAGCCAGACATCGGCGCACCTTCACAGATGGTCATCTTCGACCGTGACGCAGATGCGGCGGACACGCTTGTAGCGGCGGGAACTGAGACGGTAAGGCAGACGACATCGTGAGTGAAGAGACGAACGAAGAGGCTGAGAAGCCAGAATCCGAAGCGGAGCCGGTCAGCGGCTCGGAGCGCGTGATCTCTGTCCCACAACTTTGCCTGGTTGCGCTGATTGGCCCTACCAGCTCAGGCAAGAGCACGTT
>DASTKI010000246.1:0-23432 GCA_035716045.1 Ktedonobacterales bacterium
GATTGACCTCCGGGCGCGGCGCCCGCCGCGACTCCGGCATCAGTGGGATCAGCGCCACACCGAGCGCCAGCGTCAGCGCCCCCGCCGTCACCAGCGGCAGGCTCAGTCGCACGCTCGCCAGCGCCACGCTGATCGCCACCCCCACCATCTGCGCCGCCATCCACACCTGGCTCGCGCGCAGGAACGCCTGGTTCGCCCGCTCCACCCCGACCTCATCGGAGATCCAGGCCTCTTCCGCCCCATTGATGAAGCAATATCCAGCCCCCCAGAGGACCTGCGCCAGCAGAATCGTCCAGAAGACCGGGAACAGCCCCTCCAGCAGGAAGCCCGCCCCCGTCAGGAACACCCCCACGATCACCGACGCCCGCCGGCTGAACGTGTCCGCCAGCGCGCCCGTCGGCAATTGCAGCAGGAAGACCGAGCCTTCCAGCGCCGTACCCACCAGCGTCAGTTGCAGCGGATTCAGCCCCGCCGCCTGCACGCGGTAAATCGTCGTCACTGTCCCAAAGATGCTCATGAACAGCGCCAGCGCGGCCTCCAGCGCGAAATACACCGCCAGAGGTCGCCGCATCGCTCTCGAACGCATAGTCTCGTCCTCAAACTCACCCCACGCCGCCCGCGCGCCCCATCGCCCTCCCCGCTCCTCAGAGGAGAGGCGGTAAGGGGTGAGGGCGCGCCGATCAGCGGTCGTGGCACAGCATTGTGATGCGGAGGACGTGGCCGCGCGCGGCGTCCGGGCGGCAGCCCGCCCGGCGTGGCGCGATCAAACTGGTGACCCTATGTGATGGGGATCGCCCCGCTCAACACGGGACGCGAGCTAGCAAGCCTGAGCGAGAGGCGCCAGGCGCGAGCGAGCCACGTCAACAGTGGAGGTGAAGACTGACATGGCGTCGCCTTTCTTTCGAGGACTATCGAGAGGGTCATCTATCGCGGCGTCAATCGTATGGCGCCACGCAACGCGCCCACTATACCACCACCTTCGCCCCCGCGCCAATACCCGCCACGCGACGCGTCGCCACGCGTCGCCACGCGTCGCCCTGCGTCGCCCTGCGCAACTCCCTCTCGCCTCGCAGGGAGAGGGGAACCGGGGAGTGAGACCCACCGCTCACCCGTCTTGAATGCAAGAACAGCGCGATTTGAACAAAACCGCTCTCGGCGGACACACAATAACAGGAAGCTCGATCACGTGATCGGGCGCGGCGCGCGTCTGGCTATCCCTGGCCAGCCTAGCCAGACGCGCGCCACCGTAGACAGCGGAGGCGCGATGGAGACTGAAGCCAGCGCGGCGGAGGAAGACCGGCGGCTGCTCGCGCGGATCGCCACCGGCGACGAAGTGGCGCTCGACACGCTCTACGCGCGCTACCGTCCCCGCCTGCGCGGCTATCTGTGGCGGCTGCTCGATGGCGACGGCGGTCTGGTGGAGGAGGCGCTGCAAGACATCTTCCTGGCCGTCTGGCAAACCGCCGCTCGCTTCCGCGGCGAGGCCCAGGTCGCCACCTGGCTCTTCAGGATCGCGCACAACATCGCCTTCACTGCTCGCCAGCGCGGTGCACGGCATCCTTCCAGCGCCCCGCTGCTGGCCGCTGAGGCGCCACATGCCAGAGCCCAGCACGACCCGTATGGCGAGGCGGTGATCTCCCGCCTGGCTGTCCATGACGCCCTCGGCAGGCTCTCCGACAAGCACCGCGAGGCGCTTGACCTGTTCTTTCGCCAGGGCTTCTCCGCCGACGAGATAGCCGCCATTCTCGGCATCCCCTCCGGCACGGTGCGCAGCCGCCTGAGCTACGCCCGCAAGGCGTTACGCGAGGAGCTCCAGGAACCCCGCGAGCTCGATAGACCATACGGGAGCGCCAGCTCCCAGCCGCGCGCCGGCGAGGAGAGATAACGCGATGAACCTACCATCTCACGCCGCGATACGCGAGCTGCTCCCGTCCTACGCCGCCAACCAGCTCGCCCCCGGCGAGCGAGCCGCCATCGAGCGACACATCGCGACCTGCGCCGAATGCCGCGCTGAGCTGCGCGAGTGGCTCACGCTGGGCGAATGGCTCGCCCAGGCCGACGCCGCAATCCCGTCCGATACCAGCGCCGCGCCTGGACTCGCCGCCATCCACGCCCGCCTGCGCCAGCCTCCCGCCCACAGCCTCAACGGCTTTGACCACATCGAAAGGAGCGCGCTGCCCACCATGTCAGACCAGGACTATCCGCGCTACTCGCCCCTCCCGCAAGAGGAGTGGACCTCCACCACCATCCCGGAGCGCCGCTCGCCAGCCGCCCCATTTACTGACCCGCCATCGGCGCCCGACTACCCGCAACCGCCACAGCGGCGCATCAGCCCGCTGGCGGCCAGCACAGCAGCGCTCGCCTTCCTCGCCCTGGCCGCCGTCCTGTTCTATTTGCTGGCGCCCCAGAACCGCCCGCGCAATAACGTCGCCAACCAGCCCGCCATCACTGGGACCTGGCATGCCGCCACGAGCGCGCCCGCCCACACCGTCGCGATGCGGTTCGCGCCCACCGCCCCCCAGACCGGTTATCTCTGCGCGGTCACGAACCCCGTTCCCTCGTCGCCGCACTGGCTCTACAAGACCACCGACGGCGGCAAGACCTGGCGCCCGCTGAGCGTCGGCGCCATGCCCTCGGCTGGCCAACCAGCCAGCATGAATTGCGATATCTTCATCAACGCCAGCGACGCCAATGACGTCTTCGCCCAGCTCCTGCTCTCGAAGCTGGAGGGATCGCCTCAAGTCTTGAGCGAGACAGTCTGGCGCTCGCGCGATGGCGGGCGCTCCTGGCGCCAGATGTCACTACCACATATCAACAACGGGTGGGCCTCTCTCGTCGTCGTTGGCTCGCGAATCGTCGCGCTCGCCGCTAACGATCAGCAAATCCCGCCCATCTGCTCCACCAATTCCTCCGGGGCGTATCCGAGCCAGCTCGACTATCTCTACGCCAGCGACAATGGCGGCGCGACCTGGAGCAAGATCGGCCAAAGCCTGACCAGCCAGGGGGCGAGCATCGTCGCGGCTGGCGTGATCGGCCCGGCGCTGACCAGCGCTGGCGATACGCTCTTCGTCCAGACATACTGCGCCGCGTCGCAGGGACAAGCGGGCGGCGACCGGCACGCCACCTGGAAGTCCACCGATGGCGGCGCCAACTGGTCGAAGGTCGCGCTGCCCAGTGACGCCTATATCATGGGGTTCACCCGCGCCACATCGGGTGGGTACGTGGGCGCGGCGGTCGAGCAGAGCGTTGGCGGCGGCTCGCCTTCGACGGCCCTGCCCGTCGTGTACTCCAGCGCTGACACTGGCGCGAGCTGGAAGGCGCTTCCTTCGCTGAAGGGCATGCCAGGGCTGAATCCCGTGATTGGGCATACCAGCGTCATGTGGGCCATCGCCCTCCCCGACGGCGCCATCCTGGCGGCGGTCAATGTCTACGATACCAACTCCGCCGTCAAATCGTCCGGCGTCTTCGCCATCAACCTGCGCAGCGCCAAGCACACCTGGTGGCGCTTCGCGTCCTTCGATAATCAAACACCGCTCGACATCGGCGCTACCGGTCAGGGCCTCGTCCTCTGGGCGCTCTCCACCTCGGACACCGCGCCAGTCGCCTACCTCTCACCCCTCCCCTGATATCCGACCCTACCTCACCCCCTCTCCTCCCGGAAGAGGGGGTGAGGTCAGCTCACCACGCCACCGGCTCATCGCTCGTCACGAACCGCACGCCCCGCTGGCGCATCTCAGCGAACGCCGCCTCCGCCAGCGCGTCGAAATCAATCTCAGGATGCGGCACCGAGCTCATGCAGTCGCGCAAGACGTGGAGCCGCCGCAATACATCCGGCTGGTCGCCGTAGCGCCCGACTACCTGCCGCACGGTCTCCAGCACGCAATGCGACTTCGCCTCGCCCGCCAGATAGATGCGGTCGTAGCTCATCACCTCGTCCAGCAGTGGCGTGTTCAGCGCGCTCACCGGGTCATCGGGATCGGGGACCTCCGCGCCAAAGATGCCGTAGAACTCCGTGCGCGGCGTGCGCCCCTTGCTGAGGTAGGTGGGCCGCGTGCCGCGCGCGGCGCTATGCCACGTCAGCGCCTCGCTCAGCGGCGCCGCCAGCATATGGCCCAGCGTGCCCTCCATCGTATGGTGCGGCCAGATCATCAGATCCTTCTTCGCCTGCGCGCGCAGCGCCCGCAGGTACTCGCCCGACCACTCCGCGTGCGTCACCGGCGCCCACATCCCGCGCCGCACCTCCTCGTAGGTGATCGGCGTAAATGGCATGGGTCGCTCCCCCGTGCCGGGGTTCACCCACCAACCTCTGAAGAAGATCTGGAACGGCAGGTGGGTATCCAGTGAGGCGTAGATGTGGGTGATACCGCCCGCGTTGGCGTAGAGCCAGCCGAGCAGCCGGGCCAGATCGTCTTGCGCGCCCGGTACGGCCAGCGTCCCCGTCGGGTCCACGAAATCGTGCTGCATATCAACCAGCACGAGCGCCACGCGCATGCTGTCCTCATGCGCGGGCGCCAGCCGCGCCGCCAGCCCCGCCTCCATGAACGCGCCGGCCCGCGCCGCGTACGGCTCCCGGTACGCGTCCCGCGCGGAATACAGGCTTGGAACCTCTCCCTGAGTAACCATGCGACACTTCCCCCTCTCACGCATCGAGCGCCCGGATACCTCCCTCCAGAACGTTTCTCCCGTCCCCATTATGCGCCGCAATCGCCAGATCGCGCCCGGCTCGCGGCGCCAGCGGATGCAAGAGGCAGATTTGAACCGCGCGAGGTGAGAGAGCATCCTTGTCCTTGCATGGCCAGGATGCGTCTCACGCTCATGCGCTGGGCCTTCATGCGCGCGCCGCCGCGGGCGCGAGTCAGGACGCGAACCGGAAGAGGTCTGGACTCATGGAATCCACGCGCCACTCGCCGTGCTCTCGGACAAACGCCATCGTCCCGTCGAGCGCGGCGCCGCCAACAAACTGATAGGTCGCATCGAGACTTGCCTGCGTACCGCCGAAGATGAGAGGGATGCCCTGGCTCGCATTGCAGGATACCAGGTTGGCGTTACTGCTCGCCTGCGTGAACGCATCGAGCGACACGCGCTGTTGGGCACGCTTCGAGAGCAACGCATAAGCGGTTTCGTATTCGCCGTCACCTACCGCCTGACAGAACGCGGTCATCGTATCCACCGGGCCGAAGCGTGGGTACATGACGAGGAATGCGCTGGGGGCCAGGACAAATATGACCAGGGCAACGGCGAGCAGCCAGGCGCGCCCGCGCGAACTGTGGTACCAGCGTGGTTTACGAGGTGGGTGGGCTTCCACCTCCGTCTGATCGCGTCGAAACATCGCCACCAGCGCCTGTTGCGCTTGCTCCTGCTCATCCATTCGAAAGCCAACCTCCGCTCCACTTTCGCACGTGCTCTCAGGATTGATCCGTTCACGGCGCCATGCGGCCCGACGCGCTGCCCGCGTACCGGCGCGATCGCAGGGGGAGTGCGCGATTGCCGAAGCTGGAGCGCCCGCGCGAGCCGCCCACATCCTTCCTGCTTCTGGAAGCCAGTATAGCAGGGAGAGAAAGCCTGGCGGCAGGCATCGTGGCTCAATAGCCAGCCGGTTTACCGACCTCAGATGCGCGCGGCCGGTCGGTCCCGCCCTGAGTGCGCCGGGCTGCAGACGAGCGAATCCGGTTTCGCCATCGTCATTCTCCGCACTGTCCTCTGGTGATGACGAGCGGGTTTTCGGAATCGGCTCTATCAAAGTGTGAACTATGAACTTGACAGATATGCTTCAAGCCATCACACTAGGCGAGCAAGACAGCGCCACCTGGACGGTCAGGCTGCAGACGAGGAGGTGGAAGGGATGACAGAGCCACCAAGCGGCGCCGCGCATGACCAGAACCAGCGGATCGAGCTGGTCACGCCCACCCTGGACATGGAAGCCGCCTGTCGCGCCTGCGAAGCCGCCTTCGCCGCCGCGGGCGAAGTCTTCCTCGGCCAATCCGCGAATGACTGGCCCGCATTCGTCCACCGCTGCGCCGAAGAGGCCGCTGGGCGTCCCGCCACGCCCGACCGCGTTCCTCAGACCGTCTTCATTCTCACGCGGAGTTCTCCCGATGGCAGCCGCGATACGCTCGGCGTCAGCAAGCTCCGCCACTTCCTCACGCCCACGCTGGAAGACATCGGTGGCCACATCGGCTACAACATTCGCCCTGACGAGCGCGGCAAGGGCTACGGGAGGCTCATCCTCGCCCTGACCCTCCCGCACGCGCGCGCCCTCGGCCTCGCCCGCGTCCTGCTCACCTGCGACACCGACAACATCCGCTCTGCCCGCGTCATCATGGCCAACGGCGGCGTCCTCACCAGTGAAGGGCTCTCCCCCCTGCGCGGCGCCCGCGTCTCCCGCTATTGGATCGCTCTATGAGCTCAACCGGAGGCCACGCCCGATGACCACTGCCGCCCCCAATCACCTCGCCCGCATCGAAGGTGGTCTGCTCGGCCTGCTCGTCGGCGACGCGCTCGGCGTTCCGTACGAGTTCCACTCGCCACGCGACATCCCGCCACCCGCCCAGATCGAGTACGCCCCGCCGCCCGGCTACGACCGCGCGCACCCTGGGACCCCGCCCGGAACCTGGTCCGATGACGGCGCGATGGCCCTCGCTCTGCTCGCCTCCCTGCTCGCGTGCGGCCGGCTGGACCCCGACGATCTCGCCCAGCGCTTCCTCGCCTGGCGCGACCGCGGCGACTACGCTGTAGACGCGCGCGTCTTTGATATCGGCATCCAGACTGGCCGCGCCATCAGCGCCATCGCGCGCGGCGTCCCCCCGCTCGACGCCGGCCCGACCGAAGTGCGCGCCCTCGGCAACGGCTCCCTCATGCGCGTCCTGCCTCTCACCCTCTGGAGCAAGGACCTCGACGACGCCCTCATCGCCGCCGCCATGACCCAGTCGCGCCTGACCCACGGCCACCCGCGCGCCCAGGTCTGCTGCGCGCTCTACTGCCTCTGGGCGCGCCGCGTCCTCGAAGACCACCCCGCGCCGTGGCGGAGCGCTGTCGCCAGCCTGCGCGCGCTGTGGCCCGAAGCCAGCCCGGAGCGCGCCGAGCTCGAATATCACATTCGCCCCGACGACGCGCCCGATGTGCAGGGTCAGGGCTACGTCGTGGACACCCTGCGCTCCGCCCGCTGGGCCGTGGAGAGCACGAACACGTATGAAGACGCCGTCCGCGCCGCCATCGCGCTCGGCCATGACACCGACACGACCGCCTGCGTCGCGGGCGGCATCGCGGGTCTGCGCTACGGCGTCGGCGCCATCCCCGCCCGCTGGCGCGACGCCCTGCGCGGCCAGGAGATACTCGCGCCCCTCCGCGCCGCGCTCCTGGCCCACCGCGCCGCCCAGTGAGCGAGCGCGCCTTCGCCGCGCCCCAGGCCACGAAGGCCGCGGCTTCAGCCGCCTACCTTCTCCGCCAGCCCCAGGAACTCCCCATTCACCAACGCCATCATCAGGGCCCCATCGTTCAGCCGCCACGCCTGCTCCATTGGTTTTCCTCCCTTGCCCCCACCGATCGGCTCGATCAGCCGGAACCGCGTCCCATCTCGCGCAACCAGGATCACCGGCTCCTCACGTTGAAACACGCCCGACGCGAACGCCAGCGCCCGCCGCACCGGCCAGGACGCGTCTATCACGTAGTCCGCCGCCTCGGGCCATGAGTGGTACGTCGCCCGCGCCTCATCCTGTGGCGTCGGCGTCAGCGTTCCCGCCGCCAGGCCCGCCAGCGCCTCCACCAGCAACTCTCCCGCCACCACCGCTAGCCGCGCCTCCAGCTTCGCCTCCGTCTCCCACATCTCCACCTCCGCCACATCTACCCGCCGCTGCGCCAGGATCGGCCCCGTGTCCAGCCCCTCATCCATGAGGTGAACGGTCACGCCCGTCTCCTGCGCCCCTTCATGAAACATCCAGAACAGCGGGTCCGGACCCCGGTTCTCAGGCAGGAGCGATGGATGGGCGTTCAGCGCCCCCATCCGGGGAAGGGCCAGGATCGCGGGGGGCAGCCGCCGTGTGAAGCACGCGACGCAGAGCGCGTCCGGCTCGTGCGCCGCCAGCGCCGCTACCGTCCGCGCGTCCCCCAGCCGCCGCACGCTATACAACGGCGCGCCCACCGACGCGGCAATCTCGCGCATGCTGCGCCCCTTCCCTCCACCCGCGGCGCCCGCCAGTGGCAGCCCGCGCCGCGCCGCGCCGCTCGCCGCCCACGCCGACGGCTCCAGCCGCGTGAACGGCTCATCGTCCGCCGCGCGCAGCGCAGCTGGCGCCGGCTCCACGACCGCGCGCACATCCGCCCCCGCCCGCAGCAGCGCCTCCAGCGGCGTGCGCGAGAACACGCCGCCCATCCCAAAGAACACGACTCGCAGCCCGTCTAGCGCCGCGCTTCCCTGGCCCATCGTTTCTCTCCCTCGCATCCCGGGCCGCACAGGCGTTCTGCGCGCCCGTCAGGCGAGCGGAGCGAAGCGCCCAAGCGGGTTCAGGGTTCCCGCTGGGGCCATTAGCCGCGAGTTCACCCGCCCCGACCTCGCTCCATGCGGTATACTCTATATACATACCCCGCACAGACGCGGCGAGCGAGAACAGGAGCGCGAGTCATGATGCAGCGAGACAAGATGCGAATGGTAACGTGCGCCAAGCTCAAGCGCCGCCTACCCGGACTGGCGAAGCCGCCCATCCCAGGCGAGCTTGGCCAGCGCATCTACGACGGCATCTCGCAGCAGGCCTGGACCATGTGGCAGGAGCACTCCCGTCTGCTCATCAACCACTACGGCCTCAACCTCGCCGACCCCGACGCCCGCCAGCTCCTCCGGCAGGAGATGGAGCGCTTCCTCTTCGGCGATGACGACGACAAACCCGAAGGATGGACCCCCGATGACTCCGGCGGCCCATCCTCCAAGGGCAAAGGCGCGCCCGCCGCCCCGCAAAAGAAATAGAATCGCCTGCCATGCCCCGGCCCCCGCGCACCACACAGCCCCAGCGCCCAGGCGCCCTCCCGCAGCCCTTCCTGGCCGAAAATCTGACCGCAGCCCGGCGCTTCAAGCCGGGCAACGCGCCCTTGCCCGCCGCGCCACAGCCAGTCGCGGCGGATAGCTCCACACCACTCACCGCGCTTGGCGCCATCCTGCTCATCGCCACCTACGAGCTGGGCCACCAGCCGCTCACCCTCGCCACGCCGCTCGCCATCCTGCATGACGCGGGCTTTGCGCCCGCCGCCAGCGACACCTCCGTTGAAGACCTCAGCGACGACGCCATCCGCGCCGCCCGCCTGATCGCCATCTCCGCACCGATGCACACCGCGCTGCGGCTCGGTCTCCAGGTCGCCACCCGCGCCCGCGCGCTGAACCCCGACGCCGGCATCGTCTTCTACGGCCTCTACGCCACCCTCAACGCCGCGATGCTCCTGCGCGAGCACGCCGACGCCATCATCGGCGGCGAATACCAGCAGCCGCTGCTCGCCCTCGCCCAATCCCTCGACGCGGGCGCCACGGTTGACGCCCTCGCCATTCCTGGCGTCCAGACCCGCCACACACCCTCCGATACCGCCGCCCCACTGGCGCCCCGGCCATCAGTGGCCGGGACCATCTCCCCACGCAAAGCGGGGATTCCGCACACACCCGCCCGCGACGCCCTGCCGACCCTCGACCGCTACGCCCGCCTCGCGCAAGGCGACACGCTGACCCTCGCCGGCTATGTCGAGGCCACCCGCGGCTGCCTCCATACCTGCCTCCATTGTCCCATCACGCCCGTTTACGGCGGCCGCTTCTACGTCAACCCACGCGCCGCCGTCCTCGACGACATCCGCCAGCAGGTCCGCGCGGGCGCCGGACATATCACCTTCGGTGACCCCGACTTCTTCAATGGCCCCGGCCACAGCATGGCCATCGTCCGCGCCCTCCACGACGAGTTCCCCCACGTCACCTTCGACGCCACGATCAAGGTCGAGCACATCATCGAGCGCCGCGCTCTGGTCCCAGAGCTTGGCCAGCTTGGCTGCGCCTTCATCGTCTCCGCCGTCGAATCGCTCAGCCCCACCGTCCTCGCCCACCTCGCCAAGGGCCACACGCGCGCCGATGTGGAAGAGGCCCTGCGTATCCTCGATGGCGCGGGCGTCCCCATGCGCCCGACCTTCGTCGCCTTCACCCCCTGGACCGCCGCCGCCGATTACCTGGAAGTCCTCGACTTCATCGCCGCCCACGACCTGATCGAGCATGTAGACCCCATCCAGTACGCCATCCGCCTGCTCGTGCCGCCCGGATCGGCCCTGCTCGCCGCGCTCGACGCCGCCGCCTGGTTCGGCCCCCTCGACGAGGCTACTCTCAGCCACACCTGGGCGCACCCCGACCCGCGCATGGACGCCCTCCAGCGCGAGGTCGCCGCCCTCGTCGAGCATGCCGCCGCTCAGCGCCACACCACCGCCGATACCTTCGCCGCCATCCGCGCCCTCGCCTCCACCCGCCTCAACGCGCGCCCCCCTCTCCCCATGGGAGAAGGGGACAGTGGGGCGCCGTCCCGCCCGATCCCCCACCTTACGGAAGCGTGGTTCTGCTGAGCGGAGCCCACCGCGGGCCAGTTGGCTCCCCTCACCCCCAAGCTCTAGCGGCGCCCCTCTACGGGCGCCGTCAAGCCGCGGGTCGCGCATGATACAATCCAAATGTGGACAGTCACGCCATCACATCACCATGCGCGCCGGAGGATACCATGCCAGCGAAAGAACGCTATATCAGCTTCCACGATGGCGCATGGTATGTGAGCGAAACGGGCGTGCAACTCTACGGCGTGATCTCCCTCTGGCTCCAGGGCTACTCGCCCGAAGAGGTCCAGGCCAGCTTCCCCCAGCTCTCCCTGCAGGATGTTTATGGCGCCATCCTGGCCTATCTGGAGAGCCGCGAAGCCCTGGATGAGTCCTTCCTCGAAGAAGACGCGCTGCTCTATCAGCTCCATACCGGGTCACAGACCCAGCGACCAGCTTTCTTCTTCGACATGCGCGAGCGCACCGCCCACCTCCACTAACCGCCTGACCCGCGCCGCTCGCTCCCAGCCCACGTCCCCCAGCCCGCCCGGCCCCTCACCCGCTTACCATGCGCCGGCCATTCATGGCCGCGTCATCACCGCACGCCGGCCATTCATGGCCGCGTCATCACTCACGCGTATCGTACAGCCGGATCGTCACCACCCCGTTCGATGTCTGCCCTATCAGCCGGTAATGCGCGTCCAGCCAGGCCTGCGTCGCGTGCGCCTTCGCCGCGTCACGTGCATCGGCAAAGCGCCCCTCGATGAAGAACAGGCGTGGATGCTCCGCCGCATAGGCCGCCAGCGCGCTCCGCTCGAGCGCCTTCCCAAACAGCTTGAATGGATTCCCATGCCCGTATAGCGACCACTGAACCACTCCCGGCGAATCCGCATCGAACCGCGCCGCGCTGCCATCCGTCTCCAGGTAATAGTCCACCGGCAGCTCGCAGCCCTGCACGTTGTTGTAGGCTACCAGCCCATCACCCGGATGATACGCCCGCTCCAGCCACCTCACCGGCGTCCGCCAGTCCTCCACCTGCGCATGCGCGTAATACGACGGGGCCAGCGCCACCATCACCACCGCCAGCGCGCCCACCGCCACCAGCCGCCCCACCGGCCAGCGCAGCGCCGCCACGCCCGCCCCCAGCAGCAAGCACAGCCCTGGCAGGATCACCACCAGATAGCGGCTCGAAAAGATCCGATCCGGCCCCAGCGAGATCACATAGCTCAGCGCCGCCGGGACCACGACCCACAGCGCCAGCCCGCCCGCCGCGGGCCGCGCCTCTCCGATCAGCGCGCCGCCATCCATTCTCCCCCACACCAGCGGGAGCCGCGTGCGCAGCCGCACCCCCGCCGGGGTCGCCAGCAACCACAGCGCCGCGCCAGCCGCCAGCCCAAGCGCCACCGCCGCGCCCAGCGCCAGCGCCAGCCGATGCCCAGAGCCCAGCAGCCCTTCCAGCTTCCCCGCCAGCTCGGCCACGCTCGGCGACGGCAGCCAGCCCGTCTTGGAGCCACTCCGGCCCGTCAGAACGAACGGCGTGATCAGCAGCCCGATCGCCACGAAGCTGGCCAGCGCCCCCGGCAGCGCCCGGCGCGCCAGCGCCCGCCACGCTGATGGCCACACCAGCCACGCGCCCAGCGCCAGCCCCTGCGCCAGCAGGACCAGCGCACTGAACGCTTGCGTATATACCGCCAGCGTCATCGCCGCCACGAACAGCGCCCACCAGCGCCATGCCCGCCAGCCCGACGACCGCGCCGACACCGCCGCCAGCAGCGCTAGCCAGCCCACAACCACCAGCGCTAGCTGCAGCGCATACCCCCGCGCCTCCTGCGCGTAGGTCAGCTGCCAGCCGCTCGCCGCGTAGACCACCGCCGCCGCGACCGCCGCCGTCCGCCCCAGGAAGCGCCGCCCCAGCGCGTACAGCGCCGAGGCCGCGGCCGCCGCGAACACCGCCGACGGCAGCCGCACGAAGAACTCCGTCGCCGGCAGCCCCAGCGCGGCCCCCAGCGCCAGCCAGCCATGCAGCGCCAGGTGATAGGCGATCATGTTCGGCTCGGCTCCGCTCGAATACGCCGCCAGCACGGTCGAGAGCGGCTGCCGCGCCAGTTGGACCGAGAACGCCTCATCCATCCACAGGCTCGGCGCGCCCAGCCGCGTCAGGTTGAGCGCCAGCGCCGCTAGCCCCACCATCAGCGGCGCCCACGCCTCGATACGCCGCATCCCGCGCGCCTGGGCCAGCGCCCTGGCGACCTCCGGCTCCGCCGTCGCGACCGCCCGCCGCTTCACCGTCTCATCCATCCAACTCACGACCATCGCTCCAGAACACAGCCCGGCCCCGGCCTCAGCGGCCCGCCCCCATGGCAAAAGCGGAACGGCACCGCCCCACCCGCGCTTCTCCTTTATATCAACGAACGCTACCCGCCTCTCCCACAAATGGCCCGCACAGACGGCCTACCCACCCGTCATGCGCTGATCGCCCGCGATGGGCCTTCGCCAGCCATGGGCGAGCCGCTGGAGCAGGGATAGAGTCGGTCTCCGCGTTGGAATGGCCGGGGCTAAAGCCGCCCCCATGCGCATTCTGGCGCGGCGCCTGCGACACCTCTTCCGGCGCTCGCGGAGCGTCCAGGGGGAGCATGGCGCCCCAGTGGGCGCGGCCACGGAAGACGAGCGTCAGGAATGAGGCGCAGCCGCGCGGCGGCAAGGCTCGTTGGCGCGCGGCTGGGTCCATCAGGAGGGAGAAACACCGTATGGCCAGTGACATGCTCGACCAAACCATCGGGCCTGTACAGTTCATCGTTATCGGCCTGGACAACGAGAACCTGAAGGGCCAGATCGCCCGCGAGCTTCACGCCGCCAGCGAGAAAGGCTACATCAGGGTCATTGACGCGCTCGCGATCCAGAAGCGGCAGGATGGGAGCATCGTCTCGCTTGGCGCGACCGACCTCAGCCCGGACCAGCGCATGCAGTATGGCGCCATCGTCGGCGGGCTGATGGGCTTCGGCGCGACCGGGACCGAGTCCGGCGCGGTGGCTGGCGCGGAGCTTGGCGCCGCATCGTTCGCCGAGCGCGACTTCGGCCTCAGCGATGACGAGATCCAGGCTGTCGGCGACGACATTCCCACCGGGAAGACCGCCCTCTTCGTGCTCTTCGAGCACCGCTGGGCCGTTCGCCTCAAGGAGGCGCTCCAGAAGAGTGGCGGCTTCGTGATCGCGCAGGGCATGGTCAGCCCCGAGTCGCTCATGCTGCTCGGCGCGGGCCTCGCCGCCGCCGCGGACGCCGCCGACCAGTACGAGGCGTCACAGGGCGGCCCAGCGCAATAAGCGCCCGCCGTCCTTGAGCGCGGCTTGCGCCGCGGTGAATGGCGAAGGGATGGGAGCTATGGCGCTCCATCTCTTCGCCCTCTTCGCCGCAAACGCCACAGCGCCAGCCAGGCGACTCTCCCCGCCTACCCGCTCACCCGCTCACCCGCTCCCGCGTCTCAGCCCGCGCAGGGCGCTTCGCGGCCGCCAGGCGAGCGGAGCGAAGCGCCCTGCGGGTTCCGGGTTCCCGCTGGAGTCCTTAGCTGCGGGTTCACCCCCACGACCTCACCCGCCACGACTTCACCCTACCTGGGCATTTATGCCCCCATCCCGTGCGCCGGCCATTCATGGCCGCGCCCCCACCTCCAACCCACCGCGCCCCCGTGTGCTACCATCACTAGAGGATGACTCGTCCATCCAGCATGCTTCACACTCTACAAGAGGCGCCAAATGCCGCAGAAATTTGACAGCCGACACAAGTTCCGCCTCCTCTCCGAAGAGCGCCAGGCCGCGCTCCAGCCCGAAAAGCTCCTGCGCTCCGCCGGCCTCGCCGAGGGCATGACCCTCGCCGACATCGGCTGTGGCCCCGGCTTCTTCACCATCCCCGCCGCGCAGATCGTCGGTGAGCATGGCGCCGTCTACGCCGCCGACATTCAAGGCGACATGCTCTCCACCGTCCGCGCCCGCGCCAGCGAGGCCGGCCTCACCAACATTCACGTCATCAAGACCAGCGACCGCGAGATCCCGATTACTCCCCGCTCCTGCGATGTCGTCCTCCTCGCCTTCGTCATCCATGAAATCGAGAGTCGCGCATCCTTCCTTCACCGCGCCGCCCGCCTCCTCAAGCCCGACGGGCGCCTCGTCATCCTCGAGTGGGAAAAGATCGAAGAGGAGGCCGGACCGCCGATCGAGGAGCGCATGACCCCCGAAGACACCCTCGCCGACGCCCAGGCCGCCGGACTCCAGCCCGTCGAAGAGCGCTCCCTCACCCCCAGCCAATACCTCCGCGTCTTCCAGCGCGCCACCGCCCATCCCCATGCCGCCCACGACCCCAGGCCGCGCAGCGTCTAAATGCCTGAGCGCGGACGCGGCTTCGCGGCTCGCTGGCGCCGGGAGAGTCTGCCAGCGCCGCACGCCGCGTGGTAGCATGAGCGTCAGCGAAGGACGTATCGTGCGACATACCGTGCGCGGCGGGCGGCGCCCTCCTGGGTGAGCGGCCCGCCGGGCCAGCGATGAGATCGGACCGATGACGGATAGTGAGCTGCTGGCGCTCATCTTCGGCGGCGAGGCGCATGCGCTGCGCGAGGCGTGCGCGGCGTGGATCGCCTCATCGCGGCCATTCCGCCTGTTTCTGGAAGAAAACGCCGGCAAGATTCGCAAGAAGGCGCGTCAGGCGGGCGACGTGGAGACGCTGCGTGACGTGCAGCTCGAGATGGACGCCGCCTATCGCCTGCTGCTCGCCGATCGCCGCGTGGCGCTGGTCTATGAGCGCTATCTGGCGGACAAGACGCGCGGCCCCGACTTCACCGTGACCTACAAGGGGCATCTCATCTTCAATGTGGAGGTGCGGCGGCTGCGCGCGCCGGTCGCGGCGGGCAAGCTCGGCGAGGCGGTCCGCGAGAAGCTGCGCCAGATGCCGCCCAGCGCGGTCAACGTCCTGCTGGTCGGCGCGGACGCCAGCGAATCCCCCGACCTCGACGCGCCCGCGACGATGAAGCGCCTCATCTTGCGCGCCGAGGCCCGGCAAGACGACTACTTCATCGAGCGCGGCTACCGCGACGCGCGCGACTTCCTGCGCGCGCTCCAACGCCTGAGCGGCCTGCTCTTGCGCGCCAACTGGCGCGACACGTCCCCATCCAGCCCCATCCTCTGGCTCAATCCACACGCCAGACATCCCCTACCAGCCGACGTGCGGAAGCTGCTGCTCCGCTGAGCGCTAGCGCTGGCGCTCCCGGCGACCACCCTACGCAACATGACGGCAAAGGCCGCGCCAGACGCGACGACCTGGCGCGGCCTTTGCCGTTGCTCCACCCCTGGCGCGAGCCCGGCAAATTACAGCTCGCCCGCGCCCATCAGCGCCGCTGGACTGATCGCGCGGCGCGGAATGGGCGACGACAGCACGATCGAGGTGTTCGACGCCCCATACGGCGCCAGCCGCGCGATCAACTCGCGCAGGTGCTCCACCGAGCGCACCGTCGCCGTCAGCGTCACGCAGTCGTCGCCGGTGATGTCGTGGCACTCGACGATTTCGGGGCATGCCCTGAAGGCGGCGAATGTCCGCTCGGCTGGCCCAGGGGATTTGAAGCGGATGATCGCCGTCAGCCCCAGCCCCAGCTTGGTCGGGTCCACGGTCGCGTGATAGCCGGTGATGATCCCGGCCAGCTCCAGCCGCCGCACGCGGTCCGCCACCGCTGGCGGCGTCAGCCCCACCATCCGACCCAGGTCGGCGTATGAGGCCCGCGCGTTCTCCTGTAGCGCGCACAGCAGCTCCCACCCCGTCTCGTCCAGTAGCCTTTCAGATTCGTTAGTCATCGCCACCCATCGCTTTCTCATTATCGGCGATGCCATCGCTCTACCTTTGAAACCCCATTCACTTCCGCCGATTCTCCTTCTATCATACCATCGTGCGCCAATCCGCTTGTTCCGGCCATATGGCAGGGATCTAGAATAGTCTCGCGCGGGCCTCTTGCCCACGTGAGCCCGGCGCGCGGGCGGCGCTCGATTGATCTCGGGAGGGGAGCAAGCAACAACCATGGCGACCACGCAGACGCTGCGCAAACACCTGACCGTGACCGACGGATTCATCCTGTATATCAGCGCCGTCCTCGGCCAGAGCCTGATCGTGCTGCCCTCCATCGCCGCCCGCCACGCCGGCCCCTGGTCCGTCCTGATCTGGGCCGGGCTCGCCGCCGTATCCTACCCGCTGGCGCGCATCATGGCCGAGCTTGGCGCGCGCTACCCCTCCGCCGGGGGCGCCATCACCTTCATCGGCCAGGGCCTCGGCCAGTCCGCCGGCTGGCTGACTGGCGCGCTCTACCTCGCCGCCATCGTCGTCGGTGGCCCCGCGGGCGCGTTGATCTTCAGCGAGTATCTCGGCGTCCTCATCCCCCTGCCGGGACACTGGCCCTTCGTCGCCGCCGCCGGGATGATGGCCGCGCTCATCACCGGCGCCTGCCTCGATGTCTCCCGCGTCATGCGCTTCCAGCGCTGGGGATTCCTCATCTGCCTGGCCGCGGTGACGATCACACTGCTGCTGTCCCTGCCGCATGTCAGCGCCGCGCGGCTCACCGACGTCAGCGGCTATGATCTGGCGGGCGTCGGCTCCACGGGCCTGATCTGCTTCTTCGCCTTTGTTGGCTGGGAGAACGCCGCCTTCTCCGGCGAAGAGTTCTCCGACCCCCGCACGCTCGTCAAGGCGCTCGGCCTGGCCGTCATCGCTGTCGGCGCGCTCTTCGTCCTGCTGGGCGTCACCGTCGCCGGCGGCCTGGACCGCGCGGTCATCGCCACCAGCGACGCCTCGCTGGCTGACCTCGCCAGCCTCTCGCTCGGCGCCGCCGGAACGCGCGTCGCCGCCGTCATCGCCGTCGCGCTACTGGCTTTCTTCGCCCTCACCTGGACCCGCAGCGCCGCGCGGCTCATCTTCGCCCTCGCGCGCGAGGGCCTCTTCCCACGTCCGCTCGCGCGCGTGCACGCCGCCAGCGACGCGCCGCGCAACGCCGCCCTGGCGCTTGGCGCCGCCTGGGGGCTCGCGCTCCTGGTCCAGTTCCTCCTCGGCATCAGCATCGAGGCCTACATCCAGCTCTCCAGCGGCGCCTTCCTGTTCACCTACGTGCTGATCATGCTCGCTGCCTGGCGCCTGCTGGAGATTCGCCGCTACCTGCCGACGCTGGTGATCTCCACACTCGCCATCCTCGCGCTGGTCGTCGCTGGCGTCCAGAGCCTCTGGTACGCCCTGGCCGCCGCCATCCTCTTCGCCACCGTCCTGGCCATCCGCCGCGCCCTCATCCGCCTGCGCCCTCACGCCGATAACGCCACTCCCGAGGCCGCTGGAGAAGCCCCGCCTGAGCCGGAATCCGTGACCATTTAGCCCCGCGCTCGCGCCTGCCCGATCCCATTGCCGCCGCGAGAAGGAGCAGGCGCCGCTTCATGCCAGCGGTCTCACGAGCTCGCGCTTCACCGTCTGGTAGCCCAGCGATTTATAGAAGGGCAATGGGCCAGCGGCGAACTCCCACGCCTCCAGCCGCAGTTGCGTCGCCCCGCGCTCGCGCGCCCATGCTTCCGCCGCCGCCACCAGGCGCCCGCCCAACCCGCGTCTACGCCAGCGCTCCGTCACTATGAGGCTCTGGAGGTGGCCATAGGTGTGCTGGACCGTCCATAGGTTCGGCTCATCGCGCCGCTGGTAGACCTCCGCCAGGCCGACGATCCGGCCTCCCGCCTCCGCGAGCAGCAGCGCGGCGTCCGGGTCGCGGAGAATGGCGCGCAACTGCTCGCGCATCCACGCCCGCTCCCGCTCACCCGCCGCTGGATCACCGGACGGCTCCGGCAGCCGCAGCCGGTCGGGCACGCCGCGCACATGAAAGGCGTGGAACTCCTCGTAGAGGGCTATCAGGTCGTCGAAATCCGCCTCCCGCGCGGGCCGGATGGCCGCATCGCTCATCGCTCGCCTCCCTGTCTGGTCGTCACATCTCGTCTGCGCTCAGTATGACGGCGAGCGCGCTTGAGGAACGCTTGCGGGCAGTTAGAGGCGTGTTAGAGCGCGCTTGCGGGGCGCGGGGAGGGGCGCGCTACCGCGCCTTGCGCCAGACCATCGCGAAGCTGATGGGGCGATCGCGGTACTGAACCCATTTTGGTTTGCTCGCCAGACACTCCTCATCAACCAGCCCCTCGCGCATCTCACACAAGGTCCAGCCCGCCATGAGCCCCGCCTGGATGTGGTCGCTCGTGAGGTGGACATATGATTCAATCGCCATTGGCTCCCCAGACGCGTTGTGATAATGGGTGGGGATGCCGCTCAGCATGAAGTATGGGTGGTAGCCCACGAGGACGAAATAGCCGCCTGGCCGCGCGATCCTGGCCGCCTCCTGGTAGAGCGGGCGCAGATCGGGGAGGTGCTCATCCGCCAGGCTGAGCGTCACCAGATCGTACGCCGCCGGGGGAAGCCGCGTATCGCGTATATCCCCGACGATGAGCCTGCGGTACACGCCTTTGGCCCGCGCTCCCTCGAGCATCTCCGCCGTGAGGTCTACGCCATCCAGCACGGCGACGCCATGCCGCGTGAGCCAGAGGCCAATGCGACCGGAGCCGCAGGCCAGATCCACGCCCTCCTGGGCGCCGCCCCAGAAGACCGATTGGATTCGTTCCAGCAGGCGCACGTCCAGCACATTCAGCACGGTATCCTCATAAGAAGCGGCCCATTCGCCGTAGCCGTCCCGCACCGAGCGCGTGGGATAGTTGCGCGTATCGAAGCGTGAAAAATCCATCGCCTGCTCCCTTCTCCCAGCCATTCTCCACATTCTAGCGCCCCCCCCGAGCGAGCGGCCAACCCACTCCCACGTCGCGATAGAGCCCCCGCCTACCCTGGCTGGGCATCGAGCCCGCGAAGGCGGGCTTCGCGGCCACCGCCCCTTAGCCGCGCCTTCAGGCGCCCGCCCGCTTCGCTCACCGCTCGGCCCGCATGATCACATACTCCATCGTCCAGCGCTCCACATGGCCCGCGCGCTCCGCTACCTCGAAATACGCCCGCGCCTGCTCCGGCGCCGCCAGCATGTCCGCCTCCAGCGCCGCGCGCGCCTCATGGGGCATCCCCGTCCGCTCGACCCATGGCCCGAACGTGATCTCCTTGCGCCCCACCTCCTCATGCGTCAGCCGCAGCCCCGCGCCCACCACGAACCCGCGCCACTCCGCCACCGTATACGCCCGCACGTGGCTGGGGTCCCGCCGCCGCTCCCAGTCATTCAGCAGCGCGTCCAGCTCTCCATCCTCTGGCGCCACGTTATCCACCAGCACCAGCCGCCCGCCGGGACGCAACACGCGCGCCATCTCCCTTACCGCCCGCGCCACATCGGCGTAATGGTGCGGCGCGATCCGCACCGTCACCAGATCGAACGAGCCATCCAGGAACGGCAGCCGCTCCGCGTCCGCCACGACATACTCCACATTCGCCGCCCCACGCGACGTGTGAAAATCGCGCGCCGCCGCCAGCATCCGCGGCGTCAGGTCGCTCGCCACCACGCGCGCCACCAGCGGCGCCAGGGCTAGCGCCACATGCCCACCGCCCGTCGAGACATCCAGCGCCACCTCCTCCGCACGCGGCGCCGCCAACTCCACCAGCCGCGCGAGCTCCGCGCCTGAGGCATGCGCCGCGCTGGTCACATACCCCTCCGCATGCGCCCCGAACACCGCCCGCGCCCGCGCCTTCACCATCTCCCCATCGCTGGCCGCCTCATCCTCGCCCGCGCCTAGCAACTGCTGAAACTCCAGCCGGTTGCCAAACGGGTCGCGCGTCTCGAACCGCATTCGCCCCGGCAGCGGCACATCCTCCGCGATTGGCGCGCCGGCCGCCTCCAGCCGCGCGCGCACCGCCGCCAGATCCGTCACCCGGAACGCAGGATGCGCCTTCCGCTGCGGCGTGAAGTCATCCTCCACCCCGATATGCAACTGCTGGTCGCCGACCTGGAACCATACGCCGCCCCGGCCCGCCAGCGCCGCCGGCTTCGCGACCTCGCGTAGCCCCAGCGTCGCGCCGTAGAACGCCCGCGCCTGTTCCTCGCACCCGCGTGGCGCGGTGATCTGCGCATGGTCCAGCCCGGTGATCGTCACGCCCTGCGCTCCCGCCGTCATCACATCGTCTCCTCGCTGATTCATGTTCACCAACTGTTCGCGCTCGTCTCCATCCGAGTGTACTCGCTGACGCCCACCCAATCGAGATGGTTGATCGCATACCCACTATCAGATTTCCCGATATCACGCCATCGCTCCCCATCCGCCCACAACAGCCAACTCATCCACACCAGCGCGCCTTTTTCCACATCGCCTGTGGATAACCTTCTCACCCGCCTGCTCCTCTCATATCGCCACCCATCCACCCCACGCCACCCGCCACATCGCCCCAACAGCGTCATCGCCCCCGCAACACCCCTCGCTTCCCCCCATATTCGTGGATAAATAGCCAATTTCTGTGGACAAGTGACCGCCGCTGTGGGTAACTCACCGCCCCGCCGCCTGCCCCTCGGCGCCCATCCACCGCTCTCCACACTCCCCTCGCCCGGTGGATAACCCTGTGGATAACCTCTTGCCACTGTGGATAACTCGCGCACAACCTGTCCATGTAGGGTTGCCTAAGAGTTCACCAGTTGCTGCCCGTTTGGTACAGGAGTTGTATCGCATTGCGCCATAATCGCCTCCATGCTATAGTGCCCCTATTCTCTCAGTGGTACGTGAGGAAGACGACAGGGACTGAGCGGAGAGAGTGGGGCAGGAAATGCCAGCCGAGCCAGTGAAATTTGCCGAGTTGTTCCAACATCCAACCGTGGAGGCGATGCACGCATTGTCGCCACGCGATTTTGAGCGATTCGTCGCTTATGTCCTGCGACGCGCGGGCTACGACGTAAGAGAGGTCGGGCCACACTGGCTCAAAGGTGTTGATCTCGAATTGCGACTGCCTGGCAAAACTCACATTATTGGAGGCGTTGAGTGCAAGCGCTTTGCGCCAGACAATCTGGTCTCAGCTTCCATTGTTCAGCATGTTCGAGGCGCAAGTTCCGTAAGTAAGCCGGGCGCGAAACCGTTCGTCATTACGACCAGCGACTTCAAGGATACAGCCCACGCCATGGCGGAATCTGGCTCGAAGCAGGTATATCTTGTCAACGGCCAGCAACTTGTTCGGTACAACACTTACATCCAGGGTTCGCGCAATGACGATGACGATGTGATCTCGTCACTTTCGCCGGAGTTCTTTGCGGGACGAGACAAAGCGCCAACGGCTCATGGGGCAACGATTCTTACCATTGCAAACAACAAAGGCGGGGTGGGCAAGACGACAACCGCCTATTACCTTGGGGTTGAGTTCGCACGTCAAGGCAAGCGGGTACTCTTGATTGACTTCGATGGACAGGGCAACCTAACTGAGCGATGCATCCCTAAACACTTGGCTGCGCTCACCAGCCAAAGCAACCAGATGGCGAGTATTGTGCAATATTTTGCGGGCGAGCGGTCACTCACAGACCTTATCATTCCATCAGAAACCCCCGGGGTAAGCCTGATTCCGTCCGATCCCTTCTTGACGTTGCGTGATCTGGGTGGGAGCGGTCGGCCAGACATTGAGTCGCGGGTCGTGCGAGATGTACAGGCAGTGAGGATGAAGGTTATAGCGAGTCTAGGCGGCGCTCCAGATTGGATCATCCTTGATACCCCGCCCGCCATGTCGGTCTTCACTCGCGCTGGGCTTGCGGCGGCTGATTATGTGCTCGCTCCTGTGCGACCTCGCCCTGCGTCGCTCAGTGGCACACGGAACATGCTTCTGGCATTGCGAACGATGGACGCCCTCACCGGCACAAATGGGCGGTTCTTGGGAACTGCGCTCACACATTGGGATACGCTAGAACTGACAAGGAGATTCGCAGAAATTAATCTGCCACAGGCCTTGCAGGGGTATTTGCAGGAATTCGGTGGCCACGTGCTCCAAATCAAAATCCCAATTGACAACCAATTAGAGACACTGGAGCCTGGAGCAAAGACCGGGGGAGCTGAAGCCTACACGGACTTGGCCCATGAGATAACGCGGCTTATCCAGTTGAAACGACAGAGCCAGGTGTGATGGGAGTTACGCGCTATGTCCACACACAGAGGAGGGAGAGGCGGGATGGCGACAACACAACAGCCCAAAGCGCAAGCCGTACGGGCGCCCAAGCCACCTAAACCACCCAAGGCGCCTAAACCGATGCCTGCTGCGCAGCGAAACAAACTGGCGACGAAAGGCATCACCGCAGCGCTTGGTATACCAGATGAAGGTGAGAAAGCAGCGGTTATAGCGGCGCTTGAGGCTGTACACGAGCGTTTGGCTGCGGACACGGACCTTCGTGAGACCGTGCGCCAGAAATATCAAGAGATCGCGGCGCTTGGCGCCGGCGCACGCCAGAAGGCAACCCGAGGTCTGGCGCTGGACCTGGGCCCGACGCCCATCCCGATTCGCACAGGGACTCCAGAGGAGTACAATCCGTACGCCGCGTTCGATCCATATAAACTCGTCTGGGAATACGGCGAGCGCCAGTTGCGTGGAGTGCTCATGCGCGGGACACAGCGCGACCTACGCGAAGCAGTGAGCATCGTCCAGGCGCGTAACCCAGGAACTGCGCCACAAAACAAGACCAACAACGCAGACATGGTGAACTACATCATGGAGCATGTCGTAGGCCTAGGCCAGTAATTGGCGTAAGGCCAGGGTTGGAATTCGGCTCAACGCCTAACTCATACCTGCTCTGAATTAGGCAGCAGCTGTTGTGGCAGCGCGCCTTGCTCGTAGACTTGCGCCCTGTCGCGCTTGGTGCGCGGCGCATCGCCGAACTTCGCCTTCGAGCGGGTGGACTCGGAGACCGAACGGTG
>DASTKI010000247.1:0-2967 GCA_035716045.1 Ktedonobacterales bacterium
TTTACCAACCAGGCGGTGGATACCGTCCTGCGGAGACTGCTGGCCGATGGCTGGGACGACTTCGTGCGGTTGGGCCACGAGCTAAGCGTCGCGCCGGAGATACAGGGGCATCGGCTGGTGGCGCGAGCACGGGCGCTGGCCGGGGACGGCGCCGAAGTGACGCCAGCGCGCATCCGCGAGACGTTGCGCACCGCGCCGCTGGTGGCCGCGACAACGGCCACATGGTCATCCGAGAGCTATGACGATATCGGTGAGCCGCTGCTCTTCGATCTGGCGATTCTGGACGAAGCGACCCAGTTGACGCTGCCCGCGACGCTCGGCGCGCTCCGATTCGCGCGGCGCTTTGTGCTGGTGGGAGATGATCGCCAGCTTCCGCCACTGGTGCGCAGCGAGACGGCGACAACGGGCGGATTGAAGCGCTCGCTCTTTGCCACATTGCTGAAGCGCTATGGCGCGGAGGCCAGCGTCCCCCTGCGCCGCCAGTATCGGATGCACCCCGTCATCTGCGCCTTCCCCAGCGGCGAATTCTACGGCGATGCCCTGGTCGCGGAGGGGGCGGCCCGCACCGCACAGTTAGCGCTGAGCGCGGAGGCGACCGGGCCATATGGACGCGTCCTCGACCCGGCGCATCCAGTCGTCTTCATCGACGTACCGCTGGAACCGGATGAGCGCGGGCGCAAAGAGAATAAGTCGCAGGCGACCGTAGTGCGCAACCTGGTCGGCGAACTGCGCCGGTTGGGCGTCGCCGCGCGCGACATTGGCGTCATCGCGCCGTACCGGGCGCAGGTGGGCGCGATTCGCGCGCGGCTGGTGGCGAGTGGCGAGACTGGTGTGCTGGTGGATACGGTAGACCGCTTCCAGGGCGGCGAGCGGCCGGTCATCTTCTATAGCTTTGGCGGAGGTGGTACGGCATCGTGGGGCGGACGCGGGCCAGACTTCCTGGCGGACCCGAACCGGCTGAATGTGGCGCTGACGCGGGCGCAGCACAAGCTCATCATCCTGGGCAATCGCGCCGCGCTCGAAGAAATCCCGCTCTTGCGGCGGCTGGTGGCGTACTGCGTGTCGCTCTACGATGGCCATGGGGGAATTATTCGGGCGCGGAGTGGTGCGCATGAGGAGGCCGCTAGGCCGATAGCCCCTCGATAATCGCCTGCACCTCAGCCGCCATCACCAGCGACTGAATGCGCCGCCGTACCGTCTCGACGGCGCGCGCGTCGGTCAGCCGGATATGCGCCAGCAGGCGCAACGTATGCGGCAGCACTCCGCTCGCCATCAGGAAATGCTCGTAGGCAAGTGGCTCCAGCGCCAGGGTCGAGCAGAGCGGCACGACCACCACCTGGGCGATCTCGCCGCTTTGCCGTCCGTTGACGGCGTCGGCATCTGTGTCGGGCGCCACGCCCAGCGCCAGCGGCGCCAGCCCGGGTCGGGCAAGCGTCCAGCCGTTATAGGGCCGCGAAAAATCTGGTCGCCGCCCACCGATCCGGCGGAAAACGAGTGTGTATTCGGTCACGAGAAAAGGCACCTGCGCGTATCCCTCTCAAACATCCATGGGTATCTCTCGGTGCGGAGTTTCCTCCGCTCACAAGGAGAGAACGAGACGCAAAAAACCAGGTAACAAGAGCCACTAAAGTATCCCACCCCGCAAACTTCATACCTGGACTACGCGCCAGCGATGCAGCGGGCGGCGAAAGGTACCCGAGAGTACCATATCGGGCAACCGCCCGGAGAATTGATAGGTGTACAATAGAGGAGATTGAGAGGCAGGCGGCGTCTCCGAGGAGGTGCGGACGATGGGCAGACTGAGCAGAACCGGCGCGGCGCGCATTGCCGAGCCGAGACAGGCGTTCCGCGCGCCCGACATCGCGGAGGTAGCGCCACCAGCCGCCCCGCCAGTCGTAGCGCTGCCGTCACGCGCATCAGCAATCACCATCGAGCGGCTGATTCTGCACCACCTGGATAACCGCACGGGTGAGATGCTGCTGGTCGAGGCGGAGTTGGCGCTGGATGCGACGATCCACGCGCTCTTTGCCAGCTATATCGCTCAGGCGCTCGAAAACGCCGACTGGCAGGCGCGTTTCCTCGCCGACCAGCCTGCTGCGCCCGCGATGCCCGACCTCTGCGCGAGACTGCTGGGCGAGCCGTCCGCGTTCGTCGCAGTCTCGCAGGAGATGGCGCGTCGCCTCTTCGCGCAGATGCGGCAGCGCCCGAACCAGATCAACCCCGGCGATTTCGTCGTCGTCATCTACTCCGCGCTCGGCTTGCCCGCGTCGGGCATCGCGCTCTTCAAGCTCGACCCAGACGCCCGCCTGGTGCGCAATTTCTCGACGGAGCGCGGGCGGCGGCTGGTGCGTATCGCGCTGGCCGATAACCTGATGCCCGAGACCGTGCGCCAGAAGCAGAAGTGCGCGCTGATTACGCCCTTGGCGGACGGCGCGGGATTCTCGCTGGCCTTGCTCGACACCCAGGCCAACATCCGCTCCGAGGGCGTCGCCGCCTACTTCTATCGTGGCTTCCTCGCCACCCAGATTCTGCCGTCGGCCCGGCGGCGCACGCGGCTCTTTCTCCGCGCGACCGACGACTGGCTGGCGGACCGTGGCGCTTCCCTCTCCCCGCACGCGCTGCTCCAGGTCTACGCGGCACGACGAGCGGCCCTCGCGGGCGAGACGGTCGATCTGCCCGCGTTCGCACTGGCCGCGCTGCCGGGCGATGGCGCGCTGGCCGCCGATCTATTGGCCTCGGTGACGCCGCAGGTCTTCGACGCCGCATTCGAGCCGCACCAGAGCCGCTTCACAGTGGACCGCGCCACCGCCGATGCCATCGTCCGGACGGTGACGCTGGAGCTAGACGGCGGCGCCCGTCTGATTGTCCCGGCGGAGCGCTTCGCCACGATGGCACAGGTGGATGACCAGCGCGTCGGCGGCAAAATCCGCCTGACCATCGAGACGCTGACGCTCAAAGAGGGGGCTG
>DASTKI010000248.1:0-9754 GCA_035716045.1 Ktedonobacterales bacterium
CGGGAGGAGCAGCGCAAATGCCCGAGCGTCGCCAGGACGGAGACCAGACCCCGCCGGTCGCCTAACTTGCGATAGTATGCGGCCGCCTCCTCGAAAGCAGCGACCGCTCTCCGCCGATCCCCCGCGAAAAAGGTCACCACGCCCAGGAGATCCAGCGTCGCCGCGATACCCGGCTGGTCATCTAGCTCCCTGAAGACCGCGAGCGCCCGCTGGTGGAAGTCTTGGGCCTGGCGCGGCTGGTCCATGTTGGCGTACCAGTTGCCCAGCCGGTTGAGACTCTGCGCGAGGCGTTGCTGATCATCCATGTGCCTGGCCAGGTCCAGCGCCTGACGAAAGTACTCGCCTGCCCGCTCATAGTCACGAGCCAGCCACAGGAACCCAAGGTCGAGTAGACCTTGCCACTCCGCGCCGCTGTCACCCGCCGCGCGGGACGCCTCAAGGACCCGCGCGTAGTCGTCCCGCGCCCGCTCGAACTCGCCACGAACCTCGTACGCCTGACCCCGCGCGCGATGCAGCGCCGGATCTGCTGGCAGGCCAAGCTGGCGCGCCGCCGCGATCGCGCGGGTAAACTGCTCGATGGCGGCCTGGGGCGCGTTCATCGCCAACGCCTGCTCGCCCATACGGCGCGTATACGGCAGCGCCTTCTCCCAGAGCCCAGCCTCGAAGGCGTGATAGGCCAGGTCGGGCAGGCGCGCCTCATCCGATCCCGTATGGAGCCGCTCGATAGCCTCGACGATCGCCCGGTGCAGGGCCTGGCGCTCGCGCAGTAGGAGCTGAGCGGCGATCGCCTGGCGAGTCAAGGCGTGGCGGAAGGCGAACCGCTCCGCTGACTCCTCGACCACCAGCTGCGCCGCTACAAGCTCTTTGATATGCGCCAGGAGCTCGGCCTCGTCCTGCCCCGCGATCGCTTGCAGGAGGGAGAAGTCGAAGCGCAGACCAGCAATCGCCGCCAGCGTGAGCACTCGCTGCGCTGGCGCGCTTATACGGACCAGCCGGCGCAAGACCGCGTCTTGCACGGAGCGTGGAGCGCGCAGCTGATCGAGATGCTGGCGCGCCTCGATGTCTTCGTGACCTTCGTCGCCGGAAAAGGCTCCCGTGACGGCCAAGGACTTGAGCGTCTCCTCGACGAAGAAGGGGTTGCCCTCCGTCAACGCATGAAGGCCATCCACAAACTCGGCGCGCACAGGCCGCTCCAGCCCCAGGGTCGCCTGGAGCATCGCGCTGACACCGCCGCGCGTTAGGCGCTTGAGGACGAGTTCTCGCGCCAGCCGCTCCCGGTCGAGCTCAGCGAGAAAATGGCGCAAACTGGGGCTCATTTCGTCGCTGCGGTAGCTGAGCGCCAGCAGGAGCGGATGAGTAGTGGCGTGGCGGGCCAGGGAGAGCAGGAATTCGAGGCTGGTATCGTCGCTCCAGTGGAGATCCTCCACGACCACGAGTACCTGTCTGGCGCCTGGCTGTCCAAGGATGAACCGGTCAAGGGCTCGGAAGAGGCGGCGCTTTTCCTGTTCCGGCTCCAGGGGCGGTGGGGGAGCAAGGCCCGGCCTGGACGTCGCCAGCTCCGGGACCAACCTGCCCAGCTCGGGCGCCACGATATCCTGATTGGATGCGAGCGCCTCCAGTGGCAGATCAGCCACGCGCGTTCGCAGCAGGTCAATGAGCGGCGCGTAGGGAAACGCCGCATCTGGCTCGAAGCACTGGCCCTGGAGTCGCTGGACCCCAAGCTCGTCCGCACGCGCGCAGGCCGCCGCGATCAGCCGTGACTTGCCGATGCCCGCCTCGCCAGCGATCAGAACGGTCTGCCCGCGGCCATCCAGAGTCAGCTCGAGCGCCTGCTCCAACGACGCAATCTCGGCATCGCGACCGATGACGATGGGGCAGACGACCGGTTTGTCGGTCGAAAACATCATCGTGGCGCCTGCTGCTTTCGCCTAACGCAGAACCAGCTGCGGGCCAACAGAGAGAACCTTGTCGCTCCGGAGTTCTAGGCGCGCCTACTCAGAGCCTCATTGTGGCACATCGAGGCACATCGAGGCACATCGAGGCAAGCGACCACTGGACGCTCGCGCTTGTGACTGGGGACGGTCGTTAGTATCCAGGATGGACCAGCTCGATAGCGAGGCGACCCGCCGCGCCTACATAGCGGCGCGACGCTCGGCGCGGGCGGCGAGCAGCGCGCCAAGCGTGGCCCCGGCCACCGCGCCAGCCACGATGTCAACTCCCGAGGTGGTGAGCTGGCGCACGGCGACGGCGATCAGCGCGCCTAGCAGCGCCGCCGCCAGTTGCGGGCGGGTGGGCCGCTGGTTGAGTAGCAGGGCCAGGAAGAGCGCCGGCAGGGCATAGGTCAGCGCGGCGGCGACCTGCGTTGGGACGGCCTCACCGATCAGCGCGCCCACCACCGTTCCGCCGACCCATGCGGCGTAGGCGGCGAAGGCCAGCACGAAGTGGTAGGGCGGCGTGATGACGCGCTCCGGCGCCTCGCCGCGCGCGGCGCTGGTCGTGATGCGCGCGCCAAGGACGGCGAAGACCTCATCGGTCAGGCCCCACGCCCCCAGCCACTTGCGCCCCTCCGGCCAGCGGGCGAAGGCGCGGCCCAGCGTGGCGCCATAGAGCGCATGGCGCAGGTTAACCAGCAGGAGGGTCACGATCATCGAAACTGGCCCGGCGAGCGCGGCGGCCAGCGTGACGAAGATGAACTGCGACGCGCCCGAGTAGATCGCCAGCGACAGCAGGCAGGCCATCCATATGGGCAGCCCGCTGCTGACGGCGACCACGCCAAACGTCGCGCCGACTGGCGCGTAGGCCAGGACGATGGGAAGGGCGTCGCGCAGGCCGCTCAGCGCCTCGGCGCGGCGGCCGCTCGTCGTAGGCGCGCTCATTGGCTGGCGCCGACCCAGGCCAGCAGCGCGCCTATCGCGGCATAGAGGATGACCCCGGCGGCGATGGTCGCCAGCAGGCTACGCGAGAGCCGCGCCACGGCGGCGGTGGGGATGGCGGCCAGCAGCGCGGCGTTGGCCCACGGCGGGAGCAGCGCGCCCTCAGGCATGAGCAGCAGCGGCCCCAACAGCGCGCCCAGCGTGGCTGGGGTGACGTAGCTGAGCCAGCGGGCGACGGCGGCCGCAGGTGTGGCGCGGCTGCCCAGCGCCAGCGGGACCGCGCGCAGGAGGTACGTCCCCGCGCCAACCACCAGGATAACGATCACCAGCGCGCCGGTTCGCGACATGGATGCGCTCTCCCCTCCAGGATGTGTGACTGCGCGCCGTAGCCATGGGGATGGTGGGCGCGCACTCTATCATTCTACCCGCGCGGGTGGAAGGTGAGGGGGGTAGCGCGGGTCAGGCGAGAGGCAGGCCGAGGCGCGCGCGCAGCCAGACGCCGGGGAGGATGGCGAGCTTGCCGGCGGTGGAGACGTGGGCGCGGCGTGTGAAGACGTCGTAGCCGTTGCGCTGGATGCGGCGCAGGATGGCGCGGTAGAGGACGCCGCAGAGCGCGATGGCCAGCCGGGCGTCGGCGTCCAGCAGGGCGACACCGCGCAGGCCGCGCTGGTAGTATTCTTCCGCGCGCGCGATCTGGAAGCGCATCAGGGCGTAGAAGTTGGGCGTCCGCTCGCCGCGCTCCAGTTCGGCGCGGGTGTAGCCAAAGGCGCCCAGCTCGTCGGTGGGCAGATAGACCCGGCCGCGGCGCGTGTCCTCGCCGATGTCGCGCAGGATGTTGGTGAGCTGCATGGCGATTCCGAGGTCCACCGCCGCGTCGAGCGCCCCGGCGCCGTGGTAGCCCAAAACGGGCGCCATCAGCAGGCCAGCGGCGCCCGCGACGCGATAGCAGTAGAGCCGGAGCTGGTCAAACGTCTCATAGGCGCCGCCGCGAATGTCCATCTCCACGCCGTCCAGCAGGTCCAGCGCGGGCTCGATCGGCACGGGGTAGCGCGTGAGCGTGTCGGCCCAGGCGCGCATCACCGGGCCGCGCGGGCGCCCAGCGTAGGCGTCGCGCAGGGCCTGGCGCCAGCGGGCCAGATCGGCGATTGGATCGGGATAGAGCGCCGGCTCGTCGGCGATGTCGTCGGCGATGCGGCAGAAGGCGTAGAGCGCCCAGGCCGCGCGGCGCTTGGGTTGCGGCAGGAAGAGCGAGCCATAGTAGAAGGTGCGGGCGATCTCGCGCGTGATGCGCTGGCAGCAGGCGTAGGCGTCGTCGAGTGTCGCGCTGGCATGCGGAGCGCCCTCATCCAGCGCGCCCGCGGTCGCCCGCGGCAGCGCGGCGCCAAGCGGCGTGATGCGGCGCGCGTCGCGCCCAGCGGTAAGATCACGTGAGCTGGCCGTCATGGGAACGATCGCCTCTCGCGCCATGCACCCGGCGCGCCTCCAGTGCGGGACGATTGGGGATCAGCCCGCGCTCAACCCCGAAACAAACGAGAGCAAACATTGCGCAAACATTCAACACATCTATCATGCCGAAGACCCGCGCACGGAATCAAGAGCAGGAGTCGTGCCGCAGGGCTCGCGGTCCTGGGGCCTACAACTACAGGCGCGGGCGGCGCGTAGAGTCTGATGACGCCAGCGGGCGCGCGGGGCGTGCGGGGAGCGCTCGGGCGGCGCTCGCGCCATCGCGCTATCAGGTAGCACACGCCGCGCCAATCATCGGGCAGCGGCCTCCACTCACGGAATCGCACGGAAAGGTCTTAAGCTGGAATGCGGCTCATCCTCTATCTTGGTAAAGGTGGCGTAGGCAAGACGACGCTCGCCGCCGCGACCGCCGCGCGCGCGGCCCAGCTTGGCAAGCGCACGCTGGTCGTCAGCACCGACCTGGCCCATAGTCTGGCCGACGCCCTGGACCGCCCGCTGGCCTCCGAGCCGGTCCGCGTAGCCGATAACCTCTGGGCGCAGGAGATCAACGTGCTGGAGGAGATGCGCGCTGGCTGGGGCAAGGTCCAGGACTACATCACCAACACGCTCAAGAAGCAGGGCGCGAACGAGGTGGCGGCGGAGGAGATGGCGCTGATCCCTGGCATGGATGAGGTCGTCGCGCTGCTCAACATCCACCGCCAGGCGAGCAGCAGGGGCTTCGATGTGGTGGTGGTGGACGCCGCGCCGACCGGCGAGACGGTGCGCCTGCTGAGCATGCCCGAGACGTTCCTCTGGTACGCCAACCGCGTCACCGGCTGGCGCACGGTGGCCTTCAACGCCGCCAAGCCGCTGCTCAAGACCTTCCTGCCCGGCATCAACGTCATGGACCAGTTGGAGAAGCTGAACACACAGGTGGCGGCGCTGCGCGCGACGCTGACGGATGGCTCGGTCAGCAGCTACCGCCTGGTGGTCAATCCGGAGAAGATGGTCATCAAGGAGGCGCTGCGCGCCGAGACCTATCTGACGCTCTACGGCTACCCGATTGATGGCGTGATCTGCAATCGCGTGCTGCCCGGCGTCAAGGACCCCGCCAGCGCGCCGGCCTATCACGATGCGCTGCTGCGCGACATGGTGGAGCAGCAGCGCGGCTACTACCAGCAGATCCACCAGACCTTTGACCCGCTGCCCGTCTGGGACGCGCCCTACCGCTCGCGCGAGGTGATCGGCGCGGAGGCGCTGGCGCAGCTGGCGAGCGAGATCTGGGGCGCGGAGGACCCGACGAAGGTCTACTTCCAGGGCTCGCCGCAGGAGCTGGTGAAGCGCGGCGACCACTATGTGCTGCGGCTGCCGCTGCCGCATGTCGAGCTGGGCAAAGTGGTGATGACCAAGAAGGGCGACGACCTGATCGTCGAGGTCGGCAACTTCAAGCGCGATATCGCCCTGCCGACCGTGCTGGCGCCGCTGGAGGCGACCGTGGCCCGCATGGGCGGCGGCGCGCTGGAGATCACCTTCGAGGCCCCCGCCGCCAGCGAGGCGCAGCGCTAAACAGAGCCGGGCGCGGCGCCACTCACCTATTGAAATGTCGCGCGCCCCGCGCTCTCTCCGCTTGCCCTCATTATGGTATAACCGGGAGATGAGCCAATCTGAGTCTTCCGGGCCTCCGGATACATCCACCACGCCCAATACTCGCAATACTCCCAATGCTCCCGATCATGCCACCGCGCTGCGGGAGCGAGGCGTCATCGTCGAGGGCCAGCGCGTCGCCACGGCGATGAACGACGCCCCGCGCGCGCTGCTGGCCCGCGCGCCGCTCGTCCTCCTGCCCGACGCGGGCTACACCTGGCGTGACTATCGCGCGATCCTGGAGCGGCTGGCGCCAGAGCGGCGAGTCTTCGCGCTCGACTGGCCCGGCTTCGGCTCCTCGGCGCGACCTTCCACAGCGGAGTTCGCCTACACCCTCGATCACCTGGCGGACGTCCTGGGCCAGTGGCTCGACGCGCTCGGGGTGGCGCGCTCCGTGCTATTCGTCAGCGGTATCACATCGGGCGCCGTGGTTCGCTACGCCGCCGCGCATCCGCGGCGGGTAGCGGGGCTGGCGCTGGTGGGGCCGCTCGGCTTCGCGCCGCGCGGCGCGCTGGAGGCCATCGCGGGCTATACACTGCGCGCGCCGGGGCTGACACGGCTGGCGGAGCCGACCCTGACGGCGCTGGCGCTAGGCCCGACGACTGAGGAGACGCGCGCCATCGAGGAGGCGCGCCGGGCGGAGCGCGCGCGGTCGGAACATTCCGCCTCGCTGGCGGCGAGCGCGGCGCTCTGGCGCGAGATGGACGCCGCGCGGGGGCGGACGGTCGCCCTGGCGCGTACAGTTCTGGCGCCGTCGGCCGTCATCAGAGGGGGACTTGATCCGCTCTGCTCCGCCGCGGAGGCGCGGGCGGCGGCGGAGACGCTGGGCGAGCGCGGCGGGCTGGAGGTGACGCTGCCTGAGGCGGGCCACCTGCCGCACCTTCAGCAGCCAGAACGCTTCTTCCAGGCGCTGGAAGGCCTGATCGCCACTGCGGAAGTCAATCTGGCCGCGGGCGCCTGAGGCCGTCCGAAGTCCCACCGCCAGGCTCGTATACTGCGCCCGCATGATACGCTGGCGTGGATACTGCGTCATTACAGCTAGATGTCGCTGGACGGTATAACGCGGGCGCCGCAAGCGCTCACGGTGCGGACAGCGCCAGGCCCTGAATCAGGAGGACAACCGGGTGGATCCGATGCTCTCGGCGTCACAGGACCAGCGTCTGGCTGGCGCGGACATGTTTCAGCCCGTGGAGGGCGTGGCGAAGCGCACGGTGATCATGGGGGCTGGCCCGGCGGGGCTAACCGCGGCCTATGAGTTGATGCGCCACAACCTGCCCTCGGTCACGCTAGAGAAGGACCCACGCTTCGTTGGCGGCATCTCGCGCACCGAGGAGCGGCAGGGCTACCGCTTCGACATCGGCGGCCACCGCTTCTTCAGCAAGAGTCAGGAGGTCGAGGACTTCTGGACGGAGATTCTCGGCGATGACCTGCTCATCCGGGGGCGTCTCTCGCGCATCTTCTACAAGGGCAAGTATTTCGACTATCCGCTCAGGGCCAGCAACGCGCTGCTGAATATGGGGCCGATCGAGACGGCGCGCTGCATCGCCAGCTATGCCCAGGCGCGCGTCTTTCCGAATCGTCACCCACGCAACCTGGAAGAGTGGGTCACTAACCAGTTCGGCCACCGCCTGTTCAGCATCTTCTTCAAAACCTACACCGAGAAGGTTTGGGGCATCAGCACGAAGGAGCTTTCCGCCGACTGGGCCGCGCAGCGCATCAAAGGTCTCGACCTGACCACGGCCATCAAGAACGCGCTGCTGCCCCAGAAGAAGGCTAACGGTGACCGTGGCGGGGTCATCAAGACGCTGATAGACGAGTTCCGCTATCCCAAGCGCGGTCCCGGCCAGATGTGGGAGCGCACGGCGGAAAAGCTGCGCGAGGGCGGCAACATCGTCGCGCTGGGCCAGGAGGTCGTAAGTGTCCGCCACGATGGCCAGAAGGTGACCAGCGTGCTTGTGCGCGACACGAGCTCAGGCCAGACCGGCGAGGCGTCTGGCGCGCACTTCATCTCGACGTTGCCCATTCGTGAGCTGGTCCACAAGCTGGAGCCAGCCATGCCGCCGCACGTGGTCGCCGCCGCCGATGACCTGAAGTATCGCGACTTCCTGACGGTGGCCCTGGTGCTGAACAAGCGCGACGTCTTCCCTGACAACTGGATCTATATCCACGATCCAACGGTCAAGGTCGGGCGCATGCAGAACTTCAAGGTCTGGAGCCCGCATATGGTGCCCGACCAGAACACGACCTGCATCGGCCTGGAATATTTCTGCTTCGAGGGCGATGGGCTGTGGACATCCACCGACGAGCAGTTGGTGGCGCTCGGCACGCGCGAGATGGTGAAGCTGGGGATGTGCAAGCCGGAAGACGTCATGTGGGGCGTCGTCGTGCGCCAGCCCAAGGCCTACCCGGTCTATGACGACAACTACAAGCATGACCTGGCCGTCATTCGCGACCATGTGTCGGCGACGCTGTCCAACCTGAGCCTGGTGGGACGCAACGGCATGCACCACTACAACAACCAGGACCACTCGATGATGACGGCGCTGCTGGTGGCGCGCAACATCGCCACCGGCGCGAACTACGACCCCTGGAAGGTCAACACTGACGCCGAGTATCACGAAGAGTCCCGCCTGGAGGATGAGGACACATCGGGGCGCCTCGTCCCCAGCCGCGCGCACTAGCGCCCTCGGCGCCAGAACCGCGGCCTACGCGGCGCGCTATACTACCAGCAATGATATCGCCGGGGCGAACCTCCGCTCCTGCCTACGATGAGGAGCGCGCGGTGCAACTCTTGCGCACACCAGACGAGCGATTCGCCAATCTGCCGGGATACCCCTTCGCGCCACACTACCTGACGGTTGAGGGCGTGCGCATCCACTATGTGGATGACGGGCCGGCCAGCGGTCCGCCCATACTGCTCATGCACGGCGAGCCGTCGTGGAGCTATCTCTACCGCAAGATGATCCCAATTATCACCGCGGCGGGCTACCGCGCCATCGCCCCGGACCTCGTGGGCTTTGGGCGGTCAGACAAGCCAGCCGCGCGCGAGGACTACACCTACCAGCGGCATGTAGACTGGATGCGCGGGCTGCTCTTGGGGCTGGACCTGCGCGATATCACGCTCGTCTGTCAGGACTGGGGCGGGCTGATCGGGCTGCGGCTGGTGGCGGAGCATGCCGAGCGCTTCGCGCGGATCGTCGCGGCGAACACCGGCCTGCCCACCGGAGACCAGCCGATGTCGCGCGCGTTCATGGCGTGGCAGGCGGCCTCGCAGTCGGCAGAGACTATGGACATCGGCTCCATCATCCGTCTCGGCTGCGCCACCGACCTGGCCCCTGAGGCGATCGCCGCCTACGAGGCCCCATTTCCCGACGAGCGCTACAAAGCGGGCGCACGCCAGTTTCCCCTGCTCGTCCCCACGCGGCCCGATGACCCGGCGAGCGCCGCCAACCGCCAGGCATGGGAGGCGCTCAAGCGCTTCGACAAGCCCTTCCTGACCGCGTTCAGCGATGGCGAGCGCATCACGCGCGGCGGCGACAAGCTCTTCCAGGAGCTGATCCCCGGCGCGGCGGGCCAGCCCCACGTGACGATTACCGGCGCGCGCCACTTCCTCCAGGAGGACCGCGGCGAGGAGCTGGCGCGCACGGTGGTGGACTTCGCCCGCGCGACCCAGTGAGGCGTTCACCGCGCCGACCTGCCGACCTGATGAGCGCGGGCGGCGCGCGCCTGGTTGTCAGCGCACTTCCGCCTTGCGCATCAGCGCCCAGACTTTCTCCGGGCGCAGCGGCATGTCT
>DASTKI010000249.1:0-9611 GCA_035716045.1 Ktedonobacterales bacterium
ATACGCGCGCCCTCAGCGGAATGACGGCCTCGATGCGCGTCCCCTCGCCCGGCGAGGTGGCGACGCGCAGCGCGCCGCCCAGCAGCCGCGCCCGCTCGCTCATCCCACGCAGCCCGTAGCGACCCTGCGGCGCCTCCGCCGGATCGAAGCCGCGCCCGTTGTCCTCAATCACCAGCCGCGCCTCTTCGGGTGTCATGACGAGGCTCAGGCGGGCGCGTGGGGCGTGGGCGTGACGCGCGACATTGGTCATCGCCTCGCGCGCGATGCGGTAGAGCCCGGTCTCGATGCGCGCGGGCAGCGGGCGCGCGCTGCCGGTGATCTCACACGCGACCCGGCCGCCACTCTCGCGCTCGACCTCAGTGGCGAGGGCGTGCAGCGCCTGGGTGAGCGTCTGCCCCTCCAGCGAGGCCGCGCGCAGATCCAGCACCGAGCGCCGCGCCTCCTCCAGGTTCGCCCGCGTCAGCGCCAGCGCCTGCTCCACGGTGGCGCGCATGCGCGCGGTATCCTGCCCCTCCGCGCCCGCCTCCAGCAGCGCGTCCACCGACTCCAGCCGCAAAGCGATGGCCGCCAGCCCCTGCGCCAGCGTGTCGTGAATCTCGCGCGCCAGCCGGTTGCGCTCCTCCAGCGCGCCCATCTGTGCGCTGCGCAGGAAGAGCCGCGCCCGCTCGACGGCGATGCCCAGCAGGTCGCCGATGGCGTGCAACAATTCCAGATCATCGGGCGAGAGCTCGCGCCAGTCGGGGCTGGCGACGTTGAGCACGCCCAGCTTCTTGTCATAGGCGTAGAGCGGGATGCTGGCGTGGTAGCGTAGGCCGCCGGTTCCCTCCATCAGCCGCTTCAGCCGGCTGCACGTCACCACGTTGACGTTGGCCGCCCCGGCGAGGTCGCCCGCGCGGAAGGTGTCCAGGCAGTAGCAGGACCCCTCCATGTGGCGCGGATTGGCCGCCAGCCCCGGCGGCAGGTCCTGCGCGGCGGCCAGATACGACTCGCCTGTCTCCTCATCCAGCAGCCAGATCCAGCCGGTGCGCAGGTCGAGCAGCTCCGCCACCTGCGCCAGCGTCGCGCGCAACGCCTGATCGAGGTCTACCGACTGGTTGAGCGCGCGGGCGATGGCGATCAAGATGGAGAGCTCGCGGTTGCGCCGCCGCAGCTGCTCGGCGCTGGATGCGCCCGCCGGTTTCCGGGCCATGCCGCTCGTCTCCTCTCTCGCCTTCGCGTGTCTCATCGTGTTGGAGAGCATTGTCGCGCCTTGTCCAATGGCATCGGAAGCGGCGCTCTATCTATTGAGGTGTATTTCCCCTCTTCGAGTTCAGTATGTCAAAGTATGACAAGTCGCCGCTCAGGAGATCGGTCGCATGTTCTTTCACCGCCTGGGCGAGCAGCGCCGGGCTTGTCCGGACGTTCTCATCGCTGAGGCCCTTCAGTGAGGCTAGCTGGGTCTCAACCTTAGGCGTGCGATCTCTGAGTAGAGCATCGTGAATGAAGGAGTTTTCGCGGGTCGCTCGCGTCTTACCATCAATCAGGCGATAGAATGTGAGCTCGACGCGGTTGAATTCCACGCTGGCATCGACCCTTATCGCCAAAACGGGCGACTGGTACGTTGCCTCCTTGCCCCATCCCCACCTGTAGACCTTTGTGATCCGAAAACCGTAGTCTGTGCGGAGAAAGCCGAAATATCCGTCTACTGTGGCCTTCCACGCTTCATCGAGCGCTTTGTTCTCGGCTTTCCGCTCACGTTGCCGCGCTGCGCGGGCCGAGCGCTGCTCGTCATCCATACGTCACTCCTCACAATACGCCAGAGGGCGTCTCGAATCGTTACGACGCTTCCATGCTATCACCTGACACTGTGTCCCGCCGCGCCGCGATCGTACTGCGGGCGGGCTCGTGGGCTTCGCCACTGCCGCGCTATTGGGATCAGGCGAAGCCGAGGAGGACAGCCTACACGCCTGGGGCAGCGTCCGCAGCGTCCTTCTGCCGTTCGGCTCGGCGCTGGGCGTGTCGCTCGGCCGCCAGCAAGGCGTTGAGGCCGCCCAGCGCGATGAGGTTGAGGACCAGCTCCACCAGCGCGCCGAACTGCTGGGTGTAGAAAAGGAAGACCTGCCCGACGAGCAGCGACACGAGCGTGCTCCGCTTGAACCAGCGATACGCGCTCGCGCGGTCGCGCGGCAGCGCCACCAGCCCGGCCACAATGAGCGCCGCGGCGGCCAGCGACGACGCGAGCAGCCCCGCCTGGACAACGCGATGGCCCTCCAGCGCGAAGAGGTCGAGCGCGAACCTTGGCCTCTCCGCCGCTACCGTGGCCGTCGCCAGCTCAAGCCCGAAGAGCAGGAGGAACACGAACGCGTACGCGACCACGAGAACTACGAGCGCCCGGGGGAACCAGCGCGACACCACCGCCCGCTCATAGCCGCGGGTCATCACCCACCCGGCGCGCTCCCACCGCGAGGCGCGCACGCCGTGTGATGGCGGGACGAGCGCCCGCTGCTCGATCAGCGCCCGCTCGAGCCCCCGCGTCAGTGGCCCTGTCGCACCGCTCTCGCGGAGCAGGCGGAGCGCCCGCGCCCGGCTCGCCGCATTGGTCGGATGGAGCGCGACCTCCACCGCTTCGTCGTACGCGTTCGCCAGCAGCTCGCGCTGGCTGAACCGCCCCGCCCGCTCGATCGTGCGGAAGCTGAGGAAGATGACGACGAAGACCACGTAGATGATGGCGACAGCCGGCTGGAAGAAGTAGTCGTTGCTGCTGGTGACAAACTTGCCCACCTCATCAATGAGGAGGCCGAAGCCGGCGCCGCCGAGGATCGCCGCCACCCGCTGCATGCTCCTGCCCACGAAGGCCAGCAGCAGCACCAGCGCGACGAGCATGAGCAGGCCTCCCCAGAGCAGGTGCGCGATGTGCAGGCCCGCCCCGCCCAGCTGGGGGAAGCCCGCCAGCGCCAGGTAGAAGCGTGTCACCAGGAGCGCGACCACCCCGGACACGAAGAAGAGCTCCGAGAGCGGACCCAGGTCCGCGTCGCGGGCGAGCCACCGCTCCCGCGCAGGCCGCGTCTCCGCGCGTTCCTCCTGCCCCGCCGCGGTGTTCGGGTCCTGGCCAGCTGGGCCTTGCTGCATAGGCTGCACGGCGCGTCTCACTTTCGCGGCGGCGCCCGACGGAGCATCCTACCGTCCGCGCCACGGGGCAGCTGTGTGGCCCCATAGGCTGCATAGGCTGCTGGCGCTCTCCAGCGGATGTCCAGTTCGGCTGTCCATTGCGCCAGCAGCTTCACTAGGCCACCTAACCGTTCCCGGCGCATGGCGCTGGCCAATCATCCCAGCTTGCCCTATATTGCTGGCCGCCGCTGGCGCGTCCTCGTCAAACGGCTCGCCCGCTCATGGGCGGTTTCAGTTGGTCTCTCACGCGCGGTTGGCAGTCAAGTCCTTGTCTTCCATTTCCCATGCGTGATCCAGCGTGTGAAACGCGGTGTGCCGGATCAGATACCGGAGCGGCCAGTTGCGGGCTGGTTTGCCCTCGGCATGGAACGCCCGAATGGCAGCGCGATAGGCGTCGCGGTACGCGCTCAGGCCCTCGTCCGTCAGCAGCGCGCCTTCAGGAGCGCGCACCTCGAGCTTCGCAGCCCAGTCCTGCTCCACGCCCAACGTATGCCCGACAATTCGGTCCCGATCTCGCCCGCCCCCGCGTGGACCCTTCCGCATCTCCGCCGACACGCGCAAACGGACAGCGTCGAAAAACGCCCAGCACGCCTGTAGCAGCGTCAGGTCACGCTCCAATTCTTCGCTCGACATGGCCTGTCTATCGATGTCCGAGAACGCGTACGAGATACCCCAGAAATCCGTTGAGCCTGTGCCCGGATAGCGCTCGACCACTTCGACCACTTCGCCGGTGGCGACAGCCGCGAGCTGCATACCCATCCCCGCCAGCTTCGCCACCGGCGCGTAGCGGGGAAGATAGGCCTGTAATCGTGCAATCGCGGCCTCTCCGGTCTTGGCGCCGCGCTCGAGGCCGGGCCAATCCGGCGCCACCGCCACCACCTGCTTGCCTTTCGGACCGGTTTCAAGCGTCAGCCGAAGCTCGCCAGCCATCGTTACTCCTAGCACTGAAGGTCTTGCGGTCGCTGACCTCGCGTTGACGTGACCCAGTGTTGACGCTCCGCATAGGCGCAAGCCATAGCGGATGCCGCGACCGGCGGAGAAGCGTCATCGGCGGGATGGGCGTTGACGCTTCCGGAACAGCTTGACGCGGCGGGTCCGCCCGATCCGAACTATTCTCACGGGAGGAGGATGGTCTGAAAAGCGCGTCCCATCAAGCGGCTGCCGTTACGAACAGACTATCTGCTGGTGAACCTTTGTTCAACGACTTGGGACTACTGGCTAAAGCCAACGCAAGCCCTGACATCCGCATGGCCCGAAGGCGCCTCACACGTCGGGCGCGCGGTGGCGATGCTACTCTGGCGCGCCCGCCAACTCCTGGCGGCGGAAGGAGAACCAGGCCAGCGAGACGACGACGGCGGCGATGACGAGGTTGGCGGCGAGCGATGCGCCCAGATGCGGCGGGGACGCGCCCAGCGCGAGCGCGCTGGCAGGCTCCAGCAGGCCAGCGGGCGTGAATTTGGCGGCGTTGGGGATGACGCCGATCAGCGAGATGGCCACCCACGCGGCGATCCCGATGCCGACGGCGGGCAACTGCGAATTGGCGACCACGCTGCCCAGGAAGGTCAGCAGGCCATAGACCAGCAGCGAGAGCAGGATGAGCAGCGTGCAGGCGATGAAGCCGCCCGGCGCGATAGGCTCAAAGAGCAGCGCGGTATAGAACCAGGTGGCGATGGCCGCTAGCGCGACGCCCACCGCCAGCATGACGAGCAGCGCCACCAGCTTGGCTCCTAGGAACGCCGCGCGCGAGAGTGGCTTCACCAGGGCGAACGCCGCCGTGCCGCGCTCCTTCTCGCGCGCCACCATGCCCATCGGCAGCAGCACCGCGACCAGCACGCCGGTGCCCGCCACGTTCTTGAGATACTGCGCGATGGCGTCATTGACGGTCGGCGTGGGGAAGGTAATCATGACACCGGCCTGGCCCGTTCCAAGCATCTTAAGTAGCTCCGGCATGTATTTGGCCCCCACCGGCGAGATAATCCCCAGCAGCAGGAATACCACGCCGACGACCAGCAGCCGGTTCCCGCGCAGGGCCTCGCGCAGCTCTTTGCGCAGGAAGACACTGAAGCCCGCCATCAGGCGACCGTCCCTTTCTCCCGCTCGCCGCCGGTGAGCCGCAGGAAGATGTCCTCCAGCGTCGGCCTGGCGCGCTCGAAGCGTTGGATCTCTACGCCGTGCGCCACCAGCGCCGCGAGGATCTCGCGACCCGCCGTCGCCTCGTCGCGCGCTACCAGCCGCAGGCGGGGCCGCTCCCAGGTGAGCTCGTCCACCCATGGCGCCGCCCGCAGCGCGGCTATCAGGTCCTCCGCCCGCTCCTCCTGTCCCGGCTCCATCTCCAGCAGGAAGACTGGCTGCGTATAGCGCTCGCGCAGCTCGGCCACCGAGGAGGAGACGACCAGCCGGCCACGGTCGAGGATTGCCACGGTATCGCAGACGCGCTCGATGTCGGCCAGGATGTGCGAGGACATCAGCACGGTGGCCTGGCCGCGCAGACCGGCGATCACGTCGAGCATCGCATGCCGCCCCTCGGGATCGAGCGCGCTGACCGGCTCGTCGAGCAGCAGGACATCGGGCCGGTTGACGAGCGCCTGCGCGAGACCCAGCCGCTGGCGCATGCCGCCGGAATAGCCGTGTATGCGGCGGTTGGCGGCGTCCTTCAGCCCGGTCAGCGTCAGCGCGCCATCCACACGCCCGCGCAGCTCCGCGCCGCGCAGCCCGAACAGCTCACCAACGAATTCCAGCAGCTCGCGCCCGCGCATCCAGCCATAGAACTGCGGCGATTGATCGAGGTAGCCGGTACGCTTGCGCAGCTCCACGCCGCTGGAGGCGATGTCTGTCCCGGCGACCGTCGCGCCGCCCTCGGTGGGGAATGCCAGGCCAGTGAGCAGGCGTAAGGTCGTCGTCTTGCCCGCGCCATTTGGACCGAGGAAGCCGAAGATGGAGCCGGTTGGGACATCAAGCGTGAGGTGGTCGAGTGCCAGCACGTCGCCATAGCGCTTGGTCAGGCCCCGGCATGCGATCGCGGCGGACATGTGGCCCGGCTCCTCTTACTCTTCCTCGCGTCCGGCGATCAGGTACGCGACCCATCCCAACGTGCTCACCAGCAGGATCACTAGCAGCCATATGAGCTTATTGTCGCCGCGCACGCGCCGCTCCGGCTTGTAGAGATCGTAGATGCTGTAGATCACCATCGCCAGGTCAATGAGAACGAGGGGAAATATCGCCGCGATCAGCAGCGGATCAACGTTCACCATAGTGCACGAGCCTCCATCAGGCGCGCTGATGCGGGGCGGCTACGAGTAGCGCGCCGTTGCGCCAGCCAAGCATACACCCGCCACGTCGCGGATGTCGAGGCGCCTCCAGTCGTGCGAAGCGCCCGCCCTGCGCTATGCAGAGCGGGCGCCGAGCTGACAGCCCCTCTCCTGAGAGGAGAGGGGGCCGGGGGACCCCGTAGTCAGATGGGGCTTGATGAGGTCCGCCGCTACTCGACCGGCGAAAGCTGGCCGCTGCGCACGTCGTAGACGAAGCCGTAGACGGGAATGGAATCGGGAATCAGCGGCGAGGCCTTGAACGCGGCCACGTCGTCGCGCACGCTCTGGGCGATATCGCCGAATGGGAGGAAGTCGAGCTGGGTCGCCTTGTCATGCGCGGCGTCTCCCAGGTCAGACCGGATCTTCTGGCGGATGTCGTCGTTCGAGAAGGTGAGCATGCCGCAGTCGGTGTGATGGATGACGACGATTGCGTCGGTGCCGAGCAGACGCTCCGAGATCGCCAGCGAGCGGATGGCGTCTTCGGTGGCGCGGCCACCGGCGTTGCGAATGACGTGGATGTCCCCGAGATGGAGGCCCAGGAAGGGCAGCGGATCCAGCCGCGCGTCCATGCAGGCGACGACGGCCAGCTTGCGCGCTGGTGGCATGGGCAAGGAGCCTGCGGTGAAGCTCGCCGCATATGCCTTGTTGCCTGAGAGCAGATCGTTCACGCTAATGGACATGGTCAGAGCGACTCCTTCGTGACGCCGGCCAGGCGCACAGATCATACACGAGCGAGCTGGAGCGCCTGCCGGCCAACCGCGCATGACAGAGATATAGAGTAACTTGATAGATTTAGTCAAGATTAATCCACGAGAAATACCTTTTCCCTATCCCCTGGTGGCCCTGCTATGCGGCGCTCGCGCTCGACAGCCGCCACACGCCCTCACCGTCTTCAACTATGACCGTCGCGGGCATGGCGAGAGCGGGTTCACAGCGCCCTATGCCGTCGAGCGCGAGATCGAAGACCGCGATGCGATCCTGGACGAGGCCGGAGGATCAGCCTATATCTACGGCACATCCGGCTGCGCGGTTCTGGCGCTTACCGCCGCCTTTTCCGGCCTAGCGCCCAAGATGAAGAAGCTGGCGACATGGGAGCCCTCGTACATCGTCGTGGGCAGCCGTCCCCCAGTTCCAGCGGACTACCGGGAACAGCTCAGCGCGCTGCTGTCCGAGGGCCGGCGCGGCGACATGATCGAGTTCTTCATGATACAGGCGGTCGGCATGCCTGCCGAAGCCGTGGCGATGATGCGCCAGGCCACCAGGGGGCCTGGCCAAGAGGCGTTTGCGCCCACGCTAATCTATGACGCCACGGTCATGGGCGACTACGCGCCGCCTACGGAGCGGCTGGCGACCATCCAGGTTCCCACGCTCGTGATAGATGGCGGGCAGACCCCCTGGCTCAGCCTCTCAGCGGACACGGTGGCGTCCGCGCTGCCCCACGCCCAGCGCGGCGCCATCCCTGGCCAGCCACACAACGTTGAGGAGTCAGCCCTCGCCCCCGTCCTGATGGCGTTCTTTGGAGCCTGAGACGGCGTCGTGGCGCATGGTCATGCGCCGCCAGCCCCGTCACGCGCGCTGATCGCCGCGGGCGCTGGGCTGAATCGCCGATACGCTCCATCGGGACAAATGCCCCCGCAGTTGGCCTCGCAGCCAGCGGCGGGGGTGGAATCGCGTCGCGCGGGGCGAGCCTCGGGATGGCTCCGCCACACTCGCGCCGTATCAGTGAGCGGCTGGCTCGCGGTCCGGCTCGTACCGAAGGGCGACGACCCCGCTCGGAAACGCCTGAGATTCCAGCAGCTTCAGGCGTATCGTGCGGCCGCCATCAGCAAACAGCCGCTTGCCCTCTCCCAGCGTCGTCGGATTGATCTGGATGCGGTACTCATCAATCAGATCGAGCTGCATGAACGTCTGCGCCAGGGTGATGCTGCCAAGCAGCCAGATATCCTTGCCGGGCTGCTGCTTGATGGCGTTGATCTCGTCAGCGATGTCGTCCCTGATCAGGACGGTGTTCTGCTGATCGTTCCAGTTGATGCGGTCCAGCGTCCGCGAGACCACGATCTTCGTCGCGTCGTCCAGCCAGCGCGCGTGCTCCAACTCCGCTGGTGTGCTCTCTGGATTACCCTGCACGGTCAGCCAGAAACTCGCCATACCCTCGTACGTCCTGCGCCCCCAGATCACCGCGTCCGTCTGCCCGTGCAGCGAGTGGGCGTAGCGCTCGAGGTCGCTGTCGTAGGAGATCCAGTCCAGCTCATCGTTGGGCCCTGCCGCGAATCCATCCAGCGAGAGATGGATCAGCCAGATGACTTTTCGCATGCCTCGTTCTCCTCCTCTGATGTGCGCGACGGTATGTCTGTCGAACACATGTACTATAGCACGGGCGAGGCTGCGGTAGGAGGACTGCGCATGCGTTGGAGGCGCGGCCCGCGCCTGCATAGCGTGGATGCGCGCGGCCGCGCGAGGGCCCGCGCTGCGGGCGTCTCACAATCGAGCAATGCGCGGTATGGCTGAGTAGATGGATCAGTGCGCCCTGAGTGGCGCGGGTAGGGCTACGCGATGGCAGGGGCCGCCGCGCGCCGCTCTTTACTATGCCCGGTCGCGGGCGAGGTTGCAGGCGGGCAAAGAGAAGCTGGCCAGCCACCCGAGTTCAGGTAGCCAGCCAGCTTCTCTTTACAGGCGCATGCGCTGCTTGCGGCTGGGCCGCATTGACCGTGCGATCAAGCCAGCTCATGCCGCCAATGTTCTGGTAATCGCCGCTACGCTAATAGATGAATGAGACGCCCCAGCCGGTGTGGGCGACTCTGGTGGACCAGACGCCATAGCCGCCGCCATCGCCGTAGAAGTTCATCTCCTCGATCAGAAAGGACCCGCCGGCGTAGACCGCGATGACATGGGCCACGTGGCCCAGGGCGCCCGCGCCCTGGACGCCGGGCTGGAACACGACCGTCGCGCCGACCCTGGGAATCAAGCTGGTAGGCAATCCCCTTGCCTGCGCGTTGGCGAGCCAGTCCTCTGCATCGCCCATGTGGTCAACGTTATCGCGGGCCAGCTCCGCGGCGCCCCAGGTGCATTGTCCCCACGGGTAGCTGTTCGGAGAGCGGTGCGGCTTGGCATTCACCTCATATCTGGGGAGGGCGCCGGTAGCTGTGTCGGGGGCTG
>DASTKI010000250.1:0-6685 GCA_035716045.1 Ktedonobacterales bacterium
GTTCGGCGCGATCAGCACGCCGCACGTTTTCGTGCTCGACGCGGATCGCCGGCTGGTCTATAAAGGTCGGATTGACGAGACGCGCGACCCGGCGCGGGCGAGCTACAGCGACCTGGAGAACGCCCTGCGTGATGTCTTCGCCGGGACGCCGGTGCGGACGCCCGAGACGCAGCCGTTTGGCTGCGCCATCGTGCGCTAGCCAGCCCGTCTCCGTCTGTCTCGGTGGATGTGTAGCGCAGGCGCCCAGCGTATTAGGTCAACGTCGACCTGGAGCGCTGGGCGCTCGCGCTCGCCTTGCCGACTGAGCGCTAAAGGGATACCACATGGCGGCATGCTGCTCTGCTGGGGATGACCCACCTGTACGCGCCATGCGCCACGGCCCGTCGTTGGGCTGGCCGTGGCTGCCGGTCGCCGCCGCTTGGGCGGTCGCCGTGATCGCCGCGCTGACGGGCCAGCGCTATCTGATTGACCACCACTTTCTGCTGGAGGCGAGCGGCTTGTCCTGGCCGGTCGCCGCGCTCGTCTTCCTCGCCTGCTGGCAGGTGATGATCGTGGCGATGATGGTGCCGGCCAGCATGTCTACCTTCACGCTGTTGATCGGCGCCACCCGTGCGCAATCCGGCGCTCTCAAGGCTGGCGGCGCCTTTTACGCTGGCTATGCGGCGATGTGGACGGGATTCGCGCTGCTGGCTTTCGCGGGCGATACGGCGGTCCACCATGCGGTGGACGCATCGCCGTGGCTCGAAGCCCATGCGTTCCTGATCGGCGCGACCACGCTCGCTGGGGCTGGCGCATACCAGTTCAGCTCGATGAAGCGCCGCTGCCTCACCGCTTGCCACAATCCGGGGGCGCTCTTCGCTCGCTCCTATCGAGTGGGGTCAGGTCCCGCATGGCGGGTGGGCGCGCGGCATGGACTGGCGTCGGTAGGCTGCTGCTGGGGGCTGATGCTCATCATGTTTGGCCTCGGCGTCGGGGGGTTGGGCTGGATGGCGGCATTGACCGGGGCGATGGTGATCGAGGAGTCGTTCCCACGCTACGGGTGGACGCGCTTTGCGCTGGGCTCCGCGCTCCTGCTGCTCGCGCTGCTCTGGCTAGCGCATCCCGCCTGGCTCGTTCCCGCTGGCGTGTCATGAGCGGCTGGCGTAGGGCGGGTATTTCAGGTGCGTGATGTCTCGGTGGCGCGGGGGTGGGCCGCCTCGCGCCGCGCCCGTCGCGGTCGTGGCTCCGGCGCGATGGGCGCCACGTCGAACTCGCTCACGATGGGCGTCTCGTCTGTGGCGGTTCCGGTCTCTCCAGCCCGCAGTCGTGAGCGCGGCCCTGGCGCGATCTCGACCGGCCCGAACAGCGTCTCCTGCGTCACATCCAGCCGCCCCTGGTGCCATAGCTCCAGCACCGCCAGGAATGTGACCACCACCGCGAAGCGCGAGGTGGCCGTTCGCAGCGCCTCCTCCAGCGTGACGCGGCCGCGCTCCGCCAGCAGCGCCTCGACCTCCTCGATCTTCTCGCTCACCGTCACCAGTGGCAGCGGCAGCTGCTCTGGCTGGGAGAACTTCTGCTCCGTCAGCACGCGCTTGAAGACCGCCGCCAGCGCGTTGACGTTCAGTCCGACCAGCTTCGGCGGCGCCCAGGTCAACATCAGCTCTGGGTCCACCAGTCGCGCCGCCCGCGTGTAGGATTGCAGGCCCGCCAGCTCACGCGCACGCAGCGCCCGCGCGATCTCGCGCGCCAGCTGGTATTCCCGCAGCCGCTGCGCCAGGACCTCGGCGTCGTCCAGCGGGTCCTCGTCGTCATCCTCGCTGTGCTTGGGCTGGCGCGGCAGCAGGCTGCGCGACTTGATCAGCAGCAGTCGCGCCGCCATCGCCACGAACTCCGCCAGGCGCGGCAGCGGCGGCTCATCCCACATCCGCAGGTAGGCCACGAACTGGTCGGTGACGGCCACCACCGAGATCGTCGTAATCTCCAGCTGGTTCTTCTCGATCAGGTTGAGCAGCAGGTCCATCGGCCCGTCGAAGCCGGGCAAGTGGACCGTGTATGGCTCAGCCTGCGGCTCTGGGTCGCCGCCGCCCAGCGGCAGCGGCGTCTGGATGGGCCGCTGGTCCGTCTCGCCGCCCACGAGGGCAGGGCGCGCCGCCTGCGCCGCCTTGCTCATCGCCTCGCCCTCCACCCATACTGGCCGCTATCCTGCGGCGCCATAACCGTCATTCCCGGTCAATTGTCCCATTCTACGGATGGCATGAACAAACGGTCAACTTGTCTGCCGCATGGGTTAGCACAAGAGTCATGCCAGGCTGCCATGCGACGGCACAAAGCAGGCGGGCGGGCCCCGTATGAGGAGCCCGCCTGCCCGTTCGCCAGCGATAGCGGCTGTTACGCCGCCGTGCGCCCACCGCCGTAGCGCGCCAGGAGCTTCGGCCAGCCCCAGGCCGCCACCGCCGCCAGCACCGCGCCCACCGCGCCAGCGATGGAGATGGTAGTTGGAGTGAAGAGTGGTGGCGTCGCTCCGGTGACAGCGCCGATGATGAGCCGCGCCAGCGCGATCGTGACGCCCGCGCCGATGATGAACGCCGCCACGATCGCTGGAATTGTCGTCACCCACTGCGAGCGATCGGCAGGCAGGATGCTCCCCGAAAGCTGCCCCACGCTCGCCAGCGCCAGCGCGACCAGGATGACCACCACCAGGCCCGACGAGATCCACTGCCCGGCGACCGGGATCAGCGAGATCAGGTAGAGGATGCCGACCACAATCGCCATCACCGCAAATAGCAGCACATACTGCCCGCGGTCGCCGAAGAGGCCGGTGAAGACCATGTTGAGCGCCGCCAGTGGGCGCGCGAAGATCTCAGGGCGCCTGCTCTTACGCTGCGCCGAGAGGTTCGCCTGATACGAGTCGCGGAACTTGCGCTGGCGGAAGTAGACGCGCCCGCGCAGCGCGTCAGCCTGCGCTCCGCCGAGCAGCGGGTTGCCGCGCTCAGCCGCCGCCAGCGCGGTGAGCGCCTCATCATAGCGCTTGATCTCGACCAGCGCCGTCGCGCGAATGTACTCGGCCTGCGGGAGCTGGTGGTCGCGGTCGAAGCGAATCGCCGACTCCGCGGCCTGCGCCGCGCCCTGGTAGTCCTTCTGCGTGCTGAGCGCCAGCGCCTTGATGAAATAGCCCGCCGGGTTGCGCGGCTCCAGCTTGATAGCCTCCTCCGCCGTGACCTTCGCCTGCTCTTCCTTCTTGTCGGCGATGTAGACTTCGGCGAGCTGTACGCGCGCCCGCGACAGCTTCGGCGCCAACTGCACCGCGCGCTCCGCCGCCACACGCGCTTCCTCTGGGATGCTGAAGCGCGCTGTCTGCAACAGCGCGGCGGAGAGCGCCAGTTGCGCGTCGGGATTGTTGGGCGCTGAGCGGGTGGCCTTGCGCGCTTCTGTCACCGCGTCCTGGGCCTGGCGCGACTGTAGGAGCGCCTGCGAGAGCAGGATGCGCGCCGCCACGTCGTCGGGCCGCTGCTCCAGCCGCTTGCGACAGATGCGCTCGGCCTCGTCCGCCCGGCCCAGCGCCAGGGCGTAGCGCGCTTTGCCTAGCGGGCCGCCTGGGATGATAGTCTGCCCGCCTTGGCCGCCGCGATAGGACATACGATTCATAACTGTATTCTTCCGGTCTGTGTGATAACCTCCACACCACTGCGCGACCGGCGCCAGCGGCGCGATCAGGCGTCAGGAGGAGGGGGCCAGCGCAAGCTCGAGCGCGAATGCCATAAGGCCATTATACACCCGATAGCCCCGCCCGCAGGCCATTTCTCCGACATCTGGCTCGCAACGTGGCGCCACCTCCACCAGATGGTGATCGCGGCTCACCCTCCGCGTCCATTGGTGGATAACTCGGCCTTTCGCGTGGATAAGTGGGGTGGTTTGTGGAAAACTTGTTCTAGATATTTGTTCCATTAATCCGTGCAAGCGCCGCATCCGCCCGCGATTGGCCCACCACGGCTGTCACCTCCGCACGCAGCGCCTGCCAGAGCGCGCGTGTGCCGTCCTCCGCCAGCCGCACGGCGACTGTGTGAAAGGTCGGGCCGCCCGGTGTGATCGTGTCGGCGCCGTGGCCGCGAGTGGGCGCATCCTTGTTCAGCGTCTCGTGGCAGTAGCGGTAGCCGTCCGGTGGGACGCAGACGCCATCGCGCATCGGGCAGCCGCGCAGGCCATAGCGCAGCGAGAAGTAGCCGCTGGCCAGGTCCGCTGGCAGCGCTTCCGCTGGCCACTCATCGCGCAGAAGCGGCGCCTGGGGCGCGTCCGCGCCGTGCAGCTCAACCCAGTTGGTGTGGGCGTAGAAGTCGGCCAGGGCGTGGGAGGCCATGCCCAGCGCCCGCAGCGCGCCCAGCTTGTCGCGCCGCCCATCCCGCCCGTCCGCTGGCGTTGTGCGCTCTACCGCCAGCGTCAGGTAGCGCCGCAGGCCACGCCGCCAGAGCGCGCCGAGCGCCGTGACGTCGCGCCCGTTGTCGAAGTGGCGATGAGCCTCCCACTGATACAGGTCGCAGCGCGCGTTGGCCCGCGTCACCACGCCTAGCGCGGCTGGGGCCAGCATATCTCCAAGCGCCGCGCGCACGATCGCCACGTGGACGGAAACGAGCATCAGGCTATCCTCATATCCAAGGCGCGCGTGGACAACGCCCGGCGGATGAATCCGCGGCTACAGGCCTAGCGGCCGCGAAGCCCGCCTTCGCGGGCTACGTCTCATGCGGCGCGAACGTCGCGAAATTGCTATATTGATGATGCGGATGTGTTCACGATTGAGCGACGCGGGACCCGCTTACCCCGTCGCATTCGCGTGAATCGCTTGTGAAGAAAGGCGTGCGCGATGTCTCATGATACGCTGACCGTCACCCTGATTGGCGGGCCAACCGCGCTGCTGGAGGTCGCGGGCCTGCGGTTCCTCACCGACCCGACATTCAGCCCGCCCGGCGACTACCCATCGGGGCGAGTGACGCTGACGAAGCTGGCCGGGCCTGCCCTGGAGCTGGAGGCGCTGGGCAATATTGACGCCGTGCTGCTCAGCCATGACCAGCACCCCGACAACCTCGACCCCGCCGGGCGCGCCTGCCTCGCATCCGCGCGGCATGTGCTGACGACGAAGGTAGGCGCGGAAAGGCTCTCCGAGGAGTTTGGCGGTATTGAGGGGCTAGCCCCCTGGGAGACACACAATCTCGCCAGCCCATCGGGGCACATCATCCATGTCACGGCTACGCCCGCGCGCCATGGCCCGGCCGGCATCGAGCCGCTCACCGGCGAGGTCATCGGGTTCGTATTGACCTTCGATGAGTGGCCGGACCGCGCGATCTACGTCACCGGCGATACAGTCTGGTACGAGGGCGTGGCGGAGGTGGCGGAGCGCTTCGATGTGACCGTCGTTGTGGCGTTCGTCGGCGCGGCGCAGACGCGCGGCCCGGTCAGCCTGACGATGACGGCGGATGACGCGGTCGAGACCGCCAGGGCGTTTCCGCGCGCGGCGATCGTGCCCGTGCATCACCAGGGCTGGGCGCACTTCACACAGAGCCAGGATGATGTCATCAAGGCGTTCGCGGCTGCGGGCCTGTCAGATCGTCTCCACCCGCTCCAGCTAGGCGCCCCGTCCAAGATCGCGTGGTGATGGACGGGCCTGCCCCCAGCTGCGCATATTCCTGGAGCAATGGCAGACGACGATGCGCCACGTGATACGATGCCCGCATTGACGTGGCGCCGCAACCTGACGCGGACGATCACACCGGCGAGAATCCCCATTCAGCCAGCCAGCAAAGGAGCTCGCATGGACCTGTTACCTGGCGTTCGCTCGCACACCGTAGCGACCAGCCGCCTCCGCACGCATTACCTCGAATCGGGTCCTGAAGATGGCATTCCGGTCGTGCTCATCCATGGCAATCTCGCCACCGGCCGCTTCTTTGAGCCGCTGATGGCCGCCGCGCCCAGCCAGTATCGGTTCATCGCTCCAGACATGCGCGGCTTTGGCGACACCGAGCGGGTCCCGATTGACGCCACTCGCGGCCTGTGCGACTGGTCGGACGACAGCTACGCTCTGCTCCAGACGCTGAACATTGACCGAGCGCCGCACCTGGTGGGATGGTCAACCGGCGGCGCGGCGATCGCCGCCTACGCGCTGGAGGGCCGCCCGGTAGCGTCCTTGACCTTCGTTGATCCCGTCTCACCCTATGGCTATGGTGGTACCAAAGCCGACGGGACGCCGTGCTTCCCCGATTGGGCCGGGAGCGGTGGCGGGACCGGCAGCCCCGAGTTCGCCCAGCGCATCGCCGGTGGCGACCGCTCGGCGGACTCGCCGCTCTCACCACGCAATGTCATGAACTCCTCGTACTGGTCCTCGGGCCACCGCGAGCCTCCTGAGCGGGAGGACATGCTGGTTGACGAGGTGCTCAAGTCGGTCACGGGTGTGGACGGCTACCCCGGCGACTCCACACCTTCGGAGAACTGGCCGACGGTGGCGCCGGGAACGCGCGGCATCCTCAACGCGCTCTCTGGGAAGTATTGCGGCTGGTCAGACATCGTCACTCTGACGCCGAAGCCGCCGATCCTCTGGACCCACGGCAGCGACGATATCGTCGTGGCCGATGGCTCCGGCTGGGAGATGGGCACGCTGGGCAAAGCCGGGGCTGTGCCGGGCTGGCCGGGCGAGGAGGTCTTCCCGCCCCAGCCGATGGTG
>DASTKI010000251.1:0-2901 GCA_035716045.1 Ktedonobacterales bacterium
TGTGGGGCTACCAACTGGTCGCCAGCAGCGATGGGCTGTTCCTGCTCGGCGCGGCGGCCGCCCTGGCCCTGGGCGCCATGTTGTTCAAAGCTGGCGCGCTGACCATCGGCGGCGTCTATCTGATCTTCCAGTGTACCGAGATGCTGCGGCAGCCAGCCGATCAGATCCGCCGGGAAGTACAGGATCTCCAGCAGGCGGGCGCCAGCATCGCCCGCGTCGAGGCCCTCATGGGCGCATCGCCGCGCATAGCCGACGCGCCCAATCGCTCCAGCGTCGCGCCGCCGCCTGGTCCGCTGGCGGTCGAGTTGGACGGCGTCTCATTCGCCTACGCCGAGGATACTCCCGTCCTGCGCGACATCAGCCTGCGCCTGGAGCCGGGCCGCGTGCTTGGTGTCGTCGGGCGCACCGGCAGCGGCAAGACCACACTGACGCGGCTGCTCATGCGCTTCTATGACCCACAGGCGGGCGCCGTGCGCCTGGGCGGCGTGGACCTGCGGGTGGCCAGCCTGGCGGAAATCCGCGCGCGCATCGGCCTCGTCACACAGGATGTGCGCCTCTTCTACGCCAGCGTGCGCGACAACATGACCCTCTTCGACGACGCCGTTCCCGATGACCAGATCACCGCCGCGCTGGATACCATGGGCCTGGGCGGCTGGCTGCGCGAGCTGCCGCATGGGTTGGACACTCCGTTGGGGCTAGATGGCGCCGGGCTCTCCGCCGGTCAGGCGCAGGTATTGGCCTGCGCGCGCATCCTGCTGCGCGACCCCGATTTGGTGATGCTGGATGAAGCCTCCTCGCGGCTCGACCCGGCCACAGAGCGGTTAGTTCATGCGGCGCTTGGCCGTCTGCTCGAAGGCCGCACCGGCGTCATCGTGGCGCATCGGCTGGACACCATCGCCTACGCCGACGATATCGTCGTTTTAGAGGATGGCCAGGCGTGCGAGTATGGGTCGCGGCTCGCCCTCGCCGCCAATCCCACGTCGCGCTTCGCGATGTTGCTGCGCGCCGCCGAGGAGGTATCCGCATGAAGCCGCTGCCAACCTGGCGCTACATGATCGCGATGATCCGCTACCGGCCCTGGCTCTACCTGCTCCACGCGACACTGTGGAGCGTGATGAACCTGACAACGCTGCTGGCGGGACTGATCGCCCAGGCCTTCTTCGACGCGCTCACCGGGCAGGCGCATGGCGCCATAGGCCCGTCAGTACTGATCGTCTTGCTGGTGGCGCTGGCCATAGGCCGTATGCCGCTGTGGCTTGTCGCCGGATCGGTCGAGATCCTCATGCGCTTCACCATGAGCGGGCTGGTGCGCCGCAACCTGCTGCGGCTCGTGCTGCGCCGGCCGGGCGCCCTCGCCTTGCCCTACTCCATCGGCGAGACCATCAGCCGCTTCCGCGACGACGGGTTTCAGGCCGAGGACAACATAGACTGGTCCGATGAGATCGTCGTTCAGGGCCTGTTCGCCGTGGCGGCGTTCCTGATCCTGCTGCGCATTGATGTCCGCATGACCCTGATCGCCGTCCTGCCGCTGGTGGTCGTGGCGGCGGTCGCGCAGCGGGCCAGCGGCGCGCTGGAGCGCTACCGCGCCGCCAGCAGTCAGGCCACCAGCGAAGTCACTGGGGCCATCGGCGATATCCTGGCGGCGGCGCAGACGCTCCAGGCCGCTGGCGCCGAGAAGCGGGCCGTGGCGCGCTTCCGCCAGCTCAACGAGCGCCGCCGCAAAGCGATGCTGGCCGACCGCCTGGCGACGCGGGCGCTGGACGCCATCACGTCCAACATGGCGAGCATCGGCGCCGGCCTGATCATGCTGCTGGCCGCCACCAGCCTGCGCGCCGGGAGCCTGACGGTGGGCGATTTTGCCCTGTTCGGCGCCTACCTTGGCCTCATCGCCGACTTCACCACCTCAGCCGGCCAGTACTTCGCCTGCTACCGCCAGACCGGCGTCGCCTTCGCCCGCATGAACGCCTTGCTTGGCGACGCTCCGCCCGCCGCGCTGGTGGCGCATACCCCGCTCTACCTGCGCGGCCCGCTGCCCACCGTTCCACCGTCCGCGCGCGACGCGCACAGCGCGTCCGACCGGCTGACGCTCGTGGAGGCGCGCGGGCTGACCTATCTCCATCCACAGTCGGGCCGCGGGATCGCCGGGGTAGACCTGCGCCTGCCGCGCGGCTCCCTGACGGTGGTGACGGGCCGCGTCGGCGCGGGCAAGACCACGCTCCTGCAAGCCTTCCTGGGCTTGCTGCCCAAGGAGGAGGGCGAGATTCGCTGGAATGGCCAGGCGGTGAGCGACGCGGCTGCCTTCCTCGTACCGCCCCGCGCGGCCTATACGGCCCAGGCGCCGCGCCTGTTCAGCGAGACGCTCCGGAGCAACATCCTCCTCGGGCTGCCCAATGATCCCGCGACACTCGACGCCGCCATACGCGGCGCCGTCCTGGAGCAGGACGTGGAGACTCTGCAGGCGGGACTGGAGACCCTGATAGGCTCGCGTGGCGTCAAGCTCTCCGGCGGCCAGGTCCAGCGCACGGCGGCGGCGCGCATGCTGGCGCGCGGCGCCGAGCTGCTGGTAATAGACGATCTCTCCAGCGCGCTCGATGTCGAGACGGAGCGAGCGCTGTGGGACCGCCTGTTCTCCGGCGGCGGGGCGACGTGCCTGGCCGTCTCGCATCGCCACGAAGCCCTGCGCCGCGCCGACCACATCATCGTGCTGAAAGATGGCCACATCGAAGCCCAGGGAACGCTCGACACTCTGCTGGCGACCTGCGCCGAGATGCGCGCCCTCTGGCGCGACGCCGATGATCCCGCTGCTTTGGACTCCTTGGACTGACACATCGCGCACGCGGCCACGCCCGGCGCCCACCACGCCGCGTCATGCCATCATCGCCCGACCCCGCCCGCGCGGCC
>DASTKI010000252.1:0-35394 GCA_035716045.1 Ktedonobacterales bacterium
ACCCTCAATGATGCGCGGGCCGGGGCGCTGGGTCAGGTTTGGGTCAATCGTGAAGATCATCCCGCTCTTGACCGCCGCGATCGCGCTCCAGCCGGGCCGCTTGGCCACCTGCGCCGCGGTTGCGCCATCGGTCAGGATGATGACCTGCGGGTTGGCGGCGATGATTGCTTCATTGTTCACTGCTGGGTAGCCGCCGCCGGAGGTTTCGGAATGGAAGATGTTCACGCCGCCCGCATCGGCGATCAGCTCATCGCCGAACGACCCACCGCCGAAGACGTAGGTCGGCCCATTGCCATAGTACAGCTCCATATACACCGTTGGCTTCGACGCGCCGGCCACCGTCGCCTTGATGGCGTTGACGCTGGATTGCATTGAGTCCGCCAGCGCGTTGGCGTCTTGCTCATTGTGGATCAGCTGGCCGATCAGGCGGATCTCGGAGATCGAGCCTTCCAGGTCCAGCGCGGGCAGATCGTAGACGGTGATATGGGCTGCCATCAACTGGGTATCGGCATGGCTCACGCTGGAGTTCGTCTCGTGGCCATAGCTCAGGACGAGGTCTGGCTTCAGCGCGATGATCTGCTCGATATTCGCCGTGCTGTTGACATCTGTGACTTTCGCCTTCGCCGCCATATCCGCCGGGTAATCGGTGTAGTAGTCCACACCAATGACGCGCGATTCGGCATGCAGCGCGCCGAGAATCTCACTGTCAACCGGCGTCAATGAGACGATGCGCTGTGGCGCTGTCTTGGGAATGACAATCGCTGTGCCATTGGCGTCTTTGGCCAGCAGCGGCTGCTCTGGCGTCGAGGCGGTGGTGGCGCCGGGAGCGCAGGCGCTAAGCGCGAGCGACAGGAGCAGCACGCCAGCCAGCTGGGCGCCCAGGATACGCGAGTGATGTGCGAGACGCATAGCGTCAGATTCCTCCGCGGAGGCGCGGCTGCGGTGGTCAGCGCCATGACCACCCGCGCTCCTCACAGGCGAAACGACCGCATCGCATACCATCACACCGGGCCACAGCGCCCCAGACAATAGCGAGAAAAACACACGCGCCCTCAGCTCTGGCTCGCAGAGTGAGGGCGCGACAGGCGCACGAGCGCGACGCCGCTCTCTCCTCTTGGCGCGAAGGATGAGCGTTCCCCGTCAGGTCGGTCTCCTGGCTCCCGGGCCTCGCGCGTTCCCGCTGATGACGGCGGGGTTCGTGGCGAGCGACGCTCGCGCGGCCTTCCCGCCGGCGCGTCTGGCCGGCAGTGACCCCATCCATACGCATGGATGGCTGGCAAGCGTCTGTTTCCCGGATACAGTGGCGCGTCCGCGCCGGCATTCCACCGGCTTCCCAGGCGTCACCCCCTCACGGCGAGAGGGCCGCCACCTCACGGGTCTTTCGATATGCGATTGTACGCTAAGAAGTATAGGCGGCTGCACAGGCAAGCGTCAACCCGGCGGCGCGGCCAGCGCGGCGGCCAGCGCGTCGGCCAGCGCGTCGGCCAGCGCGGCCATGAATGGCCGGCGCACGGGGCAAGGACATAAATGCCGTGTAGATCGCCTTTTGAGGCGTCGTCCGCGCTCCGACCTTTTCGAGGCCAGGGCGTTAATTGAGCAGCGATGGCAGATACGCGAGAGCGGCGACCAGCAGCGGCGCGATCACCAGCGCGGGCAGCCAGTTCGCCACCCGTAGGTCGCGTATCTTGAGCAGCTTCAGGCCAATCGCCACCAGAATCAGCCCACCCGTCGCCGTCAGCTCCGTCAGCGCGTCGGGCGTGGCGTTGAGGGCTGGCGCGATAGTGTGCGCCAGGAGGCTGATGCTGCCCTGATAGACCAGAATCGTCACGATGGAGAGCAAAACGCCCCAGCCTAGCGTCGCGCCGAAGGCCAGCGCGCCGAAGCCATCCAGCGTCGCCTTGATGACCAGCTTGGTCGTGTCGCCGGAGAGGCCATTGTCTAGCGAGCCCAGGATCGAGAGCGGCCCAACGCAGAACACCAGGCTGGATGTGACGAACGCCTCGCTGAGCGTGGAGCCGGGGCGCGCCAGCCGCCGCTGCGCCCAGTCGCCCAGCGCCTGAAGGCCGCGCTCGATGTCGAGCGCCTCACCGATCAGCACGCCGATCAGCAAGCTGCCGAGCACCACCAGGGCGTTCTTCGTCATCAGCGCATCCATCAGCCCGATCAGCACGGTGAACAGCCCGAGGACACCAAACAGCGCCTCATGGATGCGCGCCGGAAGCCGGTCGCCAATCAGCGCGCCCAGCGTCCCGCCGATCAGCACGGTCAGCGCGTTCAGCAGCGTGCCATTGACCGACGCGAAGAAAGTGGAGAACAGCGACACAGACACCGCCCGTCATCGAACGCGCCCCAGATAGATCAGGCTCAGGGCCATTCAACTATATCACCCACTGTCCTTGCGCCCAGCACCCATCCCGCTCGCGCGCGAATCTCTGAGCCGCGCTACTAGCTTCCACGCATGCGAGCCAGTATAATCATGACGCCCGCATCGCAGCCTGAGGAGGCGCCATGACCCGCGCGACCGTCTTCGTTCCCGCCTACGCCAAGATCAATCTGACACTCTCGGCGCTCGGCCGCCGCGCGGATGGTTACCATGAGCTGGCGTCGGTCATGCAGACCATCTCGCTGCATGACACGCTGCGCTTCAGCGTGGGCGAGACTGAGACTGAGAACGACACGTTCACCTGCGACATACCGGAACTGGCGGGGCCGGACAACCTGGTCGCGCGAGCGGTGGCGCTACTGCGCGGACAGGCGGGCCGCCCGCTGCCGCCGGTTGACGCGCAGCTCCACAAGGAGATTCCAGCGCAGGGCGGCCTTGGCGGGGGCAGCTCAGACGCCGCCACGACGCTGGCGACGCTCAACGTGCTGCTCGGCCTGGGATTCTCATCGGAACGGCTGGAGGCGCTGGCCGGTCAGTTGGGGTCCGATACGCCGTACCTCGTCACCAGTGGGACGGCGCGCATCTACGGGCGAGGGGAGCGCGTCGAGCCGCTGCCCGACATCGAACCGCTGTGGATCGCGCTGGTAACACCTGCAACGCCCATCTCGACGGCGGCGCTCTTCCGCGCGCTCACTCCGGAGGATTACGGCGACATGGCGGCCACCGACGCGCTGGTGGCCGCCATTCGCGCCGGACAGCCCATCGCGCTCGATGCGCTGGAGAATACGCTGGAGCTGGCAGTCTTCCGCCTGTATCCCGAAGTGGCGCGCGCGCGTGACCGGCTGCTGGCGCTGGGCGCGCCGGTGGTCCGCATGAGTGGCAGCGGGCCGTCGCTGTTCGCGCCGTACCGCTCGCTGATCGAAGCGGTGGCGCTCGTGCGGCGGGCGAGCGCGGCGGGCGAGCGCGTGTGGCTGTGCCATACCGTGACACGCGCCGAGATCGCCGCCACCCGTATGTTCAGTGTGCAATAAGCCATAGTCTGGATGAAGCGGTAGAGTAAGACGATTATCCTAGTTGACGCAGATGCGCGTCCGTTTAAGCGCTCAATAAGACAGGCGAGGATGTCTCGAACGGTCGCGGCGGAGGCAGGTGACGGGTGATCATAGAGGAAGGTGAAAACCAACTCGTCATACGTGCGAGCGCCCGCGATCAGGAGGCGTTCAGTGAGCTGTACACGCTCTACTTTGATCGCATCTACCGCTACGTCCGGCTGAAGACCGGCAGTCCCACGGAGGCTGAAGACATCACCTCCGCGGTCTTCTTCAACGCCTGGCGCACGATTGATCGCTTCGCACCGCAGCGCGAGTCCTCCTTCGCCGCCTGGCTGTTCAGGCTGGCGCATAACGCGGTGGTTGATCGCTTCCGCCGCGCACGCGACATGATCTCGCTCGACTCGACCGACAAGCGCCCTACGCTCCATGCTATCCAGCCGGGCCCCGAAGCGCAGGTCGAGCGCCAGATTGATATAGACGAGCTCTACACGGCACTCCAGTCGCTGACGGCGGAGCAGCGGGAAGTCGTCCTCTTGCGCTTCGTGGAGAACCTATCCGCTCGCGAGGTCGGCGACATCATGGGTAAGCAGGAAGGCGCGGTACGCGGCATGCAGTTCCGCGCTATCGAAGCGTTACGGCGCGCGCTAGCGCGCGGGTCTGAGGCTGGCCAATGACACGTGATACTGATCGCGAGCGACGGCTCGACGCCATCCTCACCGCGGCTGAGGGCGACGCGGGAGCGGTGCGCGCCGCCGCCCGCCAGATCCAGCAGCGTGATGGCGGCCTGGCCGCCGATCTGCGCCTGGTCGCGCAACTGCACGAGACCATGCCAGCCAGAGCAGAGATTGACGCCGCGCGGCTGCGGGTGGGCCAGCGCTTGACCCGTGATATCTTTGGCGCCCCTCCTGATGAGGGAGCAGCGGCGTACCGCCTCAGGCCCCTTCGTCGCTCTGAGCCACCGGAGACTATACTCGCGCGAGACATCGCGGAGCACACCCGCGCCATCACAACGCCATCACTTGCTCCCACCGCCCCTGGCATGCCGCCGAGAGCGCTCTACGGAAGGCGGCGCTCCCAGTGGCGACGCGCACTTCTGGCCACCGCGACCGCCGCAGGGCTCTTCCTGGCAATCGGGGGAGGCGTCACGGCGGCAAGCGCGCAGAGCATGCCCGAATCTCCGCTCTACAGTATCAAGCGCGCCGAGGAATCCATTCTGCTCGCGCTGCCGCTGAGCGATGACTCGCGCGCCGAAGCGCTTGGAATGGTCGCCCAGCGAAGGCTTGGCGAGGCGCAGTCGGAAGCGAGCGAGTTCCATGACGCCGAAGTCTCGACGCTGCTGAATGACTATAGCGGCGACATGCGTCAACTTATCATGCTCGCCGCGAGCGTCAACGAGCGTGGCGGCGATGACTCCAATATCATGACGCAAATCGCGAAGGTCATGGACGCCGAGCAAGCAATCGAGCAACGCGCCGCGGCGCAGGGTCTCACCGCATTCTCCCAGGCGCTGAGCGCGACCACGGACAACATCGCTGCAACGCTCAAGCAGCATCACATCGACCTGCCCGGCGCGAATGGAGACAACGGGAAAGACAATGGCAAAGGCCATGGCGACCCACCCAAGGCCACGCCACCCGCTGGAAATGCCACGCCGACCGTCGGACCTACCCCCACGGCGCCGGGCTCCGGTGGGACGCATGGTGGCAGTGGCCACGGGAATGGCAATGGCCGCACCACTGGCGACAGCGCCGGCTAGCCACGGCCTGCGATTTACCCGCCGACTCCGCTCATCGCGCCGGGCGCGCTCGGCCCATGCCCGCGCACATCCACAGCCCGAGCGGCCGGATTCCCCGCTGAGGCATGATATACTCTATAACTGGCCTTGCTGACGTCTAGCGCGCCGCTCATGGCAGGCGGACATACGCGTCTCGTAGAGATCGCCAGCCTGGTCATGGAGCGTTGATATGGCGGCGGAGCGCGACCCTGAATCCCTGGTATCATCTCAGGCGCTGGAGCGCGCCTACGAGACACGCCTCTCGATTGATGGGCGTATCGCGGGCGTCATCAAGCGCGCGCTGAAGCGGCGCGCGCAGGCCGCGCTGCGCTGGGGATTCGGCCAGATTGGCGCGGCCACACGCGACTGGGAGTCGCAGCTGGCGCCGCTGCGCGCGGGCGATCCGCATATCCGCCGGATCCTCATCGTGCGTGTGGACCTGCTGGGAGATGTCGTGCTCTCGACTCCCGCCGTTCGCGCGCTGCGCCGGGCCTATCCAGGCGCGAAGATTGATATGCTGGTCCAGGCGCCCTACGATGGTATCCTGGAGGGGGACCCAGACATCAGCCGCGTCCATGTCTGGAATCCTCATGTCTGGCGCAATCCGCGCAACTGGACTTCCCTGTCCACCTGGACGCAGACGCTTGGCGCGCTCAGCCGCCTGCGCATGCCGCGCTACGATCTGGCGATCAGCGTCTCTGGCGACATCGGCAGCATCGTCACCCGCCTGACAGGCGCGCGCCGCCGCGTCGGCTATGCGCGCGAGGCGTATCGCTGGTTCATGACCGATCCCGTTCCCGGTGGTCGTTACCTGGAGCGCGCCCACGAGACCCGCTATGTGCTGCGCCTGGCCGCGGCCGCGGGCGCCTCGCCAGAGCCTGAAGACGAGCGCCCCCGCCTCAGCGTCTCGCCCGAAGTGGCGCGCCATATCGGCGCCATCCTCGATGCCGCGCGGGTCAGCAAGCAGGTACCCAGCGGCGCGATCATCGCGCTCCACGCGGGGGCGCGCAACGGTCAGGCGAAGCGCTGGCCAGCCCGTCACTGGGCCACGCTGGCGCGGAGGCTGGCCAGTGACCTCGGCGCGCTCGTCGTGCTGACCGGCGCGCCCAATGAAGCGCCGCTGGCGGGCGATATCGAGCGCATGGCAGGCGTCCTGCTACTCAATCTATGCGGCAAGACCTCGCTGCCACAACTCAAGGCGCTGCTCGCGCAGTCTGACCTGGTCATTTCCGGAGACAGCGGCCCCATGCACATCGCCTGCGCGGTCGGCGCGCCCGTCATCGCCCTGCACGGCCCCACAGACCCTGAGATCAGCGGCCCATCCGCGCCCGATGCGCTCGTACTGCGGCATACCGTCTGGTGCGCGCCGTGCTACGACGCCAGCGCGACCGCGGAGTGCCGCTTTGGCAACCCCGTCTGCATGAAGGATCTCGCGCCCAGCGTCGTCTTCGCGGCGACGCGCAAGCGGCTAGGCGCGCCAGACCCAGCGGCTGGCGTGTTCGATATGAGGCAAGCGACCCATGGCGCCACATAGCGCTCTGGATTCAATCGAACTCGGCCCCAGCGCGCGCATCCTCGTCGTCCGCGTTGGTGATATGGGCGACGCGCTGCTCGCCACTCCCATGCTGCGCGCCCTGCGCCAGCGCTACCCCGCGGCGCGAATTGACCTGCTCACCACCGCCAACGCCGCGACGCTGCTCGCCGAATGCCCGTTGGTGGACTCGCTCTACACGCTCCCGCGGCAAATCAATGAGCAAGGCGTATCGCTGGATGGGCTCGCGAGCCTGGGGAGGGGCGCGTTGTTGGTCGCAGGCCTACGCGCGAACCGCTACCACGCGGTGATCTTCGCCAACCACCTCACGCTGCCATCGGGTCGGCGCTGGCGGCGGGCGCTGGCCGCCACACTGGGCGCGCCACTGACCGTCGGCCTCGACAATGGATACGGGAGCTTCCTGCGGTTGCGGGTTCCCGACGACGGCTTCGGGGCAGCGCACGAAGTCGAATACGCCCTGGCGCTCGCCGCGCGCCTCGACGGCATCCTACCCGATGCGGAGCGCGCCCCACGGCTGGCCGACCTGGGCTGGGGCGATATCCGGCCAGCCACCCTGGCGCATGGCCACCCCCCACACGTCGCGCTGCATCCTGGCTCTGGCGCCTACAGCCTTGCCCGTCGTTGGCCCTCAGCTCGCTATGTCGAGCTCGCCCGCGCGTTGCGCGACGAGTTCAACGCCCACGTGACACTGGTGGGCGGCCCCGAAGAGCGCTATCTCGCCGCCAGCATCATCACGGCGCTGGGCGAGCCAGCATGGGCCACCAATGCGGTCGGCGCGACCAGCCCGCGACGCCTGGCGGAAACGCTGGCGAGCGCGCAGCTCTTCATCGGCAATGACTCGCTACCAATGCACGTGGCCGCGGCGGCAGGCGTCCCCGTCATCGCCATCTTCGGCCCCAGCAACGCCCGCGCCTGGGGACCGTATGCGCCGGGGCGGCGAGAGCGCGTCGCTGTTATCCGCCGCGCCGATCTGCCGTGCAGCCCGTGCATCTATCGCGGCCATGCGCTGGGAACACCACAAGGCTGCCCACCGCGCCCCTGCCTCACCGAGCTGGCGATCGCTCCTGCGCTGGTGGCGGCGCGCCGTCTGCTGCGGCCTGCTCGACCAGCGGAGGCGGCGACGCGCGCTTGATCGGCCGGGTGAAATTGCCTACCTCGACCTCTGGAGCCTCACGCCGCAGGGTCTCGACGAAGGCGCGCATGCCCATCGGCGCGCCTTGCGGGGCGGGGAGGCGCGGCAGCAATACTTCAGGGTCAATGGTAAGGTTGCGCAACTGCACGAGCCGCACGCCCGTCTCGCGCAGGAACGCCAGCAACGCCTCCACTTCGTCCACCGCGTCCGTCAGCCCCGGAAAGCAGAGCAGGTTGATGCTGCTGTAGACGCCGGTGTCATGCGCGCGACGTAGCGACTCCTTGACATGCTCGAAGGTGTAGCCCAGGGGACGGTAGTAGGCGTCATAAGTCGCTCGGCGCGCCGAGATCGTGCTGACGCGAATGCAGTCCAGCCCAGCGTCATAGAGCCGTTGCAGGACGCGCGGGTTGCTGCCATTGGTATTGATATTGAGGACCCCGCGCGATGTGCGCTCGCGGATCGCGCGGATCGCGCGCTCGATCAGCCGCCCCTGCAGCAGCGGCTCGCCCTCGCAGCCCTGGCCAAAGCTGTAGATCGCGTCCTCGGCCTGCTCCAGGTGCGCCACGCCGACCGCGACCACCTCTTCGAGGCTGGGAATGAATGTTAGTCGGTCCTGCGGCGAGATCAGATCGTCCTCATCCTGCTTGGAGATGCATCCCACGCAGCGCGCGTTGCAGCCAGGGGAAACCGCGACGGCGCCTTCCCAGCGGCCAAAGAAGAGGTTGCTGGCGGTCGGGCACTGATAGTCCAGCGCGCAGTGCGCATGCTGCGCCAGCACGCGGTTCTCAGGCTCCGCCGCTAGCCGCGCGCGCACCAGCCGCTCGAGCCGCCGGGCGTCATAGTTGCCCGCAAGCCAGCGCTCCGGATCATCACTGCGTAGCGCCGCCACGTGGAGCCGTCCGCGCCAGCCGGCGACGGCGGTATAGCCAAAGAACGGCAGCGGCTCCGTCTCCGGCGCCTTCTCATACGCCGGAAGTCTTGTCCGAGTAAAGCCAATCGGCAGCAGCGCCGCCAGCGCCCAGCCGTGGCGCGCGCTCACAATCCGGCGCTCTCCGGCGCTATCCCGCCCAACTGCCAGCCGGTGCGGCATCATCGCGAGCGAGGCGCCCTCGGGCAGTGGGATGAGGTCGTCAGGCGAAAGCGGCTCGCCGGTGAAATCGAGCGCGCGCAGCACACGCCGCTCGCCAACCTCGCCGTCAAGGGTGCTGTAGACCACATAAGGCGCGTCGTCTACGCCAGGAAAAAGGCGGGCAGCCATCAGTAGGGTAGCTCCATGTGAGGCAGCAGCGTGATCGTGACCGAATCGCTCGTGGTGAGGTCAAGCCGCCGGGCGCTCTGTTCGACTATCGCTTCAGCCGTCGCGACGCTCGCTCGCTGCTCTTCATCCTCGTCCAGCTCGTAAAGGAAGCTGATGACAACGCTCGCGCCTGCGTTCGATTGCGTCATCGTATGCACGAGCGGCTGCGCCTCCTCCAGCCAGGTGTTCACTGCCTTTTCCAGCTCAGCCATATCATCGCTATACGCGGCGCTGGTGAACACCTTGTAATGGAGCATAGGGACGCCTCCCACCCATTGGGGTCTGTCATTGATCGCTACCTGCGTGAACAGAGCTCTGGAAGGACTCTGGGGAATCCGGCGGCCACTCGCGGGGACGCGCTAGCGTCATAAGCCCCCATAAGCCACCGCATTGTAGCATATCCTGCGCGCCAGATAGGCTTGCATTTAGGCCCGCGAGCGCGCGACCTGCCGCTCGACGAAGCCGAAAGCGGAACGCCAGGCGCCCAGCAGAAGCGCGTTCGCAAGCAGGATGACCAGCGCGAATGTCCACGGCATCTGGTGGTCGGGCGCGATCAGCACACGCAGGATCAAGGCGACCGGGTACGACGCCAACCATGCCAGCTCGGTCCGGCTGGCCATGCGTCGCACGGTATTAGTCAACTGCCGACGGTATACCCCCACCCAGGGCGAAACCAGGAACCAGCCTAGCGCGAACGGTACTGCGGTCAACGCGATCTGCCCTAGCGCGCCCAGCCCCGACGCTTCTCCATGCTGATTACGTCCCAGGCCCGCGAACACCAGGAAAGAAACCGCGTCTCCTACCACCAGCCCGACCGTTCGCCAGGGGAGGGCCGACGTCCGCCGGGCGGATGCGCCCGCCGCCTTCTCAATCGAATCCGCCATAATTGTTGACTACGATCCTCACAGCATCAGGACGATATATCTCAGCGCCGCTATTTCGCAATGGACGCGACGATCACGATCAAGACGAGGTGGCCGAGCATAAACAGCAGGAATGCCCAAAAGAGGAGCGTCTCCCAGTGCTGATCGCTCATCTGGCCGATATGCGCGCGGCGCGCGGCAGGCGTGCGCTCCGTAGACACCAGCGCTACCGCGACCCGCAGCCGCAGCGGACCTTGCAGCGGTGACTGGCGCATCTGCTCGCGTACGGCGGTGTTACAGGTGTCGCAGAGCGCCCATGACATCCTCGGCTCGGGTACGTCGCCAGTCTCATCGAGGAAGTGGATCGAGCGCCCCAGCCGCCGCTGGCAGATCGAACAGCGGGTTGGCGCTTGCGCCTCGGTGACTAGCGCGTCATCAGGAGCGGAATATGTCGCGCCGCCGAACCTCCGCTGATCCATGGCGAAGCCATCCTCTCCAGGTGGGGCGCGCGGCTCGATCAGATGGTTGGGCATGCACGCCGCCGCTACACATGACGTAGTGTAGCATCTTCATTCCCCTCTGCCCAAACTAGCGCTCGCGGATCTCCATCGCGTCCCAGACGAGCACGAGCGACCCCGCGCCGTGCGTGAGCGGCGCGGGGTCGCTTCCCCTATCAGGAGCCAGACGCGACAGGGCGCGGTGGGGGTAGTAGGTGGGGTTAGAAGATGTAGAGCACGAGGAACAGCAGCACCCACACCACGTCGACGAAGTGCCAGTACATCTCGATGGCGGTCACCGCGAAGTGATGACTCCTCGAGAAGTCGCTGCGCATCGCCCGGAAGAACACCACCAGCATGAACAGCAGGCCGAACGTGACGTGCGCGCCGTGGAAGCCGGTCAAGGTGTAAAACACCGAACCGAAGAGGCCATCCCACGGGCCGAAGCCATTGTTCACATACTCATACGCCTGGCCGCTAAGGAAGATTGCGCCCATAAGCGCCGTGATTCCCAGGCCAATCGTCAGCCCGTTCTTGTTGCCCTTCTTGATCGAGCTGACGGCATAGTGCATCACGAAGCTACTGGAGACCAGGATGATGGAGTTGACCAGCGGTATGATGATCTCGGGGCGCTCCAGGTGATCAATCGTCGGTGGCCACGCGCCCGCGCGCACGCGCAGGTACAGGTACGAGGCGATCAGATTGGCAAAGAAGACCGCCTCCGACGCCAGAAAGAAGACCATGCCATACCAGGCGAATGGTCGCCCCTCTGAGGCGTGCTCCGGCTGTTCGGTCCGGGTCTCGGGAGTGATAACCGCGCTCATGTCTCGTGTTCCTCTAATATCCGCCGTACGCCGTCGAAGCTATCATGCCTGGCCAATTAGATCGGCTCAAGGCCCCAGGCGACTCCAGCCGCGAAGGCCAGCACGAGGCCAATCGCCGTGATAAGCAGAGTTGTCTGCCAGAAAAGCAGCCCGCTGAAGGCGATCCCCACAGAGATCGCGAGCAGCAGCGGCCAGTAGCTCGGCCCCGGCATGTGAATGCCATGCGCGGCCGTCTCGGCGACCTGAGGAGCGTAAGCCGCCGCGCGGGCGGGCGCTGCGGCCGGGACAGGCGCAACGATATCGCGCACGACGCCGGCAAAGCCGATGGCCGACATCATGCGGGTCGCCTCTTCCAGGTCGCCCTCTTCGTTGCGCGCCAGCAGCGACTTGACACTCTTGAAGACCCAGAACTGCTCCGCGTCCAGCCCCTTGGCCAGCGCGTCGAGCTCACCATCCTGGCGGGTGAAGGTCGCCACCGCCCCACTCGGATGGGTGTAGATCACTTGATAATTCTCACGCATCGTCTAGCTCCTGATGTCGCCAGTCGCCGCTCCCGAACAGACATGGAGCGCGCCACAGCGTCTACTATCTTATCATGACGAGCAAGCGCGGACCCGCGGCATCATCACCGCCCACCCGCGTCGCCACCGCGGCGCTCGAGTAGCTCGCGCGTCGCCTCCACCTCGGCCCGCACGCCGCGCATCCGCAGCGCGAGCCAGCCCACGTACGCCAGCAGCCCCAACCAGATCAGGGCGTAGCCAATGATTAGCAGTGTCGTGCCCATACGAATGATTACTCCCCCATCGCGAGCATTGGCTCGCCGGTCACTCCGGCTCCGCCTCCAGTAGCTCCGCCTCCGCCCGCAGCCGCGCAACCAGCGCCTGCGTCCGCTCCAGCTTATAGGCCTCGATCAGCAACAGCGCATAGAGCAACGTGAAGCTGACCAGCGAAATCATCAGCGCCGCGACCATCGAGCCGGGAAGCTTCGCCTGCGCGCCCAGTTCCAGGATAGGCTGGGGATGCAGGGTATTCCACCATTGAACGGACAGATAGTTGATCGGCGTGACGATGAAGCCCAGGATGCCGACCACCGCCGCCGCCCGCGCGCCCTGCGCCGTCCGCCCCGTGTAGGAGCGCAGCGCCAGATAGCCCGCGTAGATGAACCACATCAGCAGCGAGGTCGTCAGCCGCGCGTCCCACCACCACCAGGCGCCCTGGAAGCCGCGCCCCCAGAACGAGCCGCTCATCAGCGTCAGCGTGGTAAAGACGAGGCCAATCTCCGCGTTGACTCGCGCGAACGAGTCCCAACGCTCATCACGCCGCCACAGGTAGAGCGCGCTACCGGCCAGTGTGAAGAAGAACGCCACGTAGGAGTTCCACGCCAGCGGCACGTGCGCGTAGAAGATGCGCTGGATGGGGCCTTCGACCAACTCGGTCGGCGCGTAGACGAACGACGCCCAGATGGTCAGCATCATGCCAGCCGCCGTCAGGACGAGCAGCGCCCACTCACCGTAGCGCCGCAGCCACCTGAGCGCGGCGCCTATCACCGGGGCCCGCCGCTGGATGTCGGCCAGCCGCCGCTCGCCTGGGCTATGTATCACTGTCTGCATCGCCGTGTTCCGCCTTATTGATCGCTTATTCTTCGACGACAAACTGGAACGTGACCGCCGAGATACTGAGCACGATGACATCGAAGGCCGCCAGCAGCCCCAGCCAGGGCGCGTCTCCGTAGACCGGCGAGAAGAGCGCCTCCGTCGCGCGCACCGCGCCGATGACCACCGGCGTGATGAGCGGGAAGATGAGTAGCGGCGTTAGCAGCTCGCGTGCGCGGGTATTCGCCGCCAGCGCCGCGTATTGGGCGCCAATGGCCGCCACGCCGATGGTACCCAGCAGGGTGATCGGGATGATGGGCAGCGTCAGCACGGGCAGGTTGTAGAGCGCCGCGAACACCGGCAGCGCCACCATCTCCACCGCGCTGATGACGAGCACATTCCCGATGACTTTCGCCAGATAGACTACCGAGCGGTCCACTGGCAGCGCCATCAGGCGGTCCATCGGACCGCGGTCCTGCTCCATCGTGATATTGCGCGCCAGCCCAAGGACACTGGCGAAGAGGAACGATACCCAGAGCGCGCCCGGCCCAACCGCCCGCTGGTCCTGAACCCGCAAGTCGAAGGCGAAGTTGAAGACCACCAGCGTCAGCAGCGCGAAGAGACCCATGCTCATCCACGCCTGCCGAGTGCGCAGCTCCGCGCGCAGGTCTTTCCAGACAATCGCCCAGAGCTGCTCCCAGGCGAGGCGCGCGCCGCGCGATGGCGTCGCGTTCATGCCGCGCCTCCCTTCCGGTAGAGCGCGAGCACGGCCTCTGCGCTCAACCCATCCGCCGGGCCCGAGTAGGCGGCACGGCCACCCACGAGCGTCAGCGCCTCGCTGGCCAAGCGCAGGCCACGCTCCAGATTGTGCGTCGTCAGCGCAGTCGTCTGGCCGCGCGCGCGCCGCTCCTCGATCAGCCGCTCCAGCAGCGCCAGCGCGACTTCATCCAGCCCGGTATCTGGCTCGTCTAGCAGCAGCGTCTCAGGATCGTGGATCAGCCCGCGCGCCAGCGCTAGCCGCTGCGCCTGCCCGCGCGAGAGGGTTCGCACGCGCTCGCTCGCCTTGGCCGTCAGCTCCATCCGCGCCAGCAGCGCGTCAGCGCGCGCGGCGCCATCACGCAGGCCATACATGCGGGCGAAGAACAGCAGGTTCTCACGCGCCGTCAGATCCTCATAGATGTACGGCTGGTGACCGACATAGCCCGTGCGTAGCCGCACCTCATGCGCCTCGCGCACGACATCGAAGCCGCCAACCTCGATCGTTCCCGCCGTCGGGCGCGCCAGCGTCGCCAGCGCGCGCAGCAGCGTCGTCTTGCCCGCGCCATTCGGCCCGAAGATCGTCAGGGTCGCGCCGGGCGTCACGCTGAAGGTGATCCCACGCAGCGCTGGACGCGCGTCGAACGCCTTCACCAGCCGCTCCACGCGGATCGCGGCGGGCTTCGCGCGCGCCTCTGGGGCTACCGCCTCTGCGGCGCGGATGACCTGAGCGCTCATCGCGCGCCTCCCCGGCTGCCCGGCGCGGGCTCAGCCATCTCTGCGTCCGTCGCGATTCCCAATGCGCCGTCGGTTTCAGCCGTAGCGCTTGCGCTCGCCGCCTGCTGGCCCGCGCCAGCCAGCAACTCGCGCAAGCGCTGCCGCAGCGTGGCGTCCTCCTGCTTGAAGCGCTCATCGCTCAGATCACCGCGCGCATGGCGCCGCTCCAGATCGAGCATCGCCACCAGCAGCCGCTTCCGCTCGGCCTCGCTCACCACGACCAGCTCATGCCGCATCGCACGGCCTGGTAGCGTCGTGGCAGGCGTGGGGACAAGCCCCAACGCCGCGCCCAGAGCGCCGCGCCAGATATACAACCCGGCGAACAGCGCCAGCAGCGCCGCCAGCGCTGCCGCCAGCCATAGCAGCGCGGTCGTGTTCAGGTCCTGGCGCTCGCCTGCCTGTGGCAGATCATAGAGATTCACCACGGCCCGGCTATCATGCGCCGCGTTGGTCGCGCTGAAGACTTGATATCGCGCGCCAAACGAGGTCACGATACCCTGCGCCGTCAGCCCTGACGTGTCGCGGACAAGCATGTTTGGCGGCACGAGCGCCACCACCTGCGCCGTCGGATACTCCGCCTTGAACGGGATCGAGAGCGTTGTGCCGGTGTAGGGCGCCTGGAAGGCGAAGGCGAACTCCGTCTGCCCCGGCGGCACGGTCGCCGTCGTCGCGAAACCGGAATCCACCTGGATGACCTGCGTGTTGAAGAAGCCGACGCCAGTCGAGAGGTTCACCGCATTGGCGGGCAGCGCGAAGCGCAGCAGCGAGGGCATCGTCGTCGCGCCCGCGCCCGATGGCGCCTGGCCGACGAACGCGGTCTTGCCCGTGTTCTCGATCGTGAAGAACTCGCCGACGCCCACCAACCCATGCGTCGCGTCCGGCTGGCGTATCAGAATCGTCGCGATGGTCACCCGCAGGTTCGAGCTATCCTGCGTCGCGTCATACACCGCGAGCGGCGCATCCACCGTCTGACCGGCTTTCACCGTCACGGGAGCGCTGCTGTAGAGCCCACCCTCATAGGTGGTGTATACCGCCCACCGTCCCCCGAGCGACGTGGGGCCCGCGTCTACACCGTCGAAGGTGAAGGCGCCGCGCGCGTCGGTCGTCGTCGTCGCCAGGTCCTTCACAGTGGAACCCAGCGCAAGCTGCAGCGTCACCTTCTGGCCGGCCACCGCCGCATTATGCGTGCCGTTCGTCACGACGCCCGCCACCGTTCCCGCGCCATCCGCCGCGCGCGCAGAGGGCGTAGCCAGCGCCACGAGCGCCCAGGCAAGCGTCAGGGCCAGCGCCGCGAGCAGGGAGAGCCGCAGCGCGGCGGCGAATGTCCGTCCGCGCATCAGGCGCCTCCCTTCTTGTCAGGCGCCCGCCGGTCGCGCGGAGCGGCGCGGCGGACGACGCGCGGCGCGGCTGCCGCGCGGGTGGCTACTGTCTTGGACGAGGCGAGCTTCGCAGGCTTCGCCGTCGCGGTCTCGGTTGAGGTCGCGGACGCGCTGACGTCCGCTGAACGCTCTAGAGAAGGCTTACCTGCGCGCAGCGCATCCAGCTGGCGCTCGATCAGCGCGTCCAACTCCTGCTCGCGCTGGTAGCGCGTGCGTAGGGCCGCCAGCGCCCGCCGCTCATAGCGACCGCGCAGCGCGTCGTAGTCGCCCGAATCGAGGTTGCCAAGCGTGTAATCCAGCTCGACTTCGCGCAGCGCCTGCCGCGCCTGGCGCTCGCGCTCGGCTACCTCGCTCAGCCCGCTGGGCGCGCTAGTCTCGCGTGTCTCAGCTTGCCCGCCTGCCAGGCCCAGCAGTGGGTAGGCGACGATGAGAGCGGCGGTAAGGCCGAGCAGAGCGGCGATGATTAGTGGCGTCATGCCTGCTCCTCCCGCACCGTCGCATCGCCAAATGGGATGCCCTCATCGCGCTCCAGCTCGCGCAGCAGCGTCTCGCGCAGCCGCCGCCGCTCCTCTTCAGAGAGGTCTAGCTCCTCGTCCTCATCAGTCCTGGTCGCCGCGAGCGCACCCGCGGGGTCTGTCGCGGCCCACTCTTTGCCCACCGCGAACACCAGGTAGCCGCCCACCGCCAGCATCAAGACCGGCGGCAGCCAGATCAGCGTCGTGAAGCCAGACTTCGGCGGCGCCTCGAGGATGGTGTCGCCGTAGCGCGCCTCGAAATACTGAATGACCTGCTGTTCGGACTCGCCCTGCGCCAGCTTCTGGCGGATCACACCACGCATCTCGCGCGCAAGCCCGGAGGGCGAATCAGCGACCGACTCGCCATTGCAGACTGGACACTGTATCTGACTGGCCACATCATGGACGCGCTCATCCAGCGTCGGTGGCTGCGCCGCGCGGAACAGCAGCACGCCCCAGACGACCGCCAGCGCCAGCAGCGCGACGATTCCTGCCAGCACGGAGGGCTTGCGCAGCGCAGCGCGCCAGTCAGTCACGCGCCGGGCGGCGCCCGTGGGAACAGCCGTCATGGGGCCACCTCCACGCGCGCTCGCGCCGCCACACTGGATGGCGCCGGGGCGCGCCGCGCCGCGCGCCGCCGCTCCGGCCACCAGCAAAGAATGCCGCCCACCAACATCAGCAGCCCGCCCGACCATACCAGCGACACCAGCGGATTGACGAAGACGCGAATCGTCGCCGTATTCGAGCCGTCATAGCCCGCCAGGAAGACATATACGTCTTTGAGCTGATGCGTCGTAATCGAGACGATGCTTGCTGGCTGGTTCTCGAACCCTGGGTAGATGCGCTCCCCCGGCGCGATGGTCTCGGGCGTCGCGCCTCCCTGACTGAGCGTGAAGTAGGTCTGGACCGTCTCGATGCCGTCCTTCATCGTGTCGGTAATGCCACGATAGGTCACGGTATAGCCGGAGACCGTCAGGCTCTGGCCGACCTTGAGCTGGCCCTCGCCCTCCGTCTGGAAGAACTGCGAGCCAATCACGCCCACCGCCAGCACGACCAGCCCCAGATGCACGACGTAGCCGCCGTAGCGCTGGCGGTGGCGGCTGAACAGCATCGCCAGCGCCTCGAGATAGTTCTCGCCGTGCCCATGACGCACCCGCATCGCTCGCCACGTGTCATAGACGATGGTCACGGTCGTAAAGGCGCAGACAGCGAGCGCCAGATCGGCCCAGAAGCTGGCCACCCCAAAGAACGGCAGCGCCACCGCGGCGACCGCCGCCAGGAAAGCTGGCCAGCGGAAATGCCGCGCCAGGCTCGACGTCGAGGCTCGCCGCCACGCTAGCAGCGGCCCAATGCCCATCATCAGCACCAGCGCGATAAAGAGTGGGCCGTTCACCTGCTTATAGAACTCCGTCCCAACCGTCATCGTCTGCCCACGCAGTTGCGCCGAGATGATCGGGAAGATCGTTCCCCAGAACGTCGCGAAGGCGACGCCCGCCAGCAGCAGGTTGTTGATCAGGAAGCTGCCCTCGCGCGAGACCACCGAATCGAACGCAGCCTCCGGCCGCAGCTGCGGCAGACGGTAGAAGAAGAGTCCCAGCGCGCCTACCACGACCAGCGCCAGGAAGCCAAGGAAGAAAGGCCCTACGCTGGAGTAGGCGAACGAGTGCACCGAGCTAATGATGCCGCTGCGCACCTCGAATGTGCCGAAGAGCGAGAGCGCGAAGGTCGCGATGATGAGCGCCAGGTTCCAGACCTTGAGCGTGCCGCGCCGCTCCTGCACCATCGTCGAGTGCAGGAAAGCCGTCGCCGTCAGCCATGGCAGCAGCGCCGCGTTCTCCACGGGGTCCCAGCCCCAGTAGCCGCCCCAGCCCAGCACGTGATACGCCCACCACATGCCCAGCAGCAGCCCAGTCGTCTGGATACACCACGCCGCCAGCGTCCAGCGGCGGATGTTGCGCAGCCAGCCAGCGTCCAGCCGTCCGGTGATCAGCGCCGCCATCGCGAAGGCGAACGGGACCGACCAACTCATGTAGCCGAGCAGCAGCATCGGCGGATGCACGAGCATGCCTGGGTCCTGCAAGATCGGGTTCAGCCCCGCCCCATCCAACGGCGGGATCGCCATGCGCGTGAACGGTGGCGTGACGAAGGTCAGCACGATGAGGAAGAAACTCTCGATGGCCATGAGGACCGCCACCACCCATGGCATGAGCGCGGCGGACGTGCGGCGGTGGAGCAACGCGGCGATGGCTGTGAAGATGGAGAGCATCGTCGCCCAGTACAGCAGCGATCCCTCCTGCCCGCCGTAGAAGGCCGAGAGCGAGTAGTACCACGGCATCGCCAGGCTCGAATGCTCCGCCACATAGACCGCGCCGAAGTCATGCGTCAGGAAGGCGGCGATCAGTGAGCCCGAGGCGGCAAGCAGGAAGATGGCGACCACCAACGCCGCGCGCCGCCCGCTCTCAATCAGCGCGGACCGCTTCAGCGCCGCGCCCAGAGCCGATGTGGCCAGGGCGTAGAGCGTGAAGACCAGCGCTAAGGTGAGCGTGATGGCGCCTAGATCGGTGTATCGCACGAAAGATGTCTCCTGAGTCTCCCGGGAATGGCTCCCGCGACGGGCCGGTCAGTGGCCCGGCGGTGTCACTTGCCGGTCGCGCCCGCGGCGCCCGGTGTGGCCGCCTGGAACTTCGACGGGCACTTCGCGAGCAGTGTGCTTGCCTGGAACACGCCGTTCTTGTAGGCCCCTTCGACGACGACTTGCGCGCCCGCCTTGAAGGCGTCTGGCACGATGCCCTGGTACAGTACCGCCATCGTGGGCGTAGCGCTGGTCGCGGTGTCTGTGATGACGAAGCGCACTGTCTGCGTCGCATCATCCCTCACCAGTCCGCTCTCGGAGACGAAGCCCGCCACGCGCACCGTCTGGCCCGCGCATGATGAGCACGTCTCAAGCTGATGGATGGTCATGTAGTATTCGGCGCTGGCGCCTGTATTGGCGACCACCAGATAGACAACCGCCGCCGCGATGGCGACGCCCGCGATCAGGAATCCCCACGGCAGCTTTCGTCGCGCGGGTCGCTTTCCAGCGACCGGCGTCCCAACGTCGCTCTCCAACAGCATCGCGACAGCTCCGTTTCGTCTATTACTTACCGCTACCGCGCGAGCCCCAGGCCCACCTCGAAGAGGGCCATCAGCGTCGCGCCAAGCAGGAATACCACTACACCAAGCGCCAGAATCGCCCGTGGCGCCTCCCGCCACAGCCGCCCGCGTCGCCGCGCCGGTCGCCGCGCCTCCTGCGCCAGCAGCGCCGCCAGCGTGAACATCACCAGCGCCAGCGCGATCTTGACGCCAAGAGTGACGAGATACGCCACCCCGACCGTCATCGCCGAGAGCCGGTCGAACGTCAGGTACACGCCGCTGAGCAGCAGCGTCACGATGCAGATGTTCACCAGCCGCCGGAACAGGCCGCCCATCCGCGCGCTGACCTCCGGCGCGGCCTTGCCCAGCCGCAGCGCCGGTGTGATCACCACCAGATAGACGATACTGCCTCCAATCCAGACGCCGCCCGCCAGCATGTGCGCCGCCCGCATCAGCGTCGCCAGGATCAGCAGCGCACTCGCGCTATCCATCGTTCCACCCAGCCTACACCGGCCAGGCAGCCGGGACGCGCGGCTCAAGCCCGATGGCGAACCGCTGCGCCCAGGTCGAGATGACCGACACCTCGCCGGTGAGGTACAGCAGTGCGACCAGGATCAGCGCCACGCCGCTCACACGGGCGATGACGCCGCTGTAGCGCTTGGCCCAGCCCAGCGCCCGCAGTCCGGATGACCAGCCGACACCAATCGCCAGGAACGGGATCGCGAACCCCAGCGAGTAGAACGCCAACAGCGCCGCGCCCTGTGCCATCGTGCTGGTCGCGCCGACGAAGAACAGCACCGAGGTCAGCACTGGCCCGATGCAGGGTGTCCAGCCCGCCGCGAAGACGATGCCTAGCGCGAACGGGGCCGCGAAGCCCCAGCGCCGCGCGATCGTGTCCGGCACGCGCAGGCGGCCTTCGCGCATCAGCAGCTCCGTCACACTCCGTGGCAGCCAGCCGAGCAGGAAGACGCCCATGATGAGCATCACGATGCCAGCGATGGTCTGCATCACCGGACGGTAGGCCAGCAGCAGGCCGCCAAAGCTCGCCGCCAGCAGACCCAGCGCGATGAACGTCACCGAGAAGCCGGCGACGAATAACAGGCTTGCCACCGTCGCTGGGCCGCGCAGCCGCGCGCGCCAGGTCAGCGCGCCTGGCCCGCCCGACGCGAGCGCCGTCTCGCCGGTCGCGAGGGAGCTGATGTAACTAATGTAGCCGGGCGCCAGCGGCGCGACGCATGGCGAGAAGAACGACGCCAGCCCGCCGAGTAGCGCGATCAGCGCCGACCCCAGACTCAGTTGCGTAATCGCCACCAGACGCTCCTCAGTCAACTCAGCCTGGCGCTACTTCAGGATCGCCTTGATGTAGCGGTCGAGCGAGCCGGAGTCGAGCGGCCCACCATACTTGCTCACCACGATCCCCTCGCGATTGATGAACACCGTTTCCGGCGCGCCCGTGACCCCATACGAGATCGCCGTGTATCCATTCGGATCAGCGCCGATAGCGTATGGCACGCCCTCCTGCTGGACGAAGCTCATGGCGTTCTGGCGCGCATCCTGATAGACGATGCCGATGAAAACCACTCCGTCGCGCTGCGCGTACTGACGCCAGCCCGCGTTCAGGATTGGCGCCTCCTCCTGACAGGGCGCGCACCACGACGCGAAGAAGTTGATCACCACCGGCTTACCCTTCATCGCCGCTAGATGGAAAGTCTGCCCCGGCGCGCCGCTGTAGAGCGCGGCGGTGAAGTCCGGCGCGGGCTTGCCATCGAGCGAGAACGTGGGCGCCTTGTTGGCGGCCTGGCCGGCGGCGATCAGGCGCGCCGCCAGCAAGCCGATCAGGGCGAGCAGCACGACCGCGGAGATGGCCAGCATCACCAGCCCGCGCCGCTGAGCGGGCGGCATACGGGAAGGCATGCGTGTTTCCACTCGCTCCTGATCCGTCACCATGGCTGCATCCTAGTGTTTCGCTTCAGGGGGATTCGCATCTCGCGCCGCCACGCGACAGACGAGCGGCGACGCGAGTCACGAAACCCCAGTTAGTGTTCGTTCTTCCAGTCCGGATTGTCCGGGTGCTTCAGGTCATAGACCGGGCGCCGGCTGCGCACCACCGGAATGGTGTCGAAGTTGTGGACCGGCGGCGGTGAGGTCGTCGCCCACTCCAGCGTGAAGGCGTCCCATGGGTCGCTGGGCGCCGTTGGCTTCTTCGAGATGGTGATGATCCAGTTCACCAGGAAGACCAGCACGCCCAGCCCGATAAAGTACGCGCCAATTGTCGAGAGGAAGTTCAGGCCGTCCCACCCCAGGTTCGGTGGGTAGGTGAACTGCCGCCGCGGCATGCCCAGGATGCCCAGGATGTGCATCGGGAAGAAGGCCGCGTTCAGCCCGACCATCCACAGCCAGAACTGGATCTGCCCCAGACCCTCATTCAGCATCCGCCCAGACATCTTCGGGAACCAATAGAAGATGCCGGCGAACAGCGCCATCACCGAGCCGCCGAAGAGCACATAGTGGATGTGTGAGACGACAAAGTAGGTGTCAGTGACCTGGTAGTCGAACGGTACCACCGCCAGCGCCGCGCCGTTCAGGCCGCCGATCAGGAACATCCCAACGAAGCCCAGCCCGAAGAGCATCGCCGCGGTGAAACGGATCCGGCCTCCATAGACGGTAGCCACCCAGTTGAAGATCTTCACCGCCGTCGGAATCGCGATCAGCGTCGTGCTGGAGGCGAAGAACGCCTGCGCCAGCGGCGGCAGCCCAACCGCGAACATGTGGTGCGCCCACACCGTGAAGCTGAGGAAGCCAATCGTGACGCCCGACCAGGCAACGAAGGTGTAGCCGAAGATCGGCTTGCCGGAGAAGACCGGCAGAACCTCCGAGATGATGCCGAACGCCGGCAGGATCAGGATGTACACCTCAGGATGGCCGAACGACCAGAAGAGGTGCTGCCACAGCAGCGGGTCGCCGCCGAATCCCGCCTGGTAGAAGTGTGTGCCCAGATGGCGGTCGAAAAGCAGCAGGAAGCTGGCGACCGTCAAGCTCGGCAGCGCGAAGACCAGCAGGAACGACGTCACCATCATCATCCAGCTGAAGAGCGGCATGCGATTGATCGTCAGGCCCGGCGCGCGCATGCGCAGGATAGTGACAATGAAGTTGATGGCGCCCGTCAGCGAGGCGATGCCGAGGATGTTGATGCCGACAATCCAGAAGTCGGGATTCGCGCCGGGCGAGAAGCAGCCCTGCGCGGGGGCCTGCGCGGCGGTAGACGCCGCGAGCGCCGCCTGCGCCTGCACTGACTGCGATGCGACGTTCTGCACGAGGCAGGTCGGCGTCGCCTCAGTTAGCGGCGCGTAGCTGAACCAGCCCGCGTTCGGCGCGGAGTTGAAGACGAAGCTCAGGCTCAGGACGATGCCGCCGATCAGGAACAGCCAGTAGCCTAACGCGTTGATGCGCGGGAAGGCCATGTCCCTGGCGCCGATCATCAGCGGGACGAGGTAGTTACCGAAGCCCGTCCAGATCGGCATCATGAACAGGAAGATCATGATGGTGGCGTGCATCGTGAAGATCTGGTCGTACGCCTCTGGCGACACTAGATTATTGTTCGCAGCGGCGAGCTGCGTCCTGATGATCAGCGCCAGCACGCCGCCGAACAGGAAGAAGAAGAACGCCGTGTAGATGTACATGATACCGATCTTTTTGTGATCGGTCGTCGTGACCCACGACCCGATTGCGGATTGGGTCCAGGATCGTCGCGCTGCGCGACCGCGTGTCGCGACACTCCCAACTGCCATTGACAGCCTCTCTGTCCAGTCCGGGCGCGGGCGGGGCGCCATATCAGGCGGGGTCCGCGCCCTCGTGCCGTGGTTACGCTATTTCAGGCTCTCCAGATACGCCACTAGCTCGTCAATCTGGCTCTGCGATAGGTTCGTGAACGCTGGCATATCGCTGCCCGGCTTGACCACCTGCGCGTCTTTGATCCACGCGGCCAGGTTCTCAGGCGTATTGTTGACCACGCCGCCCGCGATCCACTGCCTGCTGCCGAAGTGCGTCAGGTTCGGGCCGATCAGCCCGGCGCCGCTGCCTTTGGTCACGCCGTTGATCATATGGCAGCCGATGCAGGGGCTCGCCGCGAAGTACTTCGCCCCAGCCTGCGCCAGCGCATCCGTTGGCTGGGCGGCTGTCGCCTGCTGCTGCTGGACCCACGCCTGATAGTCCGACGGGGAAACGGCGTGCACCAGGAAGTCCATGTGCGCGTGCTGCGTGCCACAGAACTCAGCGCACTCACCACGGAACCATCCCGTCGAATCCGCCTGAAGCCACATCGTATTATCGTGACCGGGGATCACGTCCGTCTTGCCAGTCAGCTGCGGCACCCAAAAGCTGTGGATTACGTTGTTCGAGACGAGGTTGATGTGCACCACCGTACCGGTCGGCACCCACATCTCATCCGCCGTCACCACACGCTCGTCAGGATACTGGAATTCCCACCACCACTGATGCCCGATGGCGTTGACCGTGATCGTGTTCGCACTCGCTGGCTGCTGGATCTGGAACATCGTCGTGATGGTCATAACCAGCACGGCCAGCAGCACCAGCGATGGCACGATCGTCCAGCCGATCTCCAGCTTGGTGTTGCCATGCAGCTGCCTCGGCTCAGGCGCGCCCGGGCGCGCCCGGAAGCGGACGATCGAGTACAGCAGCACGGAGATGACGGCGACGAAGACCACCGTTGAGACGATCAGGATGAACCAGAAGAGGTTCGATTCGGCATACGCGCTCGGCCCTCGCGGGTCGAGGATGTTTGGCGTATGGTCCACCTGATTGATGTCCGTCTGCCCGCAGCCTGCCAGCGCCAGGGCAATCATCAGCGGCAGCAGCGATGCGAGCCGCCACCGTTTGAACGTGTTCGGCTTGAATGGCATACGAATGATTCCTCAGCCTCCCAGTGTCACGGCCGGGCCGCTTCCCGGCCGGGGCGCCGCGCATGTGGCTCCCCGTCACACCATGCCAGGCCGGCCCACCATACAGGCAAGCCAGCCGGACCCGTCTCGCGCCCCTGCTATCGGAGCGATTGTGTCATGCTCACGTTGCGCGTATCGAAGCCGCCGATACGCCATTTCAGTACAACGAGCGACCGAACCTCCTCGGCGCCTGCTGGTACCGGGGCCAGCGCCCTCCGCTAGCGAAGAACGTGGTCCAGCGCCATCGCCGCGAACATCAGCGCCAGGTAGTAATTCGAGAACCAGAACATGGTGCGCGCACTCTTGAGCGTCCGCTGGCGACCCAGCCGCACGGCCAGGACGATCAGCCCCGCGCCACACGCCAGCGCGCAGACCAAGTAGAGATAGCCCATGCCGCCGGACACGACCAGCAGCAAAGTCGAGGCCACAAGCGCGAGCGTATACCAGAAGATCTGCCGGTAGGTCTCGGCCTCGCCCTTGACCACCGGCAGCATCGGCACCCCAGCCCGCGCGTAGTCTTTCTTCAGCACCAGCGACAGCGCCCAGAAGTGGGGCGGCGTCCACAGGAAGATCACTGTGAACATCAGTAGCGGCGTCCAGAGCGAGGCGTCCCAGCGCAGCGGCGCGACCGCCGCCCAGCCGATCAGCGCCGGGACCGCGCCAGCCGCGCCGCCGATGACGATGTTCTGTGCGGTCGTGCGCTTGAGCCACATCGTGTAGACCAGCACGTAGAAGAGGATCGCGCCCAGCGCCAGCAGCGCGCTCGCCCAGTTGACCCAGCGGGCGAAAATCACGACGGACAGCGCGCCTATTCCCAGGCCGAAGACCAGCGCGCCCAACGGCTCAATCCGTCCGGAGGGCAGCGTGCGCGTCCGGGTGCGGCTCATCACCTCATCTATATCGCGGTCCCAGTAGCAGTTGATCGCGTTGGCGCTGCCAGCCGCCAGAGCCCCGCCCACTAGCGTCGCCAGCGTCACGCCCAGCGGGGGCAATCCGTTGAGCGCCACGACCATCGCGGCCAGCGTCACGCCCAGCAGCAGCACGGTCACGTGAGGCTTCATCAAGTTGATATATGCCGCTACCGTGGAGCCAACGCCTCGCGCGTCGCGCCGCTCGACCGGAACCGCCTTCTGCATCAGTTCGTTTCCCCAATCCCAGCCCTGGTCGTGGGCACATACTTCCACGCATGAGCCCACATGATCCGATTGTAGCGCGCTCAGCCGGACAGGTGGCTTGCAGCTTTGCGATGAGTCCTGACAATCGCCTGAACGCTCGGAACGGTGAGTACCACGCGGCGCCGCCCTTGGCGCCAGCGGCGCCGCGCCCTATACTATGGCGAAGGTGGTGTCACAACGATGAGATATTCAGGCGATAACCCACGCCCTCAAGTCTCGGCCTCCTCTCAAACACCTTCCACTGACGCGATAGACCCGCGCCCAACCATGCGCGTATGGGCGCGGGCGGCTCGTCGTGAGATCGAAGCGCGTCTCGATGCCATTCAGCGCGCCTCCTTCACCTTGAGCGCCTCGCCCTCTGTCGCGCAGCGCGCGGCGCTTGATGCGCTGCAGGATGCCGCCAGCCAGACGCGCCGCACGCTCGATGCGCTCGACACGCTGCTCGCCTATCATGACACCCCGCCCCGACTAGCATCCATTGAGGTCTCCGACCTCCTGATCTCGGCGCTCTCGCGCTGGAAGACGCAAGCGCCGCGACACACCTTCGAGCTTGCCCTACCAGGCAATGAACCGTCGCTGATCGGCGACGCCGCGCGCATCGAGCGCGCGATAGACGCGCTGATCGCCTGGATCGTCGCGAGCAGTCCCGGAGGCGATGTGCGTGTCTCCCTGCGCTACGCCGCCCCGCCCGGTAGGAGCGATCCCGCTTGCGTATCCGAGGAAGCGGTCATCAGTCTGCGCGCCAGGTTGCGTGAAGGGCTTGCGGTCCCACTCGGACTGGAGGCGCATCTCGCGATGGATGAGGGCGAGCCGCCAGCCTCGCTTCACCTGGTACTGGCGCGAGAGGTCGCCTCGGCGCACGGCGGCCGCGCATGGGCCAGCCCCGGGCCGGAGGAGCAGATGCTCACGCTCGGGCTGGCATTGCCCGCCACGCCGCCGCTCGCGCCCTATCAACTCAACGCGCTCATGGACCCCGACGCCACTGTCGCTGATGAAGACGAAGAGGGCGAGCCCGGCGCGGTGTCTGGCCCGTCACTACCACTCGCGCGCCAGCGCCAGGTCGCGCTCGTCGCGCATGGCGACCCACGCATGGCGCGCTATCTCCGCTCCAATCTGGAGCGAGCAGGCTATCGGGCGCTCACCGCCGCCGATCTGGCGACGACATTGCGCCAGGTGGACGCCGAGGAGCCGGATATCATCCTGCTGGACGCGGCCCTGCCCGCCGAGGCGCCGCATGACCCGCTCCAGCGGGCGCTCGCGCGCACCAACGCGCCCGTCATCATCTTCACACGTGACGCCAACCCCACCCACGCCGCCAGCGCGCTGGACGCGGGCGCCGCCGATGTCATCGCCATGCCATTCAGCATGGAGGAGACCATCGCCCGCGTCCGCCGGGCGCTTCGCACATCGGCCCAGACGGCTCACAGCGCGCCCAGAGAGCGCATGACCGTCTGCGGTGACTTGGTAATTGACGAGACTGAGCGCCGTGTAACCATCGCGGGCTCACCCGTCATGCTGAGCAAGACCGAATATCGCCTGCTGCGCGCCCTGGCCCGTCATGCCGGAAAGACCGTCTCGCATGAGACGTTGCTCGAGCAGGTCTGGGGCCCCGCCTACCGCGAAGAGATCGAGTTCATCTGGGTCTATATTCGCCGCTTGCGCCGCAAGATCGAGCCTGACCCCTCGCGCCCGCGCTACATCCAGACCGCGCCCGGCGTAGGGTATCAGCTCACATCCCCTACGCCAGCGCGTTCTAGCGTCTAGGGACGCCGAGGCGCGCTGGCGCCGATCCTCGATGCCGATCCTCGATCAGGAAAACACCTGACGTGATATACCTGCAAGTTGGCCGAATACCCGATTGTTCACCCACGTCCACCTTTGGTATACTTTCTTGCGGCATTTGTGGCCGCACGCCACACCTCACATTCCCGTGATTCTCTCGCGATATCCGCGATAGCGCAGACTGCGCTTGCGCTGCGACCCGCACTTTCAGCGAGGCGCGATCAGCGCCTGCTGAGTCGAAAGGAACACACAACCTATGAAGAAGATTGCGCTCGCACTTGTGCCGCTGGCGCTCATGCTCTCGCTCGCGTTGGGCGCATGCGGCAAGGCGGCGTCGGATGGCGGCCCAGGCGGCGGCTCAACCACTGGTGGCAGTGGCGGCGGGAACTGCAAGACCACACAGACCATCGCGCTGACCCAGACCGACTTCGCGGACAAGTGCGTCACCGTCTCCGCCAACCAGGCAGTCACCTTCGATGACCCCAGCAGTAGCGGCGGCGTTCACATCATCTGCACTGGCGAGAATGGCTCCTGCCAAGCCAATGCTGACGCCCCGTCGGATCTCGGTTCCCCCGGCTTCCAGATCATGGCCGGAGAGCAGAAGCAGGTCACATTCACCAAACCAGGCACCTATAAGCTCGCCTGTACGGTGCATCCGGCGATGAACATGACGGTCGTCGTCCAATAGCGCACGTTCTTCAGACCCTAACGAGCCGCCCGCGTCACGCTCCGACTGACGCGGGCGGCTCGCGCTATCTCCACCAGCGGCCTTGCCATCCTGGCCATCCCGGCGACCTTCGGCTTCTGCTTCTACGTCGGATGTTCGAGATCATTCCAAATCTCCGGGTGCGTCCGTTCACCCATTCACGCGCTCTTGCTTCCGCCGCCTGTCCAGCCAGTATCGCCGTAGCCAGCGGCTATATGAAGGGCGCCAGCGGCAACGCGCCTCCCCCCGAGAATCGCATACGCTGCCCGAGCGTTACTCGAACGTGCCCGCTCGAATGAAGTCTACCAGGCTCATCAGCGCCTCTCCCGCCTCGCGCGTAGGCTCGCCACGCGGTGGCGCCGCCTGCCGCGTGCGCTCCAACGCCGCGGTCGCGATGTCGAGCTGCTCGCGCAGCGCGCCATAGGCCCGCTGTCGCGCCCCCGATCGGCCGAGAATCCCCAGCGCCTGGGCGACCTGCTCATCGGTGGCTGGCCCGCTTCCAGCGTAGATCGCCGCCAGCGCCTCACGGTCGGCGCGCTCCGCATGCTCTAGCGCATGGATCACAGGCAGCGTCATCTTCTTTCGCCGCACGTCGCCCGCCTCCGACTTGCCCAGCTCTGCCGCCGCCCAGATGCCCAGCACATCATCGCGGAGCTGGAACGCCAGGCCCAGCGCCCGCCCAAACGCGCCCAGCTGGTCGCCCAGCGCCTCGTCCTCCGGCGCTCCGATCCGTGCGCCCAGCTCCGCCGCGCAACTCATCAGCGCCGCGGTCTTGCGCCCGATCATGTCCAGGTACATCGCCTCGGTCACGTCCCGCTGCCCCTCGAAGCTCATGTCCAGGTGCTGCCCTTCGCATAGCTCCAGGCACGTCTGGTCCACACGCTCCGCCAGCCGCACGACCAGCAGAGGCTCTACGCCGAGCCGCGGCAGCTCCCATATCCGCATGCGCGCCAGTGAGTACAGCGCGTCACCGCTGTTGATCGCCTGCGCCTGCCCCCAGATCTTCCAGAGTGTCGGACGGTAGTGGCGCGCTTCATCGCCATCTTCGATGTCGTCATGGATCAGCGAGAAATTATGAATCAACTCAACGGCGACCGCCGCTGGCAGCGCACGCGCCACCGCCTGCAGCCCGCCAACCAGTTCCGCCGCCAGCAGCGCCAGCGTAGGGCGGAGGCGCTTGCCGGGGTTCCCTTCCTCAGGCGAGAGGTCAGTGGCGCGCCAGCCCAGATGATACTCGATCTGCCCGTACATGCTAGCCAGCGCCCTGGAGCTCGCAGCCGCGCGCGGAGTGGCAGTCGCGGCCGACGACACCGCCGCCCGCAGCCCCGTTTCGATTTCCGCGCGATAGCGCCCCAGCGCCCCCGCGATGCTAGACGCCCGCGCCGCCTTGTTACTTGCGCTCACCCGCATGAACTCCTCAATAGCTGACGCCGCCCAGCTCAACCCAGCGCCACCTGCGCCACGATTACGGCGATCGCCACTACGATGATACCGCCCGCCAGCCACCATCCCGCGCCAATCAGCCCGCCGAACACCCGCACGCGCGAGCAGACTGGGCAGTACCGCTTGGTAATGTGGTAGCGATGGCTGCGCACGCCGTCACGCCGGACGATGATATGCTCTTCCCGGAAGGCGGTGTGCGCGTCATCACAGATCGGGCGATGACAGCCCGCGCACGCATGCGCATCAACATAATGCGCATAGACCGCGGACGACCATTGCTGCGGGCGGGCGGGCTCGCCGCAAATATAGCACTTTCGAGAGGTCTCGGCGGCGGCCAGGCGCTTGGCGCACGGCTCATGCGCGTTGAGCGGGAAGTGATCAATGCAGAGACTGTGATGGCAGGTCGGACATTTACCCGCTGACTGGATGCCGCATTCCGCGCATGACGGGATGGGATAGACATTGACCTGCGCCATACTCGCCCTTCTCCTTGGATATGCAGTCCTGAACTGTCGCCAGCCGAGTATAACAATCCACCGCTTCACCGGTCAATCTCGCACGCCATGCGGCGCCCACCGGCGCTCGCCGCCGGCCATCCCGCTGAGTCGCGTGTGATACAGTATTGCCGCATCAGGGTGAGCGGCTGGCGCCCTGGCCACAGTCGCGTCCACCGCGCGCGAACACAGGGCAGCCACAGCAAGGAGCAGGCCACCTCATGAGCGAATCCGCGGCGCGACCAGCGGTCGTCCTGCTGTCTGGCGGCCTCGACTCCTCCACCGCACTCGCCATCGCCGTCGAGCGAGGCTTCACCGCGCATGCCATCTCGTTCCGCTATGGGCAGCGCCATAGCCGCGAGCTGGAGGCCGCGCGCGCCATCGCTCAACACTATGGCGTCACCGACCACCGGGTGGTAGATATTGATCTACGACTCTTCGGTGGCAGCGCCCTCACGTCAGACGACATGGCCGTCCCTCGCGAGCGCTCGCTCGATGAGATGGGCCATGGCATCCCCGTGACGTACGTGCCAGGCCGCAACCTGATCTTCCTCTCGCTCGCCACCGCCTTCGCCGAGGTCGTCGGCGCCGACGACATCTTCCTCGGCATAAACGCCCTCGATTATAGCGGCTATCCCGATTGTCGCCCCGAGTTTCTGGAGGCCTTCCAGGCGACCGCCAACCTGGCCACCAAAGCGGGGACGGAGGATAAGCGAACGCTGCGCTGCCATGCGCCGCTGATCCAGATGTCCAAGGCGGATATCGTGCGCGAGGGGACCCGGCTCGGCGTCCCATGGGAGTTGACGTGGAGTTGCTATGAAGGCGGAGAGAAGGCGTGCGGTCGGTGCGATAGCTGCCTGCTGCGGCTCAAGGGCTTCGCCGAAGCTGGACTTAGTGACCCGTTGCCCTACGAGAGCCGCTGACGGGTGGCACTCGTCGCTCTCATTGATCTCCAACCTCATTGATCTCCAATCGGAGGACCATCCATGGCCATTGGCGTCTTCGCCACCACGATCACCTGCATTGACGGGCGCACGCAATCCCCGGTCAGTGAATGGGTCAAGCGGAACGCCCACGCGGACTACGTGGACACCGTCACTTGGCCCGGCCCGGACGGCGTGTTGACGAGCGCGCCCCAGGCTATCCTTGATCAGATACGCAAGATGGTCGAGATTTCCGTGACCGCGCATGGCTCCACATTCCTCGCCATCGCCGGCCACAACGATTGCGCTGCCTTCCCCGCCGACCGCGAGCGCCACCTCGCCGCCATCAGCGACGCCGTGTCAGTCGTCGCCAGCTGGGGCTTGCCCGTACGCGTCGCGGGCCTCTGGGTCAACGATCAGTGGCAGATCGAGGTCGTCGGCTACGGCGGCGCCATTACCGGCTAAGGCGCCTCGTTCTCGGCAAGGATCGCCACACTCGACGGAGCCAGGGCGCCTCTCGCCTGGCGCATCAGCCGTGCGCCCTCCCGAGAGTTCTCCTCGCACCCTGGGCACGGTGACAATCACATCCACACGCCCTCTCCGCGTGATGGGGCAGCCGGGAGAACACTAACGGAGCGGACAGTGTCAACCTCAGGAAAAATACGCGCCGCGGAGACGGCATAGCGCACGCGCGCCGCTCTCGCGTACAATGTACGCCAACGCACGCCTAGCCTGGTCATCTATCGTTCGCTCTTGGAGTCTCGCGAAGTCTCGCGCTCGCCGCCGCTGGTAGGGCGCACGGGAGGTGTCCATCATGTCCTGGTTCCGTCGCAACAAGACCCAGTCTGGCCCGATCGCCACGCAAGCCGCGTCCGCCCCGACGCCCGCGACCGCCGCGCCAGCCCCTGTCGCAAGCCCCAATGGCGCGGCGCCCACCTTCATCTCCACGATGATGGACTATCCGCTGACGCTGCAGCACGTCTACAACCGCGCGCGCCGCCTCTTCCCTAACCGCGAGATCGTCACCGTCACCGCCGATGGCTACGACCGCTCCACATATGGTGAGACGCTGACCCGCGCCGAGCGGCTCGCGGGAGCGATCCAGGCGCTGGGCGTCAAGCGCGGAGACCGCGTCGCCACTCTGGCGTGGAACTCCACCCGCCACTACGAGCTGTACTTCGCCATCCCATGCATGGGCGCGGTCTTGCACACGCTCAACCTGCGCCTGCCCGCCAGCCAGCTCGGCTACATCATCCAGGACGCCGCCGACAGCGTTATCTTCGCCGACGCCGATCTGTTCCCGCTCCTGGTAGGCGTGAAGGACAGCCTGGGCAGTGTCAAGAGCATCGTCATCATGAATGGCCCGCTGCCTGACGCAGTCGAGGGCATGCCCCCCATTCTCGACTACGAAACGATCCTGGCCAGCGCGCCTGCCACATTCGCCTGGCCGGAGCTCGACGAGCGCGAGCCCGCCGCCATGTGCTACACCTCCGGCACGACCGGCAACCCGAAGGGAGTCGTCTACAGCCATCGCTCGTCCTTCCTGCACGCCGTCTCGGTCACACAGGTAGATACCGTGGGCCTCTCCGAGCGCGATGTCTCCTATCCGCTCGTTCCCATGTTCCACGTCAACGCCTGGGGCCTGCCGCACGCCGCCGCAATGGTGGGGAGCAAGCTCGTCTTCCCAGGCAAGTTCATGGACCCAACGCGCACCGCGCAGACTATCGCCGAAGAAAAGGTAACGCTGGCCGCTGGCGTCCCCACGCTCTGGATCGGCCTCGTGCAGGTATTGGACCGTAACCCCAACTTCGACCTGTCCAGTCTCAATCGCATCGTCTGCGGCGGCTCAGCGGTGCCCGCCTCACTGATCAAGGGCCTCCAGGATAAGGGGCTGACGATCATTCAGGCCTGGGGCATGACCGAGATGTCGCCCATCGGCACCGTCTCGCGGCTGAAGTCCAATCTCCAGTCGCTGCCACCGGACGAGCAAATCGCCTACCGGGCCAAGCAGGGCGTGCCTGTCACCGGCGTGGATCTGCGCATCATGAGGCTCGACACAGGTGACGAAGCGCCCTGGGACGGCGAGACGTTCGGCGAGATTCAGGTGCGCGGTCCGTGGATCACGAGCTCCTATTACCACGCTGACAACGAAGAGATGGGCGCCTCGAAGTTCGTTGATGGCTGGTTCCGCACTGGAGATGTCGCGACGATTGACGCTGACGGCTACATCACGATCGTGGACCGCACAAAGGACGTCATCAAGTCCGGCGGTGAGTGGATTTCCTCCGTGCAGGAGGAGAGCCTCATCATGGGCAACCCGATGGTGCTGGAAGCCGCCGTCGTCGGCGTGCCGCATCCCAAGTGGTCGGAGCGGCCCGTGGCGGTCGTGGTCCCCAAGCCTGAGTACAAGGACACGATCACCAAAGAGGATATCATCCGCCATCTGGAGCCACAGGTCACCAAGTGGTGGCTGCCCGATGAGGTCATCTTCGTGGACGCGCTGCCCAAGACCAGCGTAGGCAAGTTCGACAAGAAGGTGATGCGCGAGCAGATCAAGAGCCAGGTCAACTTCAGCGAATAGCCTGGGCTACATCAATCGCGCGAGCTCCGGCGCCCGGCGCGGGCAGCCTCGACCTGTCATCAGGCTGCCCGCGCCGGATTGTGTGTTTGCGACCGTTGGCGACCCTGAAGCGTACACTACCGTGGGATGGTCGCGCCGACCCACCCGCCCTGGTATGTCGCCGTCTGGAGTCGTTCGCCTGTTCCATCCCGCTGACGAGGAGCCCATTCATCATGACCAATCCTATGCCGATAGGCGATAACGCTCCCGGCTATGCGCCAGGCGCCAACCCAGGCGGCGGAGAGCCCGCCCAGCCCGCCCCATATACACCGTACACGCCCTATGGCGAGCAGGCGCCGCAACCGGGCGGCGAACCGACCCCGGCCTTTGGCGCGCCACCGCCCCAATATCCGCCGTATCCGCCGCAGTACCAGCCGTACCAGCAGCAGTATCAACCCGGCGCCGCGCCGCCGTATCCGGGATACCCACCGCAGTACGTGCCCGGCATGAACCCGACCAACGCGCTCGCGATCGCCAGCTTCGTTTGCTCGCTAGTGGGCGTTGTTGTCGCTGGCCTCGGCATCGTCGGCATCATCCTGGGTCACATCGCCCTGGGCCAGATCAAGCGGTCCAATGGCTACGAGCGCGGGCATGGTTACGCCGTCGCCGGTCTTATCATCGGCTATGCTGAGGTTGCGATTGGCCTCATCATCGCGATCTTGTTCTTTAGCCTCATCCTCATCGTGCCTGCCACGATCCCCACAAACTGATCGTCCATACCCAGCCAGGAGCGCCCGCATGATGCGCGAGATCATCCCGGCCAACCGCTGGATCACCGTCTTGCTGCTGGCTGGGCTCCTGGGACTCATCATCTACGGCGCGGTGAACCGTGACCCCGCGACCATCGTCATCGTCCTGGCGCTGATCGTGTTCTTCGCTGTCCCCATGGCGCTCGTGTTCATGATAAACCGCCGGGCGGCCAGAGATCAGCGCCAGCGCCTTAGCGACAGATCTGACGACCACCCAGCTCAACGCTAGCCCGTCCTCCTATCGCCGCTCGCCAGGCATGGCTGCGCCTTACCTCTCCAATGACCTCCTCAGCCCAGCGACACGGGAAGAAATCATGCGCCCTTCGGACACATCTACCCACACCTCTATCAGGGCAAGCGCTACGCCGTTCCGCGCCAGTGGGTCGTCGCGCGCATCTTCGAACACGACATCCATCACGGCGGCGAGCTGGCGCTCACATTGGGATTACAGGGCCTCGCCGTGCCCGATCTGGGTGACAACTTCGGCCAGCCAGCGGCGCCGCTCGCGGATCCTGAGTAGATTGGTGGGACGAGGCGGCGCGCGCTTCTCGTCAGCGGCCAGCCTTGACGCCAGCGCCAGGCGCTATCCCGCGCCCGGCCCCGCATCCAGCGCGCCCAGCGCGTCCAACGCCAGCGTCGCGGCCACCAGCGCGGCTGTCTCCGCCCGCAGGATGCGCCGCCCCAGCGTCACCGCATGCGCGCCATGCCGCTCCGCCAGCGCAACCTCGGCCGCCGAGAAGCCCCCCTCCGGCCCGATGAACAGCCAGACTCCCGTGATGGGTCGCGTCGCCCGCTCCCGCCGCAGCGCCGCCGCCAGCGGCTGGCCTGACGCCGCCTCCCACGGAATCAGCGATAGCGCGCCCGGCGGAGCCTCCGCCAGCGCCGCCGCCAGCGAGAGCGGCTCCCGCAGCTCGGGCAGCCATGCGCCGCCGCACTGCTCCAGCGCCTCAGCGAGGATGCGCTCGTATCGCCGCCGCTTCGCCCCGCTCAATTCGTCAGCCATCGCCACCGAGCGCTCG